>JAUNFZ010000032.1 GCA_030524785.1 Eubacteriales bacterium
CTGCTTCTGTTTCCACATACTCCGCTTCCGTTTCAGGCGCCGACTGTACCGTCGCTGCCTGCTGCTGCGAAGCCTTTGTTTCAGCCTGTTCCCTCTGGAGCTGCTCCTGATAAGCCGCTTCCTTCGCCGCTCCTTCAGCCGCCAGTCTGTTCTGTTCTTCCTCCAGAGTTTCTGCTACCGGGTAATATGTGTTATAATCTACATAATAGGCGTTTACATAGCCGTATGTATTCTGATCAAGGGCCACCTTCATCCAGTCGCCATCCCACTGTACCACCTCAAGCTGCTGGGATTGCTGCGCCATATCCAGAACCTCCGACGATTCATCGGGCTGGGTACGCACCATCAATACCTCCGGATGCACGGTCGCCACATTATAACTCACCTGATCAGCAATCTGAGACGCCTCATCTCCCGTGGCAAAATACTCTGCGCTTACATAGCCGGAAGCATTTCCCGAAGTAATCTGATACCAGTCGCCTTCTTTTCCAACAATCGTCGCTGCGCAGTTATTGTAAATTTTACCAGTCACATCACTTTCTTCATCAGCACTGCTCCGAATATTGATATAGCTGTCACACTGGGCAAAAGCCAGCGTCCCAACCAGGCTGTCTTCCTGCTGCGCCTCTATCTGCTCCTGCTCCGCTGCGGCTGTCTGTTCCTGTCCCTGCTCGTCTGCCAGAACCGGGCTGCCCGCCCATGAAAAGGCCATGCTTGCCGAGATAAGAAATGCCGTCGCCCGTTTACTGTTACTTTTCATTGCTCATGCAACCTCCTGTCATATTCGCTTGAATTTGTTACAAAATTGTTACAAACTCGTTATCAGCATTATATGACATCCCTGTGGCCACGTCAATGGCGTTCCGGCAACCTTAATATTTGGGACAAAATTCTAAGATTTTCATAAGATTTTCAACATAAATTATTCACACGCGCCTAATATTCGCCTGCTTCCTGCTTCTTGATAAGGCTGACAGCGGAGCTTGTACCGATGCGGGAGCACCCCTCATTGATAAACGCTTCCAGATCTGCCACGCTTTTTACGCCTCCTGCCGCCTTCATGCGCACTCCCGGGCCGATATTTGCCTTGAACAGTCTGATATCTTCAATCGTTGCTCCGCCCGTTCCAAAGCCGGTGGACGTCTTGATAAAATCTGCCCCCGCCTTTGTAACCGCCTTGCACATAGCGATTTTTTCTTCCTCTGTCAGGTAGCAGGTTTCAATAATTACTTTCAGAATCTTATCGCCCGTTTCCTTCTTCAGCGCCGCAATCTCCTGCTCCACTTTATCGAAGTCACCATTCTTTACATCTGAAATATTGACTACCATATCAATCTCGTTCGCCCCGTCTGCCAACGCCTGCCGCACTTCGGCTATCTTGGCCTGGGTTACACTGTAGCCCAGGGGAAAACCCACCACGGTGCAAATATTGATCTTATCTCCATACGTGTCATGCACACGTTTGATATAGCAGGGCGGAATACATACGGACGCCGTATGAAATTCTATCGCTTCCTCGCAGAGTTTCTGAATATCCTCCCAGACGGCAAACGCTTTCAGCTGCGTATGGTCTACATAAGTTAACATCTCTTTCGCTTCCATTTTTTCCTCCTGTTATTTAAAATACTTCTACCTTTCCTTTTTCTACCCGCGCCAGCACCAGAGGCTGTTCTGCCAAAGCCTTATCCGCAATGACAATAGCTTCCTGATAACGCTTTTTTGCCGGCTCAAACAATTCCTGCTTCGATGCGTACAGTTCTGCAATGACCTCGCCTTTTTTCACCGCATCGCCGGTCTTCTTCTTTAGAATAATGCCCGCAGCCGGGTCGATCACGCTGTCTACCGTTTCCCGGCCTGCTCCCAGCATGGACGAAGCAATTCCTATGCTTTCTGCATCCATGTGTGAAATGTATCCGTCGGCCTGCGCTTCTATCTGCCGGCAGAACGGCGCTTTCTCAAACAGGGACGTATCGTAAACATACCGTTTATCACCGCCCTGGGCCTCCACCATCGCCGCCAGGCGCTCAAGGGCCTCGCCGCTCTCTATTGCCTGCCGCGCTTTTTTGTCACATTCTTCAAGGCTTCCCTGTCCAGCCAGATAAAGCATATTGGAGGCCAGCGCCAGGCATACGGTTTTCAAATCCCCCGGACCGCCGCCTCTTAGCACCTCAATGGACTCTTTCACCTCCAGGGAATTTCCGATAGCAAAGCCCAGAGGCGTATCCATATCGGTAATCAGCGCCGCCGTGCGCTTACCCGCCGCCTCCCCTATGGCAGTCATCTTTTTTGCCAGCTCAATGGCGTCCTCCTTCTTTTTCATAAAGGCGCCGCTGCCCGTGGTAACGTCGAGAAGAATTGCGTCGTTGCCCGCCGCCAGCTTTTTGCCCATCACGGAAACTGCAATCAGCGGAATACTGTCCACCGTAGCCGTCACATCGCGCAGCGCATACAGCTTTTTGTCCGCGGGCGTCATATTGCCCGACTGCCCGATCACGCAAAGTCCCGTGCGGTTTACCACATCAAAAAATTCTTCCCGGTCAAGATCGGTTCTCATGCCCGGAATACTCTCCATTTTATCTACGGTTCCGCCGGTATGTCCCAGCCCTCTGCCTGACATTTTTGCCACCTTTACGCCGCACGCGGCCACAATCGGGGCAATCACCAGCGTCGTCTTATCGCCAACGCCGCCGGTAGAATGTTTGTCTACCTTTACCCCCTGTATCGGAGACAAATCTACCATATCCCCGGAGTGCGCTACGGCGTCCGTCATCACGGAAGTCTCCCGGTCCGTCATTCCCCGGAAATAAATTGCCATCAGCATAGCCGACATCTGATAATCGGGAATTACGTTCTCCACATACTGCCCAATCATCCAGCGGATTTCTTCCTCCGATAATTCGCCCCCGTTTCGCTTTTTTTCTATTAAATCATACATCCTCAAGGTTCTTTCGCACCTCCCCTTTTCCAAATCTTCAAAGGCGCCGCCCATCTGACGCAAACGCCCTCCATGGGGCGTAAACCCGGCACAGGAAACGCCTGTGTCATTTCCTTTTTCATGTCACTGCAGATGTTCGGGGCCAAATCCCAAAGGCAGCAGCTCCTTTAGGGTAAATACCCGGTAATTTTCTTCGCTGACCGCCAAAATCACCTGAAACGTTTCCGCATCGCAAAATTCCTGCATTACCTGCCGGCAGACGCCGCAGGGCGGACACAGTTTTCCCTCCTCTCTGGAGGCGTCCTTTTTGCCGCCCACAATGGCAATCGCTTCAAATTCTGTCACGCCCTCGGAGACAGCCTTAAAAAATGCCGTCCGCTCCGCACAGTTTGTAGGGGTGTAGGTCGCGTTTTCGATATTGCACCCAAGATATACTTTTCCGTCCTTTGCAAGCAGAGCCGCGCCGACACTGAAGCCCGAATAGGGTACATATGCCCGCTTCTGAGCCTCAAAAGCCCGGGCAATCAATTTTTGTTCCATGTTTTTGTCCATATATCCACGCTCCAAACTCAGAATTTCCTATTTCCTTATTTTTTCAAAAAAGCTTTCGCCCTCAATCTTTCCCTTTACGCCCAGCATCTCAAGAACAGTCGCCCCGATATTGGCAAAGGTATTTCCCGTACCCAAGTTCACATTTTCTTTTATCTGTGCTCCATACACCAGCACCGGCGTACATTCTCTTGTATGGTCCGTTCCCGGATAGCCCGGATCGCAGCCGTGGTCCGCAGTGATAAAAAGAACGTCGTCCTCTCTCATGCGTTCCATAAAAGTTGCCAGCTGTCCGTCAAACACAGTGGCCGCTTTTGCGTAACCCTCGATATCATTTCGGTGGCCGTACAGCATATCAAAATCTACCAGGTTCACAAAGCAAAGCCCATGGAAGTCCTCTTTCTGGAACTTTAATGTTTTTTCCATACCGTCCACATTGTTTTCAATGGAGACTGTTTTCTGTATATTTTTCCCTGCAAAAATATCAAATATTTTTCCAACGCCCAGGGTATCCAGGCCATGCTCCGCCAACACATCCATCATTGTCGGTGCCGGCGGTTCCAGGGAATAATCATGGCGGTGGGGCGTCCTTGTAAAGTTACCCGGTTCGCCCACAAACGGCCTTGCAATCACGCGCCCTACGCTGTGCTCTCCTCTCATAATCTCCCGGGCTTTCCGGCAGTACTCATAGAGTGTTTCCAGGGGCACAATCTCCTCGTGGGCCGCAATCTGAAGCACACTGTCTGCGGAAGTATACACAATCAGCTTTCCTGTCTTCATATGTTCTTCGCCATAGTCGGCAATTACCTGCGTGCCCGAATAGGGACGGTTGCAGAGAATCCCGCGCCCCGTAGCCTTTTCAAGAGCCTCCAGCACTTCCTCAGGGAACCCCTGCGGATATACCGGCAATGGCTTTTTCGAAATAATGCCTGCAATCTCCCAATGGCCAATCGTCGTGTCCTTTCCTCTGGACGCTTCCTGAAGCCGCCCAAACGCACCGATGACAGGGGACTGCTCCCTTATGGGCTCCACGCCGTCGATGCAGAAAAGCCCCAATTTTTCCATATTCGGTGTATGATAAGCCGCCGACTGGCGGATAGTCTTTAAAGTGTTTGCTCCCTCGTCCCCAAACTCCGACGCATCCGGCGCATGGCCGATGCCGTAGCTGTCCAGAACGATTACAAATACCCGCTTGATACTCAAGTAGTCATTCCTCCTTTTACCTGTTTTCCATGCCGTTTCCACGTCAATCGCCTTCTGTTTTACTGAAACCTTACATTAATATACGCCTCTATCGCTTCCACGCAGCGCTCAAAGCCCAGCTTGCTGCTGTCCAGGCAGAGATCGTAGTTTCTCGCGTCGTTCCACTCCCGTCCTGTGTAGTAATGGTAGAAATCTCCCCGGAATTTATCCGTTCTTGACACAAATTTTTCCAGATCCGCCTCCGTCATCGAATTTCGCTGCCTTGCCTGTTCCATGCAATAATCCTTCGGCGCATGAACAAACACGCTGACGACATTGGATTTATCTGCCAGCACGAAATCGGCGCATCGCCCGATAAACACGCAGGGGCCCTGTTCCGCCAAATCCCTGATCACCTTTGCCTGATAATTAAAAAGATTCTGCGGTGATGTAAATTCATCGCTGGAGGGCGGCAGAAGTTCCCCTCTGTAAATTCGCTTGGAAATGCCGAACAGTGAACCATTTTTCAATTTTTCATCAATCTGGGCAAACAACATTTCATTAATGCCGCTTTCATCCGACGCCCTGCGCAGAATATCCCGGCCGTAACAGGGCACTTCGTTTTTCTTTGCAAACATTTCCGCCACTGTCTTTCCTCCGCTTCCATACTGCCTTGAAATCGTTACAATTACGTTCTTCACAATACCCCTCCTTTTCTTCGGCGCGTCCTCTGTTCTGCTTTGTGTACGCGCTGCAATTTTCTTATAGACTTGTTATAAGTATACCGTAAATTTTCAGACTTCGCAATGAAAATTCTCTAAATTCGATACACAAAGATGGCGGTGCAGCCGAACCACCCGGCTGCACCGCCATCTTTTGTTTTCTGTACTAAACCATCTTTTAAAGTACTTTTCCTCTATTTCGAGCCCCCGTTTCCGGGTGTTTTTTCGAACTGTTTCTTATTCTCCCAGGTAAGCCTTTTTGATCGAATCGTCGTTCATCAAAACTTCTGCGTCGCCGTCCAGCACAATCTTGCCCGTTTCCAACACATAGGCCCGGTCTGCGATGGAAAGCGCCTTTTTTGCATTTTGTTCCACCAAAAGCACGGTTGTGCCGCTGGCGCTAACACTCTGAATAATATCAAATATCTCGTTTACCAAAATCGGTGAAAGCCCCATGGAGGGCTCATCCATCAGAATGATCCTGGGCTTGGACATCAGGGCGCGGCCCATCGCCAGCATCTGCTGTTCTCCGCCGGAAAGAGTTCCTGCCACCTGATTTTTGCGCTCCTCCAGCCGGGGGAAACGTTTATATACTGCCTCCAGGCTCTCCTCGATCTCATTCTTATCGCTTCTTGTATAGGCGCCCATTTTCAGATTCTGATACACGGAAAGCTGCGCGAACACGCGGCGCCCCTCCGGTACGTGCGCCATTCCCAGACTTACAATCTTGTGGGCCGGAACCTTTGTAATATCCTTTCCTTCAAAGGATATGCTTCCCTTTTTCGGGCTTAAAAGTCCTGTGATCGTGTGAAGGATCGTTGTTTTTCCGGCGCCATTGGCGCCGATCAGCGCGATGACTTCTCCCTCGTTTACCTGGAAGGAAACGCCCTTGATTGCCTGAATCATGCCATAATATACTTCCAGATCTCTGACCTCAAGCATTGCCATTTTTCATTTCCCTCCTATTCTCCAAGATACGCCGTAATTACCTGCGGATCTTTCAAAACTTCCGCTGTTTTTCCCTGACAGAGCACCTCGCCAAAGTTCAGTACCGTCAGTTTCTCACAAATGCCGGAAACAAGCTTCATATCGTGTTCGATCAGAAGGATCGTCATATCAAAATTATCCCGGACAAAGTGAATCGTATTCATCAGCTCCGCCGTCTCGTTCGGGTTCATGCCCGCCGCCGGCTCGTCCAGAAGCAGAAGCTTCGGATCTGTGGCCAGAGCTCTTGCAATCTCCAGCTTACGCTGTTTTCCGTAGGGAAGATTCGACGCAAGGTACTCCGCTTCTCCATCCAGATCAAATACTTTCAAAAGCTCCATCGCCCGTTCATTCATCTCTTTTTCCGTCTTCCGGTAGGAAGGCAGACGGAAAATGCCCGCCATTGTGGAATATTTGTGATGATTGTGAAGTCCTACCTTCACATTATCCAGCACAGACATATCCTTAAACAGACGAATGTTCTGAAAAGTTCTGGCAATCCCGTGTTTATTGATCTCTATGGTCGGCTTGCCCGTAATATTTTCCCCGTCCAGAATCACAAAGCCCTCGTCCGGCTTGTATACGCCCGTCAGCAGGTTAAACACCGTGGTTTTTCCGGCACCGTTGGGGCCGATCAGTCCATACAGTTCGCCCTTCTCAATATTCAGATTAAACGCATTTACCGCGCGCAGACCTCCAAAGGAAATCCCCAGATTTTTTACTTCCAGCATTGCCGCCATCTTATTTCCCCTCCTTCGCAGATTTTCTGAAGAAGCGTCCAAGATAACGCTCGCGCCATTCCAGCGCCTTCGGCGCCCAGTTAAAGAGCATCATGGCAATCAGCACAATCGCATAGATCAGCATACGGTAATCCGCCAGGCCGCGCAGAAGCTCAGGCAAAGCCGTCAGCACCACCGCTGCAATCACCGAACCGCGGATATTTCCAATTCCGCCCAGCACCACAAACACCAGAGCCAGAATGGACGTATTAAAATTGAATTTTGACGCCTGCAGCGTAGCCAGATTATGGGAGTAAAGCGCTCCCGCCATTCCCGCCAGAGCCGCAGATACCGTAAATGCCATCAGTTTATATTTTGTAATGTTGATTCCCACAGATCCCGCCGCAATCCGGTTGTCGCGAATCGCCTTGATGGCCCTTCCGTCCCGGGAATCAATCAGGTTCAGCACAATAAACAGCGTAACCAGAATCAGTATCACGCCCACCAGAAAGCTCGAATTTTTCGGGACGCCCGTAATCCCCTGGGGCCCGTTCAAAATTACCGTACCGTCCACTTCCATCCCAAGAGAAAACTGGTCTTTTGTGGAAAAATGGAATCCGTTGCTGTCTTTTCCTATATAGAAAATGTTAATTACGTTTTTAATGATTTCTCCGAAAGCCAGCGTTACAATCGCCAGATAGTCTCCCTTCAGTCTCAGAACCGGGATACCGATCACGATGCCAAACACTGCCGCTGCCGCCGCCCCGATCAGAATCGCCAGGAAAAAGCGAAGTCCATCCGCCGGGATTGCCTGCTGGGTACACTTTGAAAAAAACGCGCTGGCAAAAGCTCCCACACACATAAAGCCTGCATGCCCCAGACTCAGCTCGCCGGAAATACCGACCACCAGATTCAGGGATACCGCCAAAATCACATAAACGCAGATGGGAACCAGCAGCCCTTTAAAAAGACTGGACAGATTTCCTGTGCTCTGCAGAATCTGCACAATGATAAACGCAGCGATAACGATGGCGTAGGTTATCAGATTGTTCTTAAAATTCTTTGTCATTTTCATTCGTTTTCACCTACACTTTCTCCTGAATCTGCTTACCCAGCAATCCGGTAGGCTTCACAAGCAATACGATAATCAGCACTGCAAACACGATTGCGTCTGCAAGCTGCGAAGAAATATACGCTTTGCCCAGAATCTCAATAATTCCCAGCAAAATTCCTCCGATCATAGCACCGGGAATTGAGCCGATTCCGCCGAATACCGCCGCCACGAAGGCCTTGATGCCCGGCATAGACCCCGTGTACGGGGAGAGGGACGGATAAGAGGAGCACAAAAGCACGCCGGCTACCGCCGCCAGGCCAGAACCAATCGCAAATGTCAGGGCAATGGTTCCGTTTACATTGATTCCCATAAGCTGCGCAGCGCCCTTGTCCTCAGATACTGCCAGCATTGCCTGTCCCGCCTTCGTCTTATTAATAAACGTCGTCAGGGCAGTCATAATCACAATACAGCTTACGATCGTGACGATTGTCTCGCCTGTAATCATCAGCGTGCCGCCGGCCAGCTTCAGATCCGGAATCGGTACTACCGACTGAAAATTCTTGGGATTGGAGCCAAAAATCAGAAGCACTACGTTCTGAAGAAAATAGCTGACGCCAATGGCTGTAATCAATACTGCCAGAGGAGATGCAGCATTTCTTAATGGGCGGTAAGCCACTGCCTCGATCGTAATACCCAGCACTGTACATACCACAATTGCTACCAGAACCGCCACAAAAGCATTTGTGTGCAGATTCAGCATCATGGTCAGGGCCGCATACCCGCCGACCATAATAACATCACCGTGGGCAAAGTTCAGCATTTTCGCAATACCATAAACCATAGTATAGCCCAACGCGATTATGGCATATACACTACCGAGGCTGATGCCGTTAATCAAATAGGATAAGAAACTCATAGGACACCTCAACTTTTATCACACATTCTAAAACAGGGGGTTGCTCTTTGCAACCCCCTGTCGGGTCAACTATTCAAAACGCCGCGTACTGCGGATCTTCTTATCATCCGAACGGATAATTAAAGTCCCTTATAAGCGCCGTTCTCAATTACAACTGCCTTCGGAGATTTTGTCGGCTCACCGCTTGCATCCCAGGTCATGCCTGCGCCTGTCAGACCATCCACTGTGATCTCTGTCATAGCTACCTTCAGAGCGTCGCACAGCGTGCTTGCATCCATATCCGGAGTTGCGCCTGCCTGCTCCAGAGCTGCCTTGATGATGTAAACACCGTCGTAAGCGTCTGCTGCAAACTGGTTCGGAACCTCGTTGTAAAGCTCCTGATATTTTGCTACGAAATTCTTTGTCAGATCATCCTCTGCGTCTGCGGAGAACGGTGTAAGAAGCATAACGCCCTCTGCCAGAGAGGTATCAAAACCTTCTACAGAAAGAATACCGTCCATACCGTCAACACCAAACCAGATCGGAGAGAAGTCCATAGCTGCCGCCTGTGTCAGCACCAGAGAAGCCTCATTGTAGTAGAACGGAAGATATACAAGCTCTGCGCCTGCATCCTTCGCCTTCTGAAGCTGTACAGTGAAGTCTGTCTTGCTGTCTGCGGTAAATGCTTCCTCAGCAACAATTTCGAAGGGCTGATTTGCTGCCTCAGCCTTGAATGTTGCGTAGATACCTGAAGAATAAACGTCGGAGCTGTCGTAGATTGCCGCTACCTTCGTTGCCAGGCCGTTTTCACCAATGTATTTTGCGGATGCAGTACCCTGATCCGGGTCTGAGAAACAAACACGGAACGCATTGTCGCCTGCGGTAATACAGTCAACCGCAGAACCTGAAGGTGTAAGCAGGAACATGTTGTCATTTACTGCTTCAGCTTCAACCGCAATACAGGGAGCGGATGTAACCGTACCGAGAAGCATCTGCATACCCCAGTCTTTCAGAGTGTTGTACGCATTTACAGATTTCTCTGCGTCATGCTCGTCGTCCTGAGCGTTGAACTCAAGCATTGCGCCGTTTACACCGCCTGCTTCGTTGATCTCGTCAACTGCGATCTGGGCTGCATTCATAACTGCGTTTCCGTAAGCTGCTGCTGCGCCGGTCATCGGACCGATTCCGCCAATTTTGAATGTATCCTCAGCAGATGCCGGCACTGCCAGAGCGCCTGCAACCATAGCTGCCGCCATTACTGCGCTGACTACTTTGTTGAATTTTTTCATAATATTCTCCTCCTTTATAAATTTGCATTTAATGATAACCCCTGAAATACGCCTTTGTCAATGGTTTTTTCCGCCATCTCTAATAGGAATAAAGCATTATATTTATGCATTTTGTTCATATTTTAATACGCCTTGCCCCAGTAGACCATTTTTTTGGCCGGCTTGCCACAGTGAATACAGGTTCCGGTGATCTCCTCCTGCTCAAAGGGGATGCATCTGGAGGTGACGCCTGCTTCTTCCTTCAGGGCGTCCTCACATTCCTGGCAGCCGCACCACATCGCTTTGATAAATCCGGGTTTCTTTTCCGCAATCTCCTTAAATTCTTCCAGCGTCTTTGCCGTATAGGTGTGTGCGTCCCGGTGCGCTCTGGCCCGCTCCAGCATATCCTTCTGCATCGTTTCCAGAGTCTCAGATACTTTTGCCGCCAGTTCTTCTATCGGCGTTACTATCTTTTCCCTTGTATCCCGGCGCACGACAATTGCCTGTCCCGCCTCGATATCCTTCGGTCCCAGCTCGATACGCACGGGGATGCCGCGCATCTCCGCCTCTGAGAATTTCCAGCCCGGGCTCTTTTCCGAATCGTCCAGCTTCACGCGGATTCCCGCTTTGGCAAGAAGATCTTTCACCTCCTGCGCTTTCTCCAGCACGCCTTCCTTCTGCATCTGAATGGGAATCACCATCGCCTGAACAGGCGCAATCCTCGGGGGAAGCACCAGACCGCTGTTGTCGCCATGCACCATAATGATGGCTCCGATCATGCGGGTAGTCATACCCCAGGACGTCTGATGAACATATTTTAATTTATTGTCTTTGTCTGCGAACTGAATGTTAAAAGCCCTGGCAAATCCATCCCCGAAGTTGTGGCTGGTGCCCGACTGCAGTGCTTTTCCGTCATGCATCAGTGATTCAATCGTGTACGTAGCCTCTGCTCCCGCAAATTTCTCCTTGTCCGTTTTGCGTCCCTTAATCACCGGAATCGCCAGCACTTCCTCGCAGAAATCCGCATACACGTTCAGCATCTGAATGGTTCTCTCCTCTGCTTCCTCTGCGGTGGCGTGTGCCGTATGGCCTTCCTGCCACAAAAATTCTCTGGAGCGCAGGAAAGGACGGGTTGTTTTTTCCCAGCGCACCACGGAACACCACTGATTATAGACCTTCGGAAGGTCACGGTAAGAGTGAACATCATTTGCATAGAAATCACAGAACAGCGTCTCAGACGTCGGGCGCACGCACAATCTCTCCTGCAGGGGTTCCAGACCGCCGTGAGTCACCCACGCTACCTCCGGGGCAAACCCTTCCACATGATCCTTTTCCTTCTCCAGCAGGCTCTCCGGTATAAACAGAGGCAGATATACATTTTCCACCCCCGTCTCTTTAAAACGCCTGTCCAGTTCACGCTGTATATTTTCCCAGATGGCATAGCCCGCCGGTTTAATCACCATGCAGCCCTTTACGCTGGTATAGTCGATCAGTTCTGCTTTTTTTACAACATCCGTATACCACTGTGCGAAATCTTCTTCCATCGAAGTAATCGCTTCCACAAGTTTCTTGTCTTTCGCCATAGTCCCACTCCTCAATCTTCATTCCTGTTGTTTTGCCGCGCTTCCGTCTTCCTGCGCAGCAGACTGTAATCATTTTAGTTCATAATACTGTTTTTGTCAAAGTATTTCCCGTTTGACTTTCCCCAAACCCTGTACTATACTGAAAAGAAAGGGGTGCTGCCATGAACAAGCCATTGCTTTACCGCAAACGTCTGATTCCCAATGAATGTATTCTGCTGGAAAAAGACGAAATTCTTCACGCCGGCGAAAATCTGATCGTCACCAGATGGCGCACCATCCGTCCCAAGAAAGAATTAAGCCACGGCCTATCCGCTTACTTTCTTGATAAGGGGATCAAAGTCAGTAAATTCTACAGCCACGAAAACCTTCTGATCTGCTGGTACTGCGACATCATCACCCACGAATATACTCCCGCCGCAAATACATACACCATGATTGACCTGCTGGCGGACGTTCTGGTTTATCCCGACGGTACAGTCAAAGTGGCAGATCTGGACGAACTTGCAGACGCCGCCCAGCAAAAGCTGATTACCGAACAGCAGCTTCTCATTTCACTGCGCCGGCTGGATGCGCTGCTTAACATGATCTACACCGGACAGTTCAGGGAACTGACGTCGCTTATCGAAGCATACGAATAGCGATAGAAAAAAGTGTGCGGCAAGCGCACACTTTCGCGCCCGAGCGATGCTGTTTACAGCTACCTACTTCTTTGCGAGGTGCGCATCCTTTGTATCATGGAAACGCAGTTTCCTATGATAAAAGCTTTGCATCTGATACTCTCTCAGGTATCGAACGCAAAGCTTTTTTGTATCGCATTATCTTCCCGGCCGGCTTTTCTAAAAGCGTCCGCCCGCCGCTTTCGTCACAACTCCAGAGCAATCTTCCGCCCTGTCCTGTTATATTTTCGCACCCGCACGCCTGCTGCCGCCATCATTCTCTTTGACGCCACCACCGAAGGCGTGTCTGCATACTTATCGCAATCGTAAACTACCTGACGGATTCCCGACTGAATAATTGCCTTCGCACATTCATTGCAGGGAAACAGCGACACATAGAGGGTCGCCCCCTCCAGGCTGCCGCCCCGGTAATTTAAAATCGCGTTCAGCTCACTGTGGGTTGTATAAAGATATTTTGTATCCAGCGGCTCCCCTTCCCGGTCCCAGGGAAATTCATCATCCGAGCACCCAAAGGGAAATCCGTTATATCCCATGGAAAGAATCTTGTTGTCACTGCTCACAATACAGGCCCCCACCTGCGTATTTGGATCTTTGGAACGCATACCGGAAAGCATCGCTACCCCCATAAAATATTCGTCCCAGGAAATGTAATCTTCTCGCTTGCCCATAATTTCTCCTTCTCACGGTTTTCGGCCGCTGCTGTTACTTTGTTCCAAAAATGCGGTCTCCCGCGTCGCCCAGGCCCGGAACGATATAACCGTGGCTGTTCAGTTTTTCATCCTTCGCCCCAATGTAAATATCCACGTCGGGGTGCGCCTCCTGCATCGCCGCAATTCCCTCCGGCGCTGCGATAATACACATAAAACGGATGTTTTTCACACCCTTATCTTTCAGCATCTGGATCGCCGCCACAGCGGAACCGCCGGTAGCCAGCATCGGATCCACCACAAATACTTCCCGGTTCGCACAATCCTCCGGAAGCTTGCAGTAATATTCCACCGGCTTCAGCGTCGCAGGATCACGGTAAAGACCAATGTGGCCCACCTTTGCCGCAGGAATCATTGCCAACATTCCTTCCACCATGCCGATGCCCGCCCGAAGAATCGGAACCACCGCCAGCTTCTTTCCCTGCAGCTCTTTCGCTGTGGTTTTACAGATGGGCGTTTCAATCTCCACATCCTGAAGTTTCAGGTCGCGCGTAGCCTCATAGCACATCAGCATCGCAATTTCCCCGATCATCTGCCGGAAATCCTTGGAACCTGTTTCCTTTCTCCGCACAATCCCAATCTTATGCTGAATCAGTGGATGCTCCATGATACATATTTTCCCCATGCTGCCTTTTCCTCCATCGTTAATTCTCGATCATCGAAATTCTTCTTTTGTGGCGCTCCTCGTTCGAAAAAGGAGTATCCAAAAACGTGTCTACGATCTTCAGCGCCAGACCCGGGCCAACCACCCGGCCGCCCAGGGCCAATACGTTCGCGTCATTATGAAGCCTCGTCGCTTCCGCAGTGAAGCAGTCTGTACAGAGTGCCGCACGGATCCCCTTTACCTTGTTGGCCGTAATCGAAATGCCGATTCCTGTGCCGCAGATCAAAATGCCCTTTTCGCACTGCCCCGCCGTAATCGCGTCCGTCACTTTCCGGGCATATACGGGATAATCCACAGCCGCCTCGCTGTCGCAGCCGAAATCGCGATACTCCAGCCCCCGTTTTTCCAGATGTTTTAAAATTTCCTGTTTCAGCGCATATCCGCCGTGATCACATGCAACCGCTATCATTGATTTTCCTCCCTTATCATTGCTGCCAGCTTCTCTGTTAAATCCTTCAGGCGCTGAAAACACGCCCCATATTCAGGCAAGTCCTTGCCGAGCGGGCTCTCCACATCACCCGTTTCTCCGCAGTACTCCGCCAGACTGTACACATTTATCGCCGCGTCCGCGTACTCCTCCAGAATCTTTTGCTTCTGCGCCGCCTCCATCGTAAAGATCAGCGTCCTGCTGTCAAAATCATCCTTTGTCAGCGGGCGGGCCTGATGCTCTTGCATGGTAAGCCCATTCTGCACCAGGATTTCCTCCGCTTTTGGATTTATCGGTTCCGGAAACAGTACAATCATTCCTCTGGAATCGCTGATAATATCCTCCAGCAGCAAATTGTCCTGCATAAGCGCTTCCGCCATTGGCGCGCGGCAAGTATCGCTTCGGCTGACAAACGTCAGCTTATCGTATTTTTTCATACCCTTCCCCCTGTATCATATATGAATCATCTGATGGCCCGCCGCCTTCACAAGCCGGTTCATAATTGCCTGTCCTATCGTGGGCGTATCAAATGCTTCTGAATAAATCCTGCTGACTTTCTGCGCGTCAAATTCCCGCAGAACACCGTACAAATGGCGCGATATACTCAGCTCGTCCGTTCTGCTTCCCATAGACTTCACTATGCCGCCCGCATAACGGTCTTTTGTCTCCTCCGACGCAATGATTCCCGGCATCTTTCCCTCTGCCAGTTCCCTGCATATTCTGTCGTTTATATAGGAAATTACGTCTTTCTCTTTTCCTTCCACAATCAGCATTTCCGCCTTCGGCGCATAATGCCGGTATTTCATCCCCGGCGCTTTTGGGCGAACGTTTGGCGCCGCTTCAAAAAGAGCGGGGTCCATCACTACAGGTCCAATCACCTGCTCCAGCATTTTCTGATTGATATATCCCGGTCTTAGAATCATCGGTGTTTCGCCGCTCATGTCCACGATGGTAGATTCCACGCCGATTCCCACGCTTCCGCCGTCAATAATCATCTCTATTTTTCCATTCATATCCTCCGCCACATGCTTTGCCTCGGTAGGGCTTGGACGCCCCGAGGTATTGGCGCTGGGCGCCGCGATATATCCTCCTCCGGCCTTAATCAGCTCCAGAGCAATTTCGTGATCCGGCATCCGAACCGCCACGGTTGGCAGTCCGCCGGTCGTCGTATATGGTACGCAGTCCGCCTTTGGAAAAATCATTGTTAATGGCCCCGGCCAGAACGCTTTCGCCAGCGCCTCCGCTTTCTCCGGAACCTTGGCGGCAATCCGGTACAAATCCTCCATTCTCGCAATATGAACAATCAGCGGATTGTCCGAGGGCCTTCCCTTGGCTCCGTAAATCTTTGCCGCCGCATTTTCATCCAATGCGTTGGCCCCCAGCCCATACACCGTTTCCGTGGGAAACGCCACCAGCCCGCCGGCGGCGATAATCTCTCCTGCGCGCTCAAGCAGTCCGGCATCCAGCCCATCTCTCATATCGGCTATGATGGTCTCCATGATATCCCTTCCTTCTAGGGATATCTTATCATTTATATGGCGTTCACGCAAGGCAGAATTTGCAGGCGCCGCCAGTGGGGTATGCACATACCCCGTCTCATATGCAAAAGGACCCGGGAACAGTTCATTCCCGAAGTCCTTTTTCCTTTTCTTATTCCTATTTTACCGTCACCTTGCAGGTCACTCTCTTGCTCCCGCTCTTGACCGTAATCACCGCTGTTCCTTTCTTAACCCCCTTGATTACGCCCTTTGACGTCACCGTCGCCACTTTCTTATTCGAAGTTGCGTAGGTAATCTTCTCATCGCTGTTGGAAGGCGTCAGCTTCGGCTTCAGCGTCAGCTTCTTTCCTTTTTTCAGCGTTACGCTTGCTTTCACTCCCGTTATATTTGTGGTCTTTGTCGCGGGTACCGTCACCGTGCACACAAATTTCTTGCTGCCCGATTTCACCGTGATCCTGGCCGTTCCGGCTTTGATCCCCTTAATTACACCCTTCGAGCTTACTGTCGCCACTTTCTTGTTCGACGTGCTGTAGGTAATCTTATCCTGGCTCGTCACCGGAGAAAGCACCGGTTTCAGCGTGGCTGTTTTTCCTTTCGCCAGCTTCAGGCTCTTTGCCACTCCGCCGATGGCCGTCGTTTTTACATTCTTCTTCTGTACCGTCACCTTCACTATCTTTGTCAGACCGCTGGCAAGCCTGATCGTCAGGTTCGCGCTTCCCGCTGTCTTCTGGGCCGTCAGTTTAAAGGTGCCGTTTCGATTTACATTCGTTACTCTCAATATCTTCGTATTGCTGGAAACCACAGACTGCAGGTAATCTCCCTTTGCAAAGCCCGAGGCCTTAAAAGCAGCCGTCGTCTGCTTCGTTTTCATTACCAGACTGGAGGCCGTCAGGGTAACTGTCGCCTTCAGCTTGCTTCCGTAATTCCTGCTCTCACTCAGCCCGCAGCCGGAACATCTTCTTACCTGCTTCTGGGGTGCGAATACGGTCGCTGCCGCAGTGGTCGTCCATGCACCCCACCGGTGGCCGGCAGCTGCAACCGTCAGGCTGGAGGCTGCAAGTGCTTTCGTTCCCGCTGCGTCACTGAAATATTTTTTGCAGCGGCTGCAGCTATAGTATGCCACATTGCCCGCTGTAGTGCAGGTGGCTGCGACAGCCTTATGATAGGTCATGCTGTGACCGAGGGCTTTCGTCGTCAAACTGGAGGCTGCAAGTTCCTTCGTTCCCGCTGCGTCGCTGAAGTATTTTTTGCAGCGGCTGCAGCTATAGTACGCTACATTGCCCGCTGTGGTGCAGGTAGCTGCGACAGCAGCATGGTAAGTCGGGCTGTGGCCAAGTGCCGCCGTCGTCAGATCGGAGGCTGCAAGTTCCTTCGTTCCCGCTGCGTCGCTAAAGTATTTTTTGCAGCGGCTGCAGCCGTAGTATGCTGCACTGCCCGCTGTGGTGCAGGTGGCTGCAACAGCTTCATGATGGGTCAGGCTGTGGCCCAACGCGCAAGGGTCATCGTCCTCATCTTTATAAGCCACATCACAAAATACCCGATAATTGCCGCAGTGCATATACAGCCTTATCTTGTCCTCTGACAGTTCTTTCCAGTCAAAAAGCAGCATATTTCCATAGTTTTCCTTGTTGTAAGGCCAATCATCATTCATGACAATTGTCTTCGTCTGTCCATTTGCAAAGGTTACATCCGCTGACAGACCTGTCGGCGATATCTTCCCTTTTATCACACTTTCCGGGCAGGTCTTCAATACCATTTTCTGGACAGGTACATATTTTTCAACGCTGATGCTGTATGGGTCGCCTTCCGGTTCATAACCGTTCCAGTATATTATAATTTCACATGTTTCGCCCGTCTCCAGCTTAAACATGTTTCCCTCAATAATTTGTCCTACACTTCCACTGTTTTCATTTATCCGGTTTATCCAGACAGATTCCCAGTTGGCATTGACATTCTTGTCAATAGTAAGATAATATTTTCCGCTTTCTTCCGGCATAAACCGATATACTTCATACCGTGCACTGCTTATAGCAGTTTCGCGGGATATGCCTTCTTCCAGTTCCATTGCCCCGCATGTATCCGTATCCGTAAACGTATATTCCGCCGATTTGCGCGCAGATGCAATTCCCTGTTCCAAATCGCCGCAGCGAATACTATACCTGTATGTTTCCGTTGTATCTGTATAGCTCTTTTCTGCCTTCGTATACCAGATATCGTTTCCATAGAGATCTGCCTCCCCAACTACTTTGGCGGTGGTGCCGTCCGCATAAGTAATCTCTATGTCAAAAATGTCATTAATATCTATTATTTCTGCAAACTCTCTCGGAAGACCTTTTGCTGCTGCCGAAGTTAATATTGTCTGTATCGATACTGGCGTTTTACCCTCCGTCAGCCTTACCGTGACTTCCTGTGAATCCGTATAAATCTGCAGGCAAAGCACATATGTTATACCCGCTTTCAGCTTCTTTCCATCTACACGCTTCAGCCCGGAATCGGTGTCTTCATACCACTGGCAGACTGAGCGTTCCCCCGCGTTTATAATGTAATGGCCGTCATTCTCCGGCGTAAAGGAGAACAGATGATATTTACCTGCGCCCTGAATGTTGAACACGACATTCTCACTGATCGTTTGCAGTGTTTCGATGTCCAGCAATTCCACATTAAGCTCCACCTCATTTGATGAACGCACCGCATCTCCGCTTTCCGTATTCTGAATTGCCGTAAGCCGGTAAGAACCTGTTGATAATTTCTCATTTGTCGTTATTAATTCATTGTTTTCATCCGTAAGCTCATAGCGGAACTGATTTCCCTCTGCATCCGGATTGGCTCCCTCTAGCCTTACACGACTTCCGTCTGCATAAGTAATATCCGCAAACACTCCGGCCGCATCAATGCCGTCCAATCCGGCAATCAGTTTTTCTTTCCTGCATCCTGCCTGTACTTCAACAATATCGTTTGAACGGCAAACCGACATTGCAAAGCTGTTTCTTGCCTCTGCGCTGTCAATATCCCAACGCGCGGCAATAATATACTGCTGTCCGCCTGTCAAAGATACTCTGTATTCGCATGAAGACGTTTGATCTACGTCTACTTCACCTTCCTGCATATCAAATACCCGAATTTCTAAAATATCGCAAACATTTAGCGTGATTATATATCTTCCATCCTCCGGTGCAGTATAAAGAGCACTCGCATAGGAACTATATTCCGATTCCATATCTACAGCAGAAGCTTCCTCGGTAAAAGTATTTTTCTTTGCAGCCTCGCTTTTTGAAAGAATCGTCAGCTTCAACGGATCTTGTATCGCAGCCTGCCATGTTCCTGAAGATATTGATGCTCCCAGAAAATAGACACCGGCAGGCAACTCTCCTATTTGATAAAAACTGCGAGTTTCCTCCAAATTCGGTGTTCCGTCTGTATCTGCGCAGTAAATGATCGGTTGTATACCTCGCTCGTAAATGTCACTACCATCTATATCAATAATCTTGCTACTGCCATCCTGATATGTAAGCTGCACCTGCGGCCATGTTCTGAGCCACCAAGCGTCAAGACCTTCTATCAATTCTATATCAGAAGTGTTCCCCGCAAAAGTAATATTATCAACGCGGGTGTCGGTTTCAGGAATCATACGGAAACTTCCCTGCGTGCTGCCGTTTTCCCCTTGAAAATATATATAATAGGTTTTTCCGTTTTCGCATGTCACCCACTCAACGAGTCCATTGTCCCAGTTATAATCATAACGTAAGTTATCTTCCTGGTATTTATAAACTTTGGACCATATATCCTTTGTATCCAATACATACTTACCATTCTTTTGTTCATCTGCCGTAAATTTATACACAGCCGGAGCCGTTACGGAATACTCTTGCCCGGGGATAATTTCCTCAGCTTCCGGGATTGAAATCGTTATCGTTTTTTCTGCCAGCACCTCCCCATCACACTGCATTTTTAACGTAAATGTACCCACCGGCAGCCGTTCCCAATCGGTTTCCCCATTCGGCATGTTTACCTGTATATCATCCTTATATAGTGACAGCTGAATATGTTTCCCGGCATTTTCACACCATCCTTCAAAACAGTAACTGCCATTCCGTGTAGTGCCATACCATGTATCCAGAATATCTTCTGTCCCGTCTTCATACTCTATCACAGCCTCCGTTTTGACAAGATCAGATTTAGACGTATAAACATTATACTCTGTCTGTGAATCCATGGAAGCAGAAACAATCTGCTTTTTCTCTGACTCATGTTCAGATTCAGATTCTGTTTCTGTCTGCTGCTGTACTTCTTCCACCCATATGGAGCCGCCTGCATCTAGACCATCTATTTCCTTCAAAATCACCAGATATTTTTCTCCAGCACCATTCACAGTAAGGTCAATCATCCCCGGATAACCCTCGATCAAAGTTATCCCTGGATAGCCCTCGACCAAAGAATAGTCTCCTCCCACCTGAATTCTATGATGCTGTCCTTCCTCCGAATATCGATAATTATAGCATGCCCGTACATCTGCCCCTTCGTTTGCTATGGTTATCGTGTATTCGCCAGCCTTTTGCGATGTAAAAAGATAGGATTGCACACCATGCCGTCCCAGTTCAAAATTCAATTTTTCTCCCACAGCCAAATTCTGCGCATCCTCTGGAAAGCATATCTGGAAGTCTCTTTCCGGACTTTCAAATTCTTTCAATTCCGCTTTCAATCGAAAACTGCCTACAGGTATTCCTCCATAACCCAGAGTATCCTTTGGAACAGATACCTCATTTCCATTTTCGTCAAGCAAACGCAAATATACCCGTTCTCCTTCTTCGGTATAATCAAACATCCTGCCAATATACTGGTCTGTATTCTCGTCGTATTCTTCTCCGCTTTTCCATTGATTTACGACTTCAGTTGAACCGTCAGTATATTCCACCGTAGCCGTGATACCTTCCATCCCGGGAAGAAACCGAAGCGCATTATATGTTTCCGGAGCCGCCAATGATACTCCTGTCACTTCCTTTTTGTTGCTAAATACCGCAGTGCCGCAAGACGAACCATACTCATTTATTATTCTCAGTATATATTCTGTCCCGGCCTCCAACGCCGTAGCAGCAGTACATGTATTGTCATATCCGAGCTGATATCTATCAATTACAGTTATCTGGTCACCGGATACCTTATATAACCTCGCCGTAACTTCACATTCATTATTTACTATTTTCAATTTATAATTCCCTGTTTCAGCGGGGACGAAAGAATACAGGCGCTCCTCCTGAGCTTCAGCCATATTGTATTCTATCACTGTACCCAGAGTCATCTCCTGTTTCGGCTCAAAACCTTTGATAGTAACTGGTTGAGTTGCTCGTACTCCCGTATATTCATTCTGATATAGAACTTCAACAATCACATTCATTGGCCCAACGGGGATTGTACGATAAAAATCCATACTTACCAGCCCATTTTCATCTTGTAGTGTCGGATACAAAACCTCCCCGCTCTTTGGCAGATACGCCTGAGACTGCAAACCGTTTACGGTTTCTGTAGTCCCATCCGTATAAGTCACTTCTGCTCTTATATCAATGCCTCTTTCTAACTCCTGCACAGTATAAACTTCCTGCACATCATACAAGCAAATACTTTCAACTTTTATTCTATCAATGTCTTCACTCTCCTGCTGCTCTGCACTATCTAACAATGTCATCTCAGCAGATGCATCAAGAATGAGTTCTTCCTCTCCAAGAATAAGCTCTGCTTCCTCTAAATAATCTGTATTCACAGCAGGAGTTTCTTCCTCTATGGCTATTTCAGCAGACGACTGTATTTCCTCTGATATTTCTGCCACAGAAGTTTCTGTTGTCAAAGCTTCTGTCTCCATTGTCACTTCCGCCACTGGAATTTCCGCTGCCGAAACTTCCTCCTCCATCTCTGCCACCACTTCTACTGCCGGAACTTCCGCTTCCGTCTCTGCCACCACTTCTGCCGTCGAAGGTCCCGCTTCCGTCTCTGCCATCGGCATTTCTACCGCCGCTTCTGCCGCCGGAATTTCTTCCGCATACACAAATCCCTCTGCGGGAACAGCGGTGAAGGCCAGCGTAAATGCCAACGCCAACGCAATCTTTCTTTTTCTCATTTTTCCTCCCTCTCCCCTGTCGGACAGAAATTTTATGGTAATAAAAAAGACATCGAAAAAACACTTCCGAATGTCTGTCTATCACCATCTGTCACGCAGGGAAATATTATTAATTATATTATACATCACCCCCCCCCTCATGATGCAAGCTATTTTTCCGTTTTTGCAGCTTTTTACAGTACTTTTTTACATTTTTTCCTTTACCCCTCACGGATATACTCCACGATTCCAGCGCATACGGCTTCTGCCACTGTTTCCTGATATTCTTCGCCGGAAAGCCGCTCCGCTTCCGCCGCGTTGCTCAGGAACCCACATTCTACAATGACCGTGGGCGTCTGCGTCTTTCGCAGAATATAATAACTGTCGTTCGGCTTTATTTCTCTTGCCCTCTCCACCTGAGGCATTGCATTTAACGCTTCCTGAAGAATGGAGGCCAGCTTTCTCCCCTGGGCGGAATTTTCATAGAAAAATACCTGCGGTCCGCAGACGGATTCCTGTGTATAGCTGTTCTGATGAATACTGACGGCCAGTACGGCTTCCGTCTCGTCAATCATGGCACAGCGGCGTTTCATATCCTGCTGCTTTTTGTTTGCCTCTCCCTCATCATACAGGCCATTGTCCGTCTCTCTCGTCATAACTACTGTGACGTCCTGCTGCTCCAGCAGCGTTTTCAGTTTTCCGGCAATCGCAAGATTAATCTCTTTTTCCAGCGCTCCGTTGATTCCCACTTTTCCTGCGTCGATTCCTCCATGGCCGGCATCCACCACCACCGTAATCTTATCCTGTACTGTAGTTCCCGCATTTTCCTGCTTCTTTGATGCTCCCGTATTATCCTGTTCCCCCGACGCTCCCGCATTAGCCTGTGCCTTTGCCCCCTCTGTGGAGCTTTGTCCCTCAATGATCTGCGTTTTTGCCCGGCTTCCGACGGACAGCCCGGCTCCCAGCCTGCCTATGTAAAAGGAACAGAGCAATATCAAAAGCGTCATGGCAAACTCCAGCGTTCTCTTTTCTCTGCGCACAAAAATACCTCCGCCGCATATACTTGTTATCAGTATATGCAGCAGAGGCAAAATGTTTCAGCTCCGCTTTGCCGGCGCACTTTAAAAGGTCAGCTGACATATTTCAGAATGACGTCCCAGACGGAATCGTTCTCAAATCCCAATTTCCAGGCGGCCACTCCGGCCAGTCCATAATCCTTAACCAGCGTCATCTTTTCCTCAATGGATTTGTCGTCCTCCAGCCATATCTGGTACAGGGAACCGTCGTCGCCTTCAAATTCCGCATAGTTCTGGGCGGTCGTCTCGTCCCAGCTTGCCTCGACATTGTTGTTGTCCAGAATCTGCTGCGCCTCGTCCATGCCCAGCGCTTCGCTCGTCACCGTGGTCGTTCCGTCTGAGTTCGTAACTGTATTCCACAGACGGGTATAAAAAGGTATTCCACTGATCAGCTTTTCCGCAGGCACATCCTTTCTCGTGTCCAGGATTCCCTGATTCTCAAACCCGAGGCTTGCCACAGAACCCGCTTCCTCAGAGCCATAGTAGTGCTCGTCGTATCCCATAACAATTACGTAATCGCATACTTTTCCCAACTCCGCACGGTTATAATGCTCCGAGAACGACATCGGCACCGGCACGTCCACAGAGAGTACCAGGCCATTCTTGCGGCACTTCACCGACAGCTCACGAATAAACTGTATGTAACCGTCCGCCGCTTCCTCCGGAATGTTCTCAAAATCCACATTGATTCCGTCAAATCCAATCTGAATGGCGGAAGCGATCAGCTGATTTTCCATTTTTGTCCTGGATTCCGTGGATTTCAGAACTGCCGTCGTATCGATCGACTCGCTGAAATTGTCCACCAGCGCCCATACCTCCATGTCATTACTGTGCGCAGTCTCCACATAGTCCGCGTAGGCCAGCGAATCCAGCGTCCCATCATTGGAAGCAATGGTAAACCATGTGGGCGATATCGTAGTCACGCCTTTGATGTTCGCAATATCGTAAATGATATTGTAGTTGGAATCCATATTGGTAATCTGATGCCACACCAGATTAATCTTGTAATCCTTGGTAACGCTTGTATACTCCGGTTCCTCAAAATCTCTCGTCTGATTCTCCGTTCGCTGTTCCACCAACCGGTCGTTTTTAATATAACCGATATAGCCGTCCTGTGTCAGCACTCCTGTCCAGTCCTCCATGGGCTGCAGGATGGTAACAACCTCATTTTTCTCCAGCTCCCGCAGAATCGGACTTTTAATGCCGCCCTGATAGCGAAGTTTCGCCTTTTTCCGTATGCTTGCGACCTCTCTCTCGCCCCACTCGTTGGTAATCACAATGCGGTTCGGTTCCTCAAACACAGCATAATCAAAATTCGTATATTTCTGAACAAAATCAAGGGCCACATATGTTTTCGTGCCGTCCACTTTTACAATCTCATAATTCTCCGTGTTCGTTTTACCCGTAGCCGTATATTTATTTCCGCCCGCCGGAATCTCAATGATGTCCGTAGGGGTGGTGTACAGCATAAGGTTTGCCTCAGAATCCCAGTAAAACCGGTCGTTCAGCTCATTCTTTACAGCCTCAAAGTCCACGTAACATGTATCGCCCGATACTATGCCCTTATACTCCGATACCTCGTCCTGTATCACCAGAGCTGCCTCGTCCGCATTGTTCAAATGAAAATATTCTTCCCCGCTCATCACTTCGGATGTAGGTGTATATTTCTTTACCAGGTTTGTCACAATCCCGATCACCGCCACAATAATCACCAATATCAGTACGGCGAGAACAGGAGCCGCCTTCTTTTTCATTCCTTGCACCTCCGAAATGTAATTATCCTTTTAGAGTATATCACATTTCAGCTCCTACTTCTAACATATTTCGACTTTTTCAGAAAATCTTCACAATTATTTAAGCTTTCGCATGAGGGGAACTTCACCGTTCTGCTTTTTATCCTTTCTGATACGGTCGAAACCTATCCCGCATATCTGATTTTGGCAGTCCATCTGGTAATCGCGCATATAATTTTCTTCCTCGCGCACACGGTTCGCAATCTGATAAGAAGTGCTGGGCCTGCCGTTAAGCCAAAGCCTGATTCCCTCCTCCTGATACTTCTGAAGCTCCCGATAGAGCGCAACATTCATTCCAATATTTGCGCGCCTTCCCCGAAACCGCCCCTTTTCCTGTTTTTTATCTCTGATGTTCCTCACTCGCTTTCCGTTATCCCGCGCAGAAACATTGTGCAGCCGCACAGATACAGCTTCCCCGCAAAGAAAACATTCATTTAGAGAAGATACCTGTGTAATAATGCGTATTAAAAGTATAAGTGCCTGAAATATGTGAATTTTATGCGAAGAAAATCGCATTTGAGAAATAATGCAGAAGAAATCTGCGAACGTTTAAAAGTGATATCCTCCCTTCTATTTATGTTTATGTATCTTCTCTTATTGCAATTCTATTACACTTAATTTAAATTGTCAAGCTGTTTTTCTGCCGATTTTCATTCTATTTTTATATTTTTTTAAGATGTCCGCCAGTGATTCCCTTTGCATTTTTGAATGAAGTAGGATATACTGTGTATAAATGAGATACCTGGGCCTGATTTATGGTCCGCAGATTCAGCAGGATAAGTAAGGAAGTGATTTCATGAAAATAGAAAAATTAAACGATAATCAGATTCGCTGCACTTTAACGCGCGAAGATCTGGCCAGTCGTCACCTTAATTTGCTTGAGCTTGCCTACGGCGGTGAAAAAGCAAAATCTCTTTTTCGTGAGATGATGCAGCAAGCCGCCTATGAATTTGGTTTTGAAGCAAATGATATTCCTATTATGATAGAAGCAATCCCCGTATCCTCGGATTCTCTTATTCTGATCATCACCAAGGTAGATGATCCTGAAGAACTGGATACGCGCTTTGCCAAATTTGCTCCGGGCGGTGAAAACGCCTCTGATGGAGAAAGCTCATTCTCCTCTCTGAAGCTGGAAGGAGCCGACGACATTTTAAATCTTTTCAAAAAAATCCGGGAGGCCCATAAGGCTCTTACTCAAAAACCCGACGACGCCGAACAGGAGCAGGGCGCAGCAGGCGAGGAGGAACCCGGCGTCAGTGTGACAAAACTCTATCGTTTTGCCTCTCTGGACGACGTCATTCGAACTGCCCGTATTTTAAATGGGAGTTATCAGGGAGAAAATTCCCTTTATAAGCACCCGCAGACGCAGGATTACCATCTGTTTCTCTGCAGTTCCCAGCATACGCCGGAAGAATTTAACCGTATCTGCAATACGGTTTCCGAGTATGGCGACGCACTGAAATACTCCTCCGGCGCTCTGGCTTATCTTAAGGAGCATGGTACTCCGATTGTTCTTTCGGATGCGCTCCAGCGTCTGGTGACGATATAGCCGTCGGGTAATCATTCGGCATATAATTGAAAAGAAGAAATGCAAAACTATCAACAGGGAGTCTGCTGCGGCAGGCTCCTTTTTGATATCATAGGAAACTGCGTTTCCATGATACGAAGGATGCGCACACTTTGTTCCAAAGTGAAAGCCCCGGAAACTGCTCCGGAGCTTTCGTCATGGCTGATTTATATCATGTTTACAGTTTTTTCCCTGGTGCTTTGTGGGACGCTCCGTGGCATCCGCCGCAGGTGCTGCAGTTTCCTGTGCAGCCCGGTCCCTCTTTATGCTTTCTCCACATAGAGCGAATCACCAGAAATACCACCGCCGCCAGTAATAGAATAACAATCAGATTTCCAAGAAATGCGGGCATTTTCTCCCTCCTTTTCTATCTCGCTTCTACTGACATTTTTCCCTTTATGCTGTAATTTCCCTGTTCGGGCTGATATCCTTTGCGGCACAGCAGATAAATCATTCCAACCAATGCGGCTGCAGCCACAATCGTAAAGAAGTTAAAGCCAACTTCCCCGGTCACAAGGCCGCCGAGCTGATACACAATCATCGCGACCACATAAGCAAAACCGCACATATAGCCGATTGCGCCCAGCGTCCACTTTGTATTGTTCATCTCACGCTTAATCGCACCCATAGCTGCAAAGCAGGGAGCGCACAGCAGATTGAAAATCATAAAGCTGTATGCGGTAAGCGCTGTAAAATCTGCAGCTACCAGATTCCATACCTCGTCGCCCGCCTCGGACAGCTCTCCTGAATAATGATACAACACGCCGAAGGTATTTACAACCTCCTCTTTTGCAATCAGGCCGGTAAAGGTTGCAACCGTCGCTTTCCAGGCCATATCGCCCACCCATCCAAGCGGGTAGAAAATCCATGCGATTGCGTTTCCGATCGCCGCCAGCAGAGAAGTGTTGTTGTCCTCCACCATGCCAAAGGTGCCGTCGGTAAATCCGAAGCCCTGCAGGAACCACAGTACAATGGAGCTGAGCAAAATCACCGTACCAGCCCTCTTGATGAAGGACCAGCCGCGCTCCCAGGTGGCGCGCAGTACGTTGCCGACAGAGGGAAGATGGTACGCCGGAAGCTCCATAACGAAGGGAGCCGGCTCCCCTGCAAATGCTTTAAACTTCTTCAGCATAATACCGGAAATAACCACCGCCGCAATGCCAATAAAAAATGCGGAAGTTGCTACCAGAGAAGATCCCCCGAAAATCGCGCCTGCAAAAAGGCCAATGATCGGCATTTTTGCGCCGCAGGGGATAAATCCGGTCGTCATGATCGTCATCTTGCGGTCGCGGTCCTGTTCGATGGTACGGGAAGCCATAATACCCGGAACTCCGCAGCCCGTAGCCACCAGCATGGGAATGAAGCTCTTTCCGGACAGGCCAAACCGTCTGAAAATACGGTCCATAATAAATGCCACACGCGCCATATAACCAATATCCTCCAGAATTGCAAGGAAAAGGAACAATACCAGGATCTGCGGAACAAATCCAAGCACTGCGCCGACGCCGGCCACAATACCATCCTGAATCAGCGAATACAGCACGCCTTCTACATGCAGCGCTCCAAGGATACTGTCCACCGCTCCCGGAACGATTTCACCAAACAGGACGTCATTTACCCAGTCGGTTCCCATCGTACCGATAGAGAACGAATAACCGCCCATGGCAATTGCATAGATCACAAACATAATGCCTGCAAAAATCGGAAGCGCCAGAATACGGTTGGTAACGATTCTGTCAATTTTATCCGAAGTTGTCATACTGTGCTTTGCGCCTTTTTTCTTTACAGCCTTTGCCACTACGCCGCTGATATATGTATATCTCTGGTTCGTGATAATGCTCTCCGCATCATCATCCAGTTCCTTTTCACATTTTACAATGGCATTTTCAACTTCCTTTTTCACAGAACTGTCAAGCTGCAGTTCTTCCTCAATTCGCTCATCGCGTTCAAACAGCTTTACAGCGTACCAGCGCAGGTACTGTGCATCTACTTTCCCGTTAATCAATTCCTCGATCCGGCTGATGGCTTCTTCCACGCTGCCCGTATACATCTGCAGCGGCTCTGCCGCTCTCCCGGCCTTTGCAGCGGCTACCGCTTTGTTTGCCGCCTCCATGCTTCCTTTGGATTTCAGGGCGCTCATTTCCACCGCTTCGCAGCCCAGGGCCTTTCCAAGCTTATTCAGGTCGATCTGATCTCCATTCTTTCGAACAAGATCTATCATGTTCACCGCAAGCACTACCGGCAGCCCAAGTTCCAGAAGCTGCGTCGTCAGATATAAGTTACGCTCAATATTCGTGCCGTCCACAATGTTTAAAATAGCGTCAGGCTTCTGTGTAACCAGATAGCTTCTCGATACTACTTCTTCCAGTGTGTAAGGCGACAGCGAGTAAATACCCGGCAGGTCCTGAATCACAACGTCCTTATTGCCTTTTAAATGTCCTTCCTTCTTTTCCACGGTAACGCCGGGCCAGTTTCCCACATACTGGTTAGAGCCGGTCAGACTGTTGAACAATGTTGTTTTTCCACTGTTCGGATTACCTGCCAATGCAATTTTCAATCCCATTGATCTCTCCCTTTCTTAGTTAGCAATTTCTAACTACCAGACTTAAAAAATGCTTTTTACTGTATCTCAACCATTTCTGCATCCGCTTTTCGCACAGAAAGCTCGTATCCGCGAATATTCAATTCCATCGGATCTCCCAGAGGCGCCACCTTGCGCACCTGAATCTCCACGCCCTTCGTGATACCCATATCCATGATACGGCGCTTTACCGGTCCTTCGCCGTGCAGCTTTGCCACCGTAACGGTTGAACCCACTCTTGCATCCTTCAGCGTTTTCATACTGCTCCTCCTCAAATCATTATTCGATTGGCCATGGTTTTATCCAACGCCACTCTGCCATCTTTCACCTGCAGGATCAGATTTCCTGCAATCTGATTCACAACGGTAATCTCTCCGTTTACAACAAAGCCAAGTTCTACCAGATGCTGTCTTACTTCATCCTTCCCGGTAATACCCTGGATTGTAACCGTTTCTCCTGCTCTCGCCATTGTCAGGGGCATCATACCTATCCCTCCTTGTTTTTGTATTGCCCCCGCTCCTTTGTCGCGAGGGCAGTTCGTCGAAAGGCATCCTGAAATGCTTCCTAGTGTTGCCCCCGTGCTTTCAGCACGACGGCGGTTCGATGCAAGCCATTTTAAAAATGCTTCGCATTTGGCTTGCATCTCGCATTGGCCTTCCTCCTCTGTGTTAAAAATTCCAGGCGGCATATTCTGCCAATCATTGTTAGCTTACTCTAACCGTATATAGGTTAGCACTTGCTAACCTGTTTTGTCAAGGAATACTTTCATTATTTTTTTCTTTTCTTTTTGATTCCTGTGAGATATACTATGATTATATGGAATACTTAGAAAGGATTTACAAATTGTTATGAAAATATTAGAATCCGCGGAAAATTATCTGGAAACCATTTTGATTCTGCAAAACAGAAATGGAAACGTCCGCTCTATTGATATCGCGGCAGAGCTGGGCTTTTCCAAGCCCAGCGTCAGCGTTGCCATGAAAAATCTGCGGGAAAACGGCTATATACAGACGGACGAGAACGGATTTATCTCGCTGCTGGACAAGGGCCGCGTCATTGCCGAAAAAATCTATGAACGCCATACCCTGCTCACAGAATGGCTGACAAATCTGGGCGTATCGCCAAAAACTGCCGCAGAGGACGCCTGCCGTATCGAACACGTCATCAGCGCCGAAAGCTTTGAGGCCCTGAAAAAACATGCACACCGGGACGCCTGAACCGGGCGTTCCCAGGGTTTATACCTAGAAGAACCCAGGGTTTATTCACCGGAAGAATCATCCGATCTCCACATTCCGGAAGCCCTCACCGTGCACCTCATTCGATTCCATAATGATGACAAAGGCCTGCGGATCTGCCTCTTTCACTGCTTTCTGCACCACATACATTTCCTTCTTGCTGCAGACGCACATAACAATCTGCCGGCCCTCGCCCCGATATCCGCCGGTTGCTTCCAGAATCGTAGAACCCCGGCCGCATGCCTCGTCGATCGTACTGCAAATCATTCGCCCGTGATTCGTCACAATCAGCGCCATCTTTCCTGAATTCATACCGTACATCAGCTTATCCACCACAGTAGAAACCAAAAAGGTGACAATTATCCCGTAGATAATGCCGTCCATGTTCTCGAAAAGAATACCGCCTATCACCACAATCGTGACATCGGTAATCATAATCAGTTTTCCCAGGGACATGTGGGGCTTTTTCTTTTTTATCGCCATAATGATAAAGTCCATGCCGCCTGTGGAGGAACCCTGCATATAAATCAGCGCAAAGCCAAGACCGGTCAGAACGCCGGTGCAGAGAGCCGCCAAAAGGCGGTCGCCCTGATAGACAGGAAACAGCGGCGCCACATAGTCAATCAGTACCGACGATATCACCATACAGCGCAGTGAGCTGACAAAAAAACGCTTCCCAAGCAGACGGTAGCAAAGGAGCGCCAGCGGAATATTTAAAAGAATTGTCGACCAGCCGATCGGAATACCCAAAAGCCGGTAAAGAATAATCGCAATTCCCGAAAATCCGCTCATGGGAAATTCTGCCTGCACTGCAAAATTGTAAATACCCGCCGCCATGCAGATACTTCCGGCAATCTCCCAGAAGATCTGATTTATCCATTCTTTCTTCCGTGACAAACTCATCTTTCTTCTCCTTTTTCCTATTATCGTACCACAGGCTCCCATTATTTTCAATTGACAATCCGGCGATTCCTCCTTTATAATAAAATAGTAATCATTATCATTTTGGAGGCAGTATGGCAACGATAAAATACAGCAGGCAGCGCGAATCTATTTTAAACTTTCTGGCACAGCGCAGGGATCATCCCACCGCCGATACCATATATCAGGCAATTCGTCAGGAATTTCCCAAAATCAGTCTGGGAACCGTCTACCGCAACCTTGGGCTTTTGACAGATCTTGGGCAGATCTGCCGTGTCAACGCCGGAGACGGAGCGGAGCGTTTTGATTACAATACCGCTCCCCACAATCATTTTATCTGCACGAAATGCCACAGCGTTTCGGACCTGGAAATGGAAAGCATTGATCATATTATGGAAGCGGCCCAGCAAAACTGCAGCGGACATATAGAGTCCTATCAGGCAAACTTTTATGGAATCTGCGCCCATTGTCTGAGTGAATCATCCCATTAGAAAGTTTACCAAAAATTTAGAAAATCATCACAGAAATACTGGTCTTTCTCTTGACAAACAATAAATACTGTGATATATTTTAAAAACAGTAATAATTACTGATTTCAAAAAATTTTATATAATTAAAGGAGAGGAATATCATGGCAAAATTTGTATGTAACGTATGTGGTTATGTTTATGAAGGAGACGCTGCTCCGGCACAATGTCCAGTATGTAAGGCTCCGGCAGAAAAATTCACAGAGATGAAAGGTGAAATGACCTGGGCTGCAGAGCATGTAGTAGGCGTTGCACAGGGCGTATCTGAGGATATCCTTGCTGACCTGAGAGCAAACTTTGAAGGCGAGTGCTCCGAAGTTGGTATGTACCTGGCTATGGCAAGAGTTGCTCACAGAGAAGGTTATCCGGAAATCGGCCTGTACTGGGAGAAAGCTGC
>JAUNFZ010000098.1 GCA_030524785.1 Eubacteriales bacterium
GTACCATCCGCGTTCGTCTCCTGCTGTACCGGCGTGCCGTCGGCGTTTGTCTCCTGCTGTGTGCCGGAGGAAGCTATCCCCGTCAATACCGACGCGTCTGTAATATACGGCGAAAGCACCGACTCCTGCTCCGGGAATTTCTGAATCGTCTGGGCAAAAATCTGATCGGCATTTGCCGTATCCCCCTGATTCAGATATGCAAAGCCCAGATACATCCAGGCATCGTACTGGGTCTCGTCCGTTTCCACCGCCTTCGACAGCATCTCGACAGCCTTCGCATAGTCGCCGGAAGCGTAGGCCGTAGCGCCTTCGTTGTACTGAGACTGATAAATCGTAGCCTTCACGTTTACCATCATAGTATCGTAAAGCGTTTTTCCATTTCCCGTCAGGCTGTCCGCATCAATCTGGGCAAGCTCTGTGCCGGCGCTGTTCTGATCTCCGGCAAGATACTTTGCCGCAGCCGACAAAAGCGTATCGTAGCCGTCCGCCTTCGTCTGGGCGTCGTCCATCGTCTGATTGGCGTCGTCAACCTGCTTTTGATACTCCTCAATCTCTTTTTCCAGGCTGTCCACTTTTGCGCTCTCAGAAGCCAGTTTTGTATTTGCATCCGTCACCTGCTGGCTGGCCGCCTGGTTAATTTTCCTTGTATTAGCCGGAATTGCCAAAAACCAGATCACCGCCGCGCCCAGAATAAAACCCAGCAGAATATTTAAAGACGTCGCCACCGCGGAACTTTCGCGGAAAGGCGTCGGCTGGATAACCGTATCGTTTCCGCTCATATACGTGGTCGGCCCCAGGATTTTCCGCTCCTGCTCCGTGGGCGTCACCATTCGCTTGTGTTTTTTATTGCTGAGATTCGTACCAACGCCGGTGGCTTCCTCCACCTCATGGAGATAGCGAAGCGTCGTGGTATTTGTAGCGTCAATCTGAGCCGCCTTCTTCAACAGCCGCCGCGCCTTTTCATACTCCTGCTGTTTCAAATAAATCAGGGCCAGAAGGTGATAACCTTTAATCAGATTCGGATTCTGGGCCAGCACTCTTTTTAACTGAATGATTGCCATGTCCTCGTCGTCCTGCCTGCAGTAGGCAAGGGCCTGATTATATTTGTGAATGGACTGGTTGATGGAATCCAGCTTATTTTTATTGGCCTGCAGTTTCGATATGTAGACAGAGGCCGCATTATTTTCCGGCTGTATGTTTTTGCTGAGCACCCACTCGCTGAGAGCAGACACCACTTCGCCTGTTTCATAGTAAACCAGCCCCAGAAGATTTCTGGCGTCGATATTTTCTTTGTTAAATTTCAGGCTGCGTTTCAGACAGGCAATCGCTCCCGACAAATCTCTGACGCTTGCCTTTTCCAACCCCTCATTGTAAAGAAGGTTCGATATACGCACCACTCGTTTTTGAAGCGTAACATCCGCCCCGCACCCGCTGCAGTAATCAATAGAGGATAACGGCGTGCCGCAGTAAATACATCTCATACGCCTACCTCCCTATCTTCTCTTGTTCTTTTCTTCTTCCAGCATATCCTTTAAAATGTCCGTAATATCAGTGAAATCTCTTTTGTAGATTGCATCCTCCGCCTCGTTTACATCCAGGCTCGGATGAAATTTCTTCAGTTCTTCCTCGTAATTAATCATTGTCTGTTCTCCTCTATGATTTCTTTGATCGCTCCTACCAGATACAGAGAACCCACGCAGAACAAAAGTCCGCCGTCCCGTTTTTCCCGGGCCGTCTCAAAGGCCTCCCTGATATCGGCAAAGTCCGTCACCGGAACCTTTGTATACTTTCTGAAAACCTCCGCCAGCTTCCCTGCCGGCACAATGCGGCTTCCATGTATCTCTGTGGCGATGACTTCGCAGACCCTGCCCGTGTTGCAAATGGTTTCAATCATTCTCTCATAATTTTTTTCCACAACGGCGGAAAACAAAAGAACAATTCTTTTGCCTTCCTGCACGCTGTTTAATGTTCTTACAAACTCCCGGATACCGTCTTCATTGTGGGCGCCGTCCACAATAACGCCCGGCAGCACGGTTTCCATCCGTCCCTGCCAGTGTGTGGCCGCCAGCGCCTTCAGGCGTGTTTCAATCGCTATCTCATGCCCGGGATCCACCGTCTCCATCGCCATCAAAGCCAGAGAGCTGTTGACCGCCTGATAGGGCGCAGGATAAGGCGCCGTAATGACTCTGTTTTCATAATACCCAACATTCAGCATAAAATCAATGCTTTTGTCTGTCATCCCGCAAATCCGGTACATATCCTCCGTAAAGCCTTTTGCCGGTGCATGCAGTTTTTCCGCTCTTTCTCTGATCACCTTCGCCGCCGCTTCATTTCTTCCGTCATAAATCACAGGAACGCCTTCTTTGATAATTCCCGCCTTCTCCCAGGCAATCTTCTCAACCGTATCTCCCAGGATCTCCGTGTGGTCAAGGCTTATGGATGTAATCACCGTCACCATAGGATGCTCCACTACATTTGTAGTGTCAAGCCTTCCTCCAAGGCCTGTCTCCAAAACTGCGTATTCCACTTTGCGCTCCCGAAAGATCACCATACAGATCGCAAAAAGAATTTCAAAATAGGTGGGATGAAAAAAGCCGTCCTTTATCATCTCCTCCATAACCTTTTTCACTTCCAGATATGCGCTCAGAAATTCCTCGTCCGATACCGGCACATTATTGATCTGAAACCGCTCGTTTATCTTCACCAGATGAGGCGAAATAAAAAGGCCTGTCTCCTTTTTGCCAGCCGTCAGCATGGAGGCAATAAACGAACAGACGGAACCTTTTCCGTTTGTTCCCGCCACATGAACGAGCTTCATCTTCCGCTCAGGCCTTCCAAGGCGCTCCATCAGCTCAACCGTATTTTCCGGCGCGTTCTTCTTTGTAAATTTGGGAACGCTTTCTATGTAATCTACCGCTTCCTCATATGTCATATTCTTCACTTCTTTCTGCCTGCATCGTATCCAATCGCCGCCGTGTTTTCTTTCCTCATATATCATATATAGTTCAGTCGTCTATTGCAAGCAATTTTTTTCGCGTCTTTCGACAGAAAAACAGCAGGACTGCCGACAGCCCTGCCATTCCTGCTTACTATATTACCTTGCTTAAAAATGCCTTCAGGCGCTCATTTTTCGGATTTCCGAAAAATTCTGCCGGAGCGGCTTCTTCCAGAATCTTTCCATCCGCCATAAACAAAATACGGTCGGCCACCTCCCTGGCAAACGCCATCTCGTGAGTGACAACCACCATTGTCATTCGCTCCTTTGCCAGCTCGCCCATTACCTGCAGTACTTCTCCTACCATTTCCGGATCAAGGGCGGAGGTAGGCTCGTCAAAGAGCATCACCTCCGGCTTCATGCAGAGCGCACGCACAATCGCCACACGCTGCTTCTGACCGCCGGAGAGCTGGCTTGGATAAGCGCCAGCGCGGTCTGCAAGCCCTACGCGCTCCAGAAGCTTCATTGCCTCCCTTTCGGCGTCCTCTTTGCTTACATTCTGCAGTTTCATCGGAGCAATCGTCATATTTTTCAACACCGTCATATGCGGAAACAGATTAAAATGCTGAAATACCATGCCCATCTTCTGACGATGCTTGTTAATATTGACGCTGCTGTCCATCAGATCCACGCCGTTAAAATAAATTTTTCCTCCGGTGGGGTCTTCCAGACGGTTCAGGCAGCGCAGAAATGTACTTTTGCCGGATCCCGAGGGGCCTACCACGAAAACGACCTCGCCTCTTTTTATCTCGGTCGTCACACCTCGCAGCGCATGGACGCCCACAAATTCTTTCTTAAGATCCTCCACGCGGATCAAAGGTTCGTTAGCGCTCACTGTTTCGCAGCCTCCTCTCAAAAATACTCAAAAGCTTGCTGAATGCCAGCACCATCACCAGATAAATTATCGCCACCGCAATAAGGGGCATAAACGCGTCGTAGGTACGGCTTCGAATAATATCGCCGCCCTTCGTCAGATCCTCCAGCGCAATATAGCCCGCCACAGAGGTTTCCTTTAAAAGCACGATAAATTCATTTCCAAGCGCCGGAAGAACATTTTTCAGCGCCTGGGGCAGCACAATGTAAATCATGGTCTGCGCATAATTAAATCCAAGGCTTCTGCCCGCCTCAAACTGGCCATTGTCAATTGACATAATACCGCCTCTGATGATCTCCGCCACATAAGCGCCGGAGTTTAATCCAAAGGCCAGAATCGCCACAAATGTCTTGTCGATCTTTACGGAACCAAAAATAACAAACATAATGATCAGCAGCTGAACCACTACGGGGGTTCCGCGGATAACCGTCAGATAAATTTTGCACAGTACGTTCAAAAACTTCAGTTTTCCCGTCTTGTCATGGGTGGAGCGCACCACCGCCACAAGAAAGCCCAGCAGGATGCCCAGTATCACTGCAAAAAATGTGACAACCAGCGTCGTCTTCAAGCCGTTCGCCAGATACAGCCAGCGGTCGTCCTTAATAAAATTCAAATAAAATTTATCCTGGAAATTCTGCAACATAGTTTAACCTTTCATGGGAGTGCCAGATACTCCGGCACTCCCATCTCTTTTTTCAATCCTTCAGTTACTCCGCTGATTATTCAGCCTCAGCCGTCTCAGTCTCCGCTGCTTCGGTCTCTGCCGCTTCAGT
>JAUNFZ010000099.1:0-929 GCA_030524785.1 Eubacteriales bacterium
TATGGTATGTAGCATATTTCGAAACAAAAGTCAATAAATATTAAAAGTAAATAATAAAAGCAATCATAAAAAGTCCGGAATATATCTTCCGGGCTTTTTTATGAAAAAAGATAATTGACATAAGTTTTGAATAGTGGTATTGTAAAATTTATAAAAATTCAACGCAATTTATTATTATGAGGAGGAAACAGTTATGAAGAAATTAATGGCAGCAGTGCTTGCAGGCGTTATGGCTATGTCCTTTGGGATGACGGCTATGGCAGAAGGAGATGTTCTGGTCATGGCTACAAATGCAGAGTTCCCGCCGTATGAGTACCATGAAGGCGATGAGATCGTTGGTATTGACGCCGAGGTCGCAGCACTGATCGCAGATAAGCTCGGCATGGAGCTGCAGATCGATGACATGGCCTTTGATTCTGTACTGGCGGCTGTTCAGTCCGGCAAGGCTGATATCGCTATGGCTGGTATTACGGTCACAGAAGAGCGTAAGATGTCCGTCAGCTTTACGGATACATATACAAAGGCGACTCAGATGATCATTGTTGCAGAGGACAGCGAGATCGCCGGCCCGGATGACCTGGAAGGCAAGACCATTGGTGTTCAGCTGGGAACCACGGGAGATATTTATGTGGACGATGTTCCGGATGCTTCCGTAGAGCGTTACAGCAAGGGCTTCGAGGCAGTGCAGGCTCTTATCCAGGGCAAGGTGGACGCAGTTGTCATCGACGGCGAGCCGGCCAAGGTGTTTGTTGCACAGAATGAAGGCATCAAGCTTCTGGATGAGGCATTTACAGAGGAAGAATATGCCATTGCAGTTGCAAAGGACAACACGGAGCTGCTGGAGAAGGTAAATACTGCGCTGAACGAGCTGAAGGAGGAAGGCAAGTTCCAGGAGGTCGTTGACAAATACATCAGCAGCGAGGATGAAG
>JAUNFZ010000099.1:939-4572 GCA_030524785.1 Eubacteriales bacterium
AGACTGAGACAGAAGCAGCAGAGGCTGAGACAGAGGCAGTTACAGAGTAGGACGGAAGAGGCTTCGTCGTATTTTACTGTTAACCGAATAAGAAAATGAAGGCATGGGAGCGCTGCGATTAGGGAATCGGGCACTCCCATGAAAGGTTATAGATATGTTTCAGAATTTTCAGGATAAGTTTTATCTTAATTTTGTGATGGATGAACGGTGGAAATATCTGGTAAACGGTCTGAAAACGACACTGACCGTTACTTTTTTTGCCGTTATGATCGGTATCCTGCTTGGATTTCTTGTAGCTGTCGTGCGTTCTACGTATGAAAAAACAGGAAAGCTGAAGATACTGAATTTTATTTGCAAAATTTATCTGACAGTGATCCGGGGCACTCCGGTAGTTGTCCAGCTATTAATCATCTATTTTGTTGTGTTTGCCTCTGTAAAGATCGACAAGACGTTCGTGGCGATCCTTGCCTTCGGTCTCAACTCCGGAGCGTACGTGGCTGAAATCATCCGGGGCGGCATCATGTCCATCGACAACGGACAGTTTGAGGCGGGCAGGAGCCTTGGATTTAGCTATACGCAGACGATGTTCTATATTATCTTTCCGCAGGTGTTCAAGAACGTGCTGCCTTCTCTGGGAAATGAGTTCATTGTGCTTTTGAAGGAGACCTCCGTTGCCGGATACATTGCTCTGGAGGATCTGACGAAGGGCGGAGATATCATCCGAAGCAGAACGTACGACGCATTTATGCCGCTGATCGCGGTAGCAATTATTTATCTTGTCATGGTGTTGGCATTCAGCAAGCTGCTGAGTATTCTGGAGAGGAGGCTGCGCAGCAATGAACGACGATAATGTATTGATAAAAGTAGATAATCTTCAAAAGAGCTTCGGCGGTCTCGATGTGCTGTGCGGAATTACGACGGAGATCAAAAAGGGCGAGGTGGTGGCGATCATCGGGCCTTCCGGATGCGGAAAATCAACGTTCCTGCGTTCCCTGAATCTTCTGGAGCAGCCCACAGGCGGCACGATTACCTTTGAAGGCGTGGATATCACAGATAAAAAAGTAGACGTTGACAAAATGCGTCAGAAGATCGGCATGGTATTCCAGCAGTTCAATCTTTTTCCGCATATGACGATCAAGAAAAATATTATGCTTGCACCGGTGAAGCTGAAGCTCATGAGCGAGGAGGAGGCTTCCAGAAGAGCGGATGAGCTTCTGGAACGCATTGGTCTGCCGGACAAGGCCGACCAGTATCCGGATATGCTTTCCGGAGGGCAGAAGCAGCGTGTGGCGATCGCCCGGGCATTGGCGATGAATCCGGACGTTATGCTTTTTGACGAACCGACTTCGGCACTGGATCCGGAGATGGTAGGCGAGGTGCTGGACATTATGCGGGAGCTGGCAAAAAGCGGCATGACGATGATCGTCGTTACCCATGAGATGGGCTTCGCCCGGGAGGTGGCCAGCAGAGTTCTGTTCATCGATGAGGGAAATATCAAGGAAGAAAATACACCGGCAGAGTTCTTTTCCAATCCCAGAAATCCCCGTCTTCGGGATTTCCTGTCAAAAGTGCTTGTCTAACTGGGCTTTTTCTAATAAAATAAAAGCAGGTATGCGAAAAGGGGTTCAATAGACGAGAGGAAAGTGCTATGCAGGACAATAAAACAAAGAAAAGCTTATTATGGATGCCAGTGCTGATAGGGATTCTCCTTGCAGCACTGGTTTTGCTTCATGCTCCAAGGGTGAGTGCCGCTTCCGCGGCGGCGAAAGGCATTGATGTTTCCCAGTGGCAGGGCGAGATCGACTGGAAGCAGGTGAAGGCGGAGGGCATCGATTTTGTGATGCTGGGAATCGGGCGCTACCGGGATGGTAAGGGAATACCGGACCCGCGTTTCGAATACAACATGAAAAATGCCCTGGAAAATAATATTAAGGTCGGTGTGTATCTGTATTCTGAAGCGGCCTCAGAGGAGGAGGCCCGGGAAGAGGCTGATTTTGTCCTGGACCAGATCGACGGGTACAAGATCTCTTATCCGGTGGCTTTTGACATTGAGGATGATATTCACAAAAAGATGACGACAAAGCAGCGTACGGATATTACGATCGCTTTTCTGGAGGTGATCGAGGAGGCGGGATATTACCCAATGATCTATGCCAGTGAGAGCTGGTTCAATTCCAGTATGGACCTCGCCAGGCTGACCAAATATGACAAATGGGTGGCAAGATGGGCGAAGACCGTTTCCTTCAAGCCTTTATCTATGTGGCAGTACAGCTCCACCGGAAAAATCAAGGGAATCAGCGCCAATGTAGATCTTGATTACAGCTACAGGGACTATTCAAAGATAATCTCTCCCAGGACGAAGGCTGCGAAGCGCCGGACCAAGGCAGCGTACGGATGGAAAAAAAGCGGGGGAAATTATTATTATGTAAATGAGGATGGAAGCAGGCCGAAGAATTGCTTTAAGACGATAGACGGAAAGACGTATTATTTCAATGCGAAGGGCTATCGCGTCACTGGCTGGCAGAAGATTGGTAAAAAGTATTATTATTTTGTGAAATCCACCGGTGTGATGAAAACGGGCTGGCTGAAGCTGAGCGGCAAGATGTATTATCTGGATCCCAAAACGGGAGTGCGGAAGACCGGCTGGCTTACTGTGGGCACACGGAAATATTATCTGAATAAATCCGGGGTCGTTCAAAAGGGCTGGCTGACACTTAATAAAAAGCGGTATTACACCAATCCGAAAAATGGCCGTCTGTGTACCGGATTTACAAAAATACAGGGCAAGACATATTATTTTAAAAAAAAGGATGGCCGTATGATCAAGGGCTGGCTTACCCTGGACGGGAAGAGATACTATATGAACAGTGCGGGAGTACGGCAGACCGGATGGCAGAAAATCAAAAAGAAATGGTATTATTTCTCAAAAAAGACCGGGGCGATGATGACGAACTGTAAGATCGGGGTCTACAGGATCGGTGCGGACGGCGTATGCCGGAACCGCTGAAGATGATGCGGGCGCAATTCTTTTGCCGTTAAAATCGGATTGCATTTTGACTGCGGCAGTGATATACTTTCCGTGAAAACAATGAGCCGTGAGAAGCCTGTGCAGGGTAGAGTGGCAGCAATATGGCTCATACGATAAAATAATTCAACAAGGAGAATAAAGATGAGCAAAAGACCAACAGTATTGATGATTCTGGACGGATATGGATTGAACGACAGAAAGGACGGAAATGCGATCGCCCAGGCGAAGACTCCGGTGATGGATGAGCTGATGGCTTCGTGTCCCTTCGTGAAGGGAAATGCCAGCGGTCTGGCGGTGGGCCTTCCGGACGGACAGATGGGAAACTCCGAGGTAGGGCACCTGAATATGGGCGCAGGACGCATCGTATACCAGGACCTGACCAGGATTACGAAAGAAATTCAGGACGGCACGTTTTTTGACAATGCAGAGCTGAAGCGTGCGATGGAAAATGCCAGGGAAAATGACTCCAGCCTTCATATGTACGGTCTTCTTTCGGACGGAGGCGTTCACAGCCACAACACGCACCTCTATGCGCTGCTGGAGATGGCTAAGAGATACGGGCTGACTAAGGTGTATGTACACTGCTTCCTGGACGGACGTGATAC
>JAUNFZ010000033.1 GCA_030524785.1 Eubacteriales bacterium
AGATGCTACAGAAGATGCTGTAAAAGATGCTGCGGGGGATGCTGCAAAAGGCGACGCGAAACATACGGCTGATATGGAAACGCGGGTGATTGTCAACCTGGCGTCTAAGGAGTACTCAAAATGCATTGAAAGATTCCTGGCGCCAAAAGACAGGTATATTACCTGCGTATTTGGGGAAAAGAGCGGCGGCAAGGTGATTCAGAAGGGAACCATGGCAAAGATGGCCCGGGGTGAGATGGTGCGGTATATGGCGGAAAACAATGTCTGTATACCGGAACAGATGAAAGAATTTGACCGGCTGGGCTATCGTTTCTGCGAGGCCTTGTCGTCTCCCGCAGAATACGTATTTATTAAGGAGCAAACCTAATGCGAGACGGTTTAGAAAAACCAGTGAAGCAAAACTTTAAGCTGACAATTGCATACGATGGCTCCCGTTATCATGGATGGGAAGCAAAACCGGATGAGGAAATGACGATTCAGGGAAAGCTTGCGCAGGTGCTTGAGAAAATGGAGCGGATGCCTGAAGGAAAAGTGAAGATGCCGGTAAAGGCGCCTGGAAAAACAGCGAAGACACCGGTAAAGGTGATTGGTGCGGGCCGAACAGATGCGGGGGTTCACGCAAAAGGAATGACGGCGAATGTGCATCTGGAAACGGAAAGATCGGCGGAGGAAATCCGGGACTATCTGAATCGTTACCTTCCGGAGGACATCTGCGTGCGGGAGGTGCGCCAGGTATCGGAGCGCTTTCACAGCCGTTATCATGCGGTGGGGAAGACTTATTGCTATACCTGTTATGTGGGGCCGCTGAAACCGGTATTTAACCGAAAGTATGTGTATGTCCTGGAAAGTATGCCGGAGATTGAGAAGATGCGCCGGGCGGCAGAATATCTTGAAGGAACGCATGACTTTGCGTCCTTCTGCGGCAATCCCGGAATGAAAAAATCCACGGTGCGGACGCTGGAGGCCATAGAAATTTCCCAGAACGGATCATATCTGAATTTTACTTTCCACGGAAACGGATTTTTGCAGCATATGGTGCGGATTCTTGTGGGAACACTCCTGGAGGTAGGATACGGCAGGCGCACGCCGGAGAGCATGGCGGAACTGCTGGCCGAAAAGAAGCGTGCGCTGGCGGGATTTACGGCGCCAGCGCAGGGGCTGTGTCTTATGAAAGTGGATTACTGAATGTGGCAGGAATGAAACTACCGCTTGATGTCGTAATTCATATTCATCAAATTGCGGATCGAGGAGACGTCGTCGGTGATATTGGCGTCGCCCCGGATGGTATGCTTGATCGCGCTGCTGGCGACGGCGAAATTCACCATATCCATAGGCTTGTAGCCGTGCATCATGGCGTAAATCAGGCCGCTGGCAAAAGCGTCGCCGCCGCCTACACGGTCCAGAACATTAAAGGTAAACAGCTTGCTCTCAAAGGTGTGGCCGTCGTACCACATGAAAGCCTTGAGGCTGTTTTCGCTTCCGCTGTGGGCATAGCGCACATGGCGGGCGATACATTTCAAGTTCGGATAGCGGGAGAGAAAGACCTGGAAAATCTCATCCTGCTGCTCGTAGCTCGGCTGCAGGGGAACGCCGTCTTTGACGTCGCCCTTGCTGTGGTCGTTTTCGTCCTTCCAGAGATGGTAGGGCTCGATCCCCAGAAGAACGTCTATGTAGGGAAGACATTCCGTACAGAAATCGCGGGCTTCCTCCCAGGTCCAGAGCTTGCTGCGGAAATTGCCGTCGAAGCTGACAGTCAGGCCGAGTTCTTTGGCGGCCTTCAGACAGGTCATGATGAGTTTACGGCAGTTCGGCCCGAGAGCCGGCGTAATGCCGCTTAAATGCAGCCAGGTGAAGCCTTCCAAAAGGGAGGGAATATCCACGGTATCGAAGTCAAACTCCGAGATAGCACTGTATTTGCGGTCGTAGATGACTTTGCTGGCGCGGATACCGTAGCCGGTTTCCAGATAGTAACTGCCCAGACGGTGGGTGGGCGTCTGCTCCGGTGTGCTTAAAATGACAGGCGTACAGTGAACATCGTTGCTTCGCAGCATGCGGATAGCGCTTTTGCCGAGACTGTTGTTGGGAACAACGCTGAAAAAAGTGCTGTCCACTCCCAGATTTGCGAGAGCCAGAGCGATGTTGGCTTCGCTGCCTCCGTAGCTTGCCTCAAAGCTGGTGGCCATACGGATTTTTTCATAATTCGGCGGGGTTAAACGCAGCATAATCTCGCCGACAGTAATGAATTTATGGGGGCTTTCGAGCCCGGATAAAAGTGGATTGGCGTGTTGCATAGAAACCTCCTTTGCGGCAGGCGCTGGCCTGTCTGATTTATTACCATTATTTTAAGATAATTTGCGGGGGATTTCAACAAAAGAAAATAAAATTCAGGAGGGAAAAGAATGTTTTACGACAAAATTAAGGAATCAGCGGAATTTATTCAGAGACAGACGAGCCAGAGGCCGGTTCTTGGCATTATTCTTGGCAGCGGTTTGGGAAGCCTGGTGGATATGATGGAGGAGAAGACGGTACTGCCGTATGGCATGATACCGAATTTTCCCAAGTCCCATGTGGAAGGCCACGCGGGAAATCTGGTCATCGGCCGGATTGGAAGTCTTACTATTGCGGCCATGCAGGGAAGATTTCATTTTTATGAAGGATTTGAGATGAAGGAAGTGACCTACCCGATTTACGTAATGAAACTGCTCGGTGTAAAGAAGCTGATCGTCACAAATGCCTGCGGCGGAATCAACCGTTCCTTTCAGCCGGGCGATCTGATGATTCTTACGGATTATATTAATATGTTGGGGAAAAATTCCCTGATCGGTGAAAATGATGAGCGCCTGGGCGTGCGTTTTCCGGATATGACGGAGGCTTACTCCAAAGAATTGATTGCCTGTGCGAAGGATGCAGCCGGACGGCTGAAGCTTGATTATCAGGAGGGTGTGTACGCTATTTTTCCTGGCCCCTGTTATGAAACAGCGGCGGAGATAAGGGCATATGCTGCCCTTGGGGCAGATGCTATCGGCATGTCCACTGTCCCGGAGACGATTGCTGCCAATTACCTTGGAATGAAGGTGCTGGGTATTGCCTGCATCACAAATATGGCGACAGGAATTGCCGCAGAAAAACATACCCATGAGGAAGTTATGCGCATAGCCAATGAAAGCAGTGCCAAACTTTGCTCATGGGTAAAGGAAATCATTTATTCTTTATCGTGAATCTCGCTGTGAAGCTCCTGCAGGGATTTCACCTCGCTGCTTCTGTGCGTTTTCAGATAATGGATACCGCTGGCGGTTGCTTTTGCAGCCGCTATCGTTGTCATATAGGGTATTTTAGCTTTGATGGCCGCCTTTCTTAAATAGCTGTCGTCGTGAACGCTGTCTTTGCCCACCGGGGAATTAACGATCAGATCGATCTTTCCGTTGGTGATCATGTCCAGAACATTGGGACGGCCCTCGTAGAGCTTTTTCACCTTTTCTGCGGGGATGCCTGCGGCAGTAATCAGATCGCAGGTAGTTCCTGTGGCGATAATATGGAAGCCGTTCTCGAAGAACATCTTTGCCACATCCACCACTTCCTCTTTGTCCTTGCGGTTTACGGAGATCAGCACAGTGCCTTCCAGCGGAAGCTTAGACTGAGCAGCCTCCTGCGCTTTGTAGAAAGCTTCGCCGTAGGAGCGTGACAGGCCCAGCACCTCGCCCGTGGAGCGCATCTCCGGTCCCAGAATCGGATCGACTTCCTGGAACATGTTAAAGGGGAAGACCGCCTCTTTTACGCCGTAATTTGGAATTTCCTGCTCCTTTAAACCGGGCACGGGGGACGGACGTCCGGTCAGCTCCGAGGTGATGATCTCTGTCGCCAGAGGAACCATGCGGATATTGCAGACCTTGGACACCAGCGGAACGGTACGGGAGGCCCGGGGATTTGCCTCGAGCACATACACCTTGCCTTTCTCGATGGCGTACTGCATGTTCATCAGACCCTTTACGTGCATTTCCTCCGCAATCTTGCGGGTATATTCCTTGATAGTTTCCACGTTTTCAGGAGAAATGTGAACCGAAGGAATGATGCAGGCTGAGTCGCCGGAGTGAACGCCGGCCAGTTCAATATGTTCCATTACCGCCGGGACGAAAGCGTGAGTTCCGTCGCTGATTGCATCGGCTTCACACTCCATGGCGTGATTTAAGAAACGGTCGATCAGGATCGGCCGGTCCGGCGTTACGCCTACCGCAGCGTTCATATATTCGGTCATGCTTTCATCATCATAGACGACTTCCATACCCCGGCCGCCCAAAACGTAGGAGGGGCGAACCATGACCGGATAACCGATATTCTTTGCAATTTCCAGGGCTTCTTTCACATTGACGGCCATGCCGGACTCGGGCATGGGAATTTGAAGTTTTTCCATCATAGCCCGGAACAGATCACGGTCCTCGGCCAAATCAATGACAGAGGGAGAAGTTCCCAGAATCTTTATGCCGTTCTTCTCAAGATCTGCGGCCAGATTTAAGGGCGTCTGTCCGCCAAACTGGGCGATTACACCCAGAGGCTGTTCTTTTTTATAGATACTCAGCACATCTTCCAGAGTCAGCGGCTCAAAGTACAGCTTGTCGGAGGTGTCGTAGTCGGTGGACACCGTTTCCGGATTGCAGTTTACAATAATTGTCTCAAAGCCCAGTTTTTTAAGAGCCAGGGAAGCATGAACGCAGCAGTAGTCAAACTCAATTCCCTGACCGATGCGGTTGGGGCCTCCTCCCAGGATCATAACCTTGGGCTTGCCCTCACGGATAGGATTTTTATCCGGGGCATTGTAGGTGGAGTAGTAGTAAGCGCTGTCCTGAGTGCCGCTTACGTGAACGCCCTCCCAGGCTTCCTCCAGGCCAAGTTCTATACGGCGCCGGCGGATATCCTCCTCCGGGATTTCCAGAATCTGGCTCAGATATTTGTCGGAGAAGCCGTTTTTCTTTGCCGAAATAAGCGCTTCGTCCCCGGGAAGGGAACCCTTGTGGGCGCTAAGCGCCTCCTCCTCGTTCACCAGTTCTCTCATCTGGTCGATAAAATACGCTTTTACCTTGGTGAGCTCATGAATTTCCTCAGTGGTAGCCCCTTTTCTTAAAGCCTCGTACATGATGAAGTGGCGCTCGCTGGAGGGAGTGATTAAAAGCTTTAACAATTCTTCTTTGGAAAGAGTGTCAAAATTCTTCGCGTGGCCCAGACCATAGCGCCCGGTTTCCAGACTGCGGATGGCCTTCTGAAATGCTTCTTTGTAAGTCTTTCCAATACTCATAACTTCGCCTACGGCCCGCATCTGTGTGCCGAGCTTATCTTCCACGCCTTTAAATTTTTCAAAGGCCCAGCGGGCGAATTTAATTACCACGTAATCTCCGTCGGGCACGTATTTGTCCAGCGTACCATACTTGCCGCAGGGGATATCCGACAGCGTCAGGCCGGAGGCCAGCATGGCGGAAACCAGGGCGATGGGAAAACCGGTGGCCTTGGAAGCCAGCGCGGAAGAACGGGAGGTACGGGGATTAATTTCAATTACGATGATGCGGTCGCTGACAGGGTCGTGGGCAAACTGTACGTTTGTGCCGCCGATCACCTGTACCGATTCAACGATCTTGTAGGCAGCTTCCTGCAGGCGCTTCTGTACTTCTTTGGAAATTGTCAGCATAGGAGCGGAGCAGAAAGAATCTCCGGTGTGCACGCCCATGGGGTCAATATTTTCGATAAAGCAGACGGTAATCATGTTGTTGTCTGCGTCGCGCACAACTTCAAGCTCAAGTTCTTCCCAGCCGAGAATGGATTCCTCTACCAGCACCTGACCCACGAGACTGGCCTGGAGTCCCCGGGCGCAGACGGTTTTTAATTCTTCGCGGTTGTAGACCAGACCGCCGCCGGCTCCTCCCATGGTGTAAGCGGGACGAAGCACCACCGGATAGCCAAGGCCGTCGGCGATTTTTAAGGCTTCCTCCACACTGTAGGCCACTTCGCTGCGCGCCATTTCAATGCCCAGGGCGTCCATGGCGTTTTTAAATTCGATGCGGTCTTCGCCGCGTTCGATGGCGTCTACCTGCACGCCGATCACTTTTACATTGTATTTGTCCAGGATTCCTGCTTTATTCAGCTCTGCGCAGAGATTCAGACCGGACTGTCCGCCCAGGTTTGGAAGCAGCGCGTCGGGACGTTCTTTTTTGATAATCTGTTCCAGGCGGTTTACATTCAGAGGTTCAATGTAGGTAACGTCGGCCGTCTCGGGATCCGTCATAATTGTGGCGGGGTTAGAATTGACAAGTACAATTTCATAGCCCAGCTTTCGCAGGGCCTTGCAGGCCTGCGTGCCGGAATAGTCAAACTCGCAGGCCTGCCCGATCACAATAGGACCGGAGCCGATAATAAGCACTTTGTGAATATCAGTTCGTTTTGCCATTCGTGCATCCTCATTAAATTAATATGTATAATTTTCTACTTCCACCTTATCTACCTCCTGGTACGGTGCCAGTGTAGATATCATTTTGATCGGCTTATCGTAGCTGTTTTTGCAGTAGTGCACCTCGCCGGGCTCAATGTGGATCAGCTGTCCTGGGTACATGTGGTGTACCACTCCGTCTACTACGATGTCGATTTCTCCTTCCAGGATAAAGAAGTCCTCCTCCATCACATTGTGATAGTGAGCCTTAAAATCCTGGCCGGGCATAAACTGTACAACGGCAAAATTCATGCGGGGACCTTTCATTAAATACTTGGGCCCGCTGTCCTTGAAGCGGTATTCTCTGTCTTTTTCGTCAACAATAAACATGTGTAAACTCCTTTCGGTTTAAATTATAATCCTGGTGCAGACCACATCGGTTTTGTGATGCCTTCGTTTACAAGTTCCAGCTGAGCGGCGTAAACACTGCGCCACGTGCCGTAAAGTTTTTCATATACGCGGTGATTTTCCATATCAGGCTGGAAAGTTCTGTCAAATTTTACAGTGCGCTGTGCGCCTTCCTCAATGCTTGCATAGATGCCTACGCCGTAGCCGGCGAGAATCGCAGCGCCCAGAGCGGTAGCTTCCTTTACCACCGGCACTTTCACCGGAAGCCCCAGTACGTCGGCCAGAATCTGAGACCAGAGGGGACTCTTGGCTGCGCCGCCCGCAAAAATGATTTCGGAAGGCATGTTGCCGGTCGCTTCTTTTACCAACTCCATATTGCCTTTTACAATCATTGCGGTGTTTTCCAGAATTGCCCGATAAAAAGTATAACGGTTAAACTTTTCCGGGTCAAGTTCAAAATTCGTGAATGTGGGCGCGGCATGTTTCCAATAGATAAAATTCATAATATCGCTGAAGGCGCACATCATGCCGTAGCTTCCAGCAGGGATCTTTTCTGCCTCGCGGTTCATAATATCATAGACGTCCTCTCCGGTAGCGGCGCTCTGCTGTTTCTCAAGCTGGCAGAAGCCGTCGCGGAACCATCGCATTACAAGACCGGGCTTGAAAGCCAGAGCCTCGTACTGCCAGACGCCGGGAACTGCATGGCAGTTTACGCGCACGCGGCATTGCGGGTCAGTAGCGCCGCTGGCGGTATTAAATTCGTACTGCCAGAAGCTTCCTCCGAAAACGGCTGCCTGATTCGGCTCCGTGGCGCCTACGCCGATCGTGCCGAGCTGGCAGTCTCCGCCGCCTACGACCACCGGGGTGCCCTCGGCAAGTCCCGTATCCGCAGCGCCCTTTTCATTTACGTTTGCTATAATGCTTCCACATTCCTTTACAGGAGGAAAGATATCGTCTCTGAGACCGCACTTTTTGGCGATGGAGGAATCCCAGGTTCTGCTCTGCAGATCCAAAATTCCGGTGGTGGAGCCGTTGCTGGGTTCCACAGCTTCCACACCCGTCAGCTTGCGGATCAGCCAGTCGTTGAACATTCCCATCTCGGCAACTTTTTCGTACACCTCCGGCATCTTATCTTTTACCCAGAGGAGGCGGGGCAGTGCGCCCAGGGCATAAGTCTCGCCGCTTTGCAGATAAACCTCTTTTTCCAGCTCCGGATTCATGCGGATCAGTTTTCCTACTTCGTCGTCGCTTCGGGCGTCCACGTTGGCGCAGGCCCATATCTCGTTGCCTTCTTTGTCGTAAAGGACAATCCCCTCTCTCATGCAGGTGGTGGAAATTCCTGCAATCTGTTTCGGATCAATGCCGGTTTCTGCAAGAACGCCGCGAATACATTCACAGGCCAGTTCCCAGTTGTGTGTCCAGTCGAAATCCATGCTGCCCGGATATCGGGGATCCTCTTTGTGTTCCCACTCCTTCTGCACGCAGCTTACCTGTTCGCCGTCCGGACGAAAGAGGACGGCGCGTACGCTTCCCGTGCCGGCATCAATTGCCATTAAAAATTGTTCCGCCATAAATAAACCTCCTTAAATTTTATATTTTTATATATTTGTGGTATTGATTCCCAAAGGTTATTCGCTGCTTTCCAAAACGCTTGCAGCGGCAATCTCGTCTGTGATGAGAATATCGAGATAACCGCCCCGCAGTGCAGCGAGGATTGCTTCCGCTTTATTTTTTCCGGCTGCAACGCCGATGGTATTGTCCAGAGACTTAAGGGTATCCAAAGAAGTGCTGATCAGCCGTCCCTCAATGTCGGAGGAGACAAGATGGCCGTTTCTGTCGATAAAGTGGCAGAGCATATCGCCCACGGCGCCCTTCATGGAAAGAAGAAGAAAATCATTGTAGGAGAGCATGCCGTTGGCAAGAATGGTGGCCTCCTTGTCCATGCCGCCAATGCCGATGACCGACATTTTTGCCAGGGAAACCATATTTTTGATCTGCTCCACGCAGGGCTCCTTTTCGATGGCGGATACCATGCCGGGCTCCGACATCAGCAGAGGCGTAGGCATCAGATACAGCTTCGCGTTGAAGATATTTGACTGCGTATTCGGCAGGTAGTAGCTGACGCCGCCGGTGAGCGATACTACATTGACGGGGAATTCGGAGATATTTGCCAGATGGTTCAAAACCCGGCTGGGCGTATCCCCATAGCCGATATTAATGTAGCTGTATTTGTCCAGACGCTCATTGATATACATGGCGGCTGCCTGGGCAACGCTTTCGTTGCAGTCTCCGCCGTTAATGGAGGGCGGAACGATAAAAGCGTCCTTCAGATGAAAACGCTGAATCAGTTCTTTTTCAATATGCATACGGTTGTTGTCTCCGTTGCGCACAGAAAAATGAATAATACCGGTTTTTCTGGCTTTGTCAAGAAGGCGGTTTACCCTGAGACGGGGGATGCCGAGGTAATCACCGATGTTTTGCTGCGTGAGGCCTTCCATATAATAATACCATGCGACTTTCACCAGCAAAATGTCTTCATAATTGTACTCACCAGCCATACGTACCTCCTGTGAATATGAAACAAAAGTTAAAAACAAAAACAAAAGTTCTGCTTATAAAGGAAGTGTAGCATGAAAAAATATATATGTCAATAAGAAACACCGCGGGATTCATATAAATAATTTGCATAAAAAATGCGGATTTAAGCCATTTTTTATAATCAAAATATATCAAACAGCAGAAAAATGGGGAGGAAATGATTGTGATATGTGGCTAATTTACGTGTTGACAAATACGCGCGGTGGGGTGTATGATATACTCAAACTTTATTTCCAGACACAAACATTTGACGAAAGGAGGAGGTTCCTTGTCCGGGAAAGCACTCTTAAATATTAAAGACGTGTATAAGTCATTCGGAATAAATGAGGTATTAAAGGGTATCAGCCTGGATCTGAACGAGGGCGAAGTCCTGGCGCTGATCGGCGGCAATGGTGCGGGAAAAAGTACTCTGATGAAAATCATTATGGGAATTTACCAGCACGACAGAGGCGAAATCTTCGTCAGAGGCGAAAAGGTAACTTCCAATAAAACGAGCGCGGCTCTTGCAAACGGTATTTATATGGTACCTCAGGAACCGATGCTTTTTCCGAATATGACGGTGAAAGAGAATATCGTCATTGGTTTTAATAAGAAGAATTCGGAATTACATAAAGAATTGACGGATTTGATGAAAGAGGTGGGCTGGAATCTGGATCTTTCCAGAAAGGCCAGCAGCCTGTCGATTGCGGAACAGCAGATGGTAGAGATTCTGAGAGGCCTTTTGCGTCATGCGCAGATTCTGATTCTGGATGAGCCTACCAGTGCTCTGACTTTCGATGAAGTACAGAGCCTATTTAAAAGCGTGAATGAGCTGAAGGCGAAGGGCATCGGCATTATTTATATTACGCATCGTCTGGCGGAGGTATTTGAGATCGCAACGGATGTGGCGATTATGCGCGACGGAAAGATCCCCCTTCGCGGCGAGGTAAGCGAATTTACGAGAGAAGCCCTGGTGAGAGGATTGCTGCCGCCGGATGCACAGGATAAGGAAAACGATATCCGGGAGAATTTGAAGGAAGTGGATTACAGCGCCAAGCCTGTATTTGAATTGCAGAATTTCAGCGGCTATGGCTTTACGGATATTTCTCTGAAGGTTTATCCGGGAGAAATCCTCGGACTGGCCGGCGTGATTGGCGCAGGGCGAACAGAACTTGCAACGACGGTTTTCGGAAAAGACAAGGTTTTAGGCGGAAAGGCGATTCTGGAAGGAAAAGATATTACGGGCCTTTCCACAAAAAAGGTGATGGAAGCCGGACTGAATTACGTTCCCGAGGACCGGCATTACCATGGACTGTTTAAGCTGAGTGATGTTGCGGCGAATACAACCAGCGCGATGCTGGGAGAAAAGCCTATGGGGAATTTCCTTTTGAACAGAAAGGAAGAATACCGCATGACCCAAAAGTATATTGATGATTTCCGCATCAAGGTGACGGGTCAGGATCAGGCGGTGGGCAGTTTATCCGGCGGAAACCAGCAGAAGGTAGTCATAGGGCGTAGCCTTTCCACATCTCCGAAGCTGGTGATATTGGACGAACCTACCCGCGGCATTGACGCGGCGGCCAGAGGCGACGTCTATGCGATCATCCATCAACTGAGAAATCAGGGGGTTTCGGTGCTTTTGATCTCGTCGGATATGGAGGAGATTGTGGAACTTTCGGACAGAGTGATGACGGTATGCCAGGGACGCATTAACGGTGAATTTAAAGGAGAGGACATCAATCAGGACAACCTGATGGCCGCTTCCTTTGGCATTACGAAGGATACGGAGGTGGGAGCATGAAGCGGTTGCTAAAGATGAGGGAACTCAGCAGTTTCCTGTTCCTGATCGCCCTGTTTGTGATTGTGGGCATTATGAATCCAAGCTTCCTGTCGGCGGAAAATATTATTGCCTGCTTTAATGAAAGCGTGGTTTATATCATTATTTCCGTTGGAATGGCCTTTGCCATTATCGTGGGAGAGATCGACGTATCCGTGGGAGCCAATTTGGGCTTTACCGCAACAGTAGTGTCTTGTATGCTTCGGGACGGTCAGAACTGGGCGTTGGCTTTTGTCGTTGGAATTATGATCGGCGTGCTGTTCGGCCTGTTCAACGGCTGGGGTGTGGCGGTGATGGGAGTGCCTTCCCTGATCTTCACCCTGGGAACCAACGGCGTGATGCGGGGCATGATGTATGTATATACAGGCGGCGCCTGGGTGGAAAACCTTCCGGCAGATTTTAAAGCGCTTTATACGAATACTCTGGTGGGCGATATCAGCGTCTGCTTTGCCGTGACGGCGATTGTGGTTGTGATTGTGCATCTTCTTTTGAAAAATACAAAACGTGGCCGCTATTTTACGGCGGTAGGAGATAATCCGGGAGGAGCGACGCTGGTCGGCATCCCGGCAGTCAGAACAAAAGTAGCGGCTTATGTGATCTGCGGCGTATTTGCAGCGATTTCGGGAATTGTATTTTCTTCCCGTATCGGATTTATCACCGCCACATCGGGCAGCGGTTATGAGATGAAGGCGGTGGCGGCCTGCGTGCTGGGCGGCATCAGCCTTTCCGGAGGCGTGGGAAGCGTAATCGGAGCTTCCATCGGCGCGGTTATCATGGCGAGCATCAGCCGGTTGCTGGTATTCATGCAGCTTGGATCGACTTACGATAATACGATTACGGGCGTAATGCTGATCACAATCGTGGTGGCGGACGCACTGATGCAGAAAAATACGGCGGAGAAAAACCGCAGGGAGCGCCTGGCGGCGAGAACTGCAGTTCAGGGAAAGGGGGAAATGTAAATGAACAAATCCTTTTCCACGAAAGTAAAGCAATTCCTGAGAAGCTGGGAGATGGTGCTGCTGTGCATCCTGGTGCTGGAGTTTATTATCTTCGGCAGCGTCAATGCAAAGTTTTTAAAACCGGCGCTTTTGTTTAACAGCATGAACGATTTTATGTCGATCTGTATTATTTCCCTGTTTGTAACCTTTGTTATGATTACGGGCGGAATCGACATTCAGGCTGGTTCTATTGTGGGACTGACTTCCATTATTATCGGCGTTGCGTGGCAGGACTTTGGTTTTAATATCTGGAATGCCGCTGTGCTGGCAGTCTGCGTGGCTGCGCTTTGCGGTGCCCTTTCCGGATTCTTTGTAGCCTACTGCGGCGTGCAGGCCATGGTAGTTACCCTGGGCGGTCAGTTCCTGTATGCAGGTATCGCCCTGCTGGTGTCAAACCTGGCGTCCACGGCGAGCTATCAGGGAATCAGCGGATTTCCGGATTACTTTAAAATCGTATCAAAATTTAAATTTTTCGGTATTATTCCCAGTCAGCTTGTGATTTTTCTGGTGCTGACGGTGGTCGCCTACATTGTTCTGCACCGTTCCAAATATGGAAGAAGCATTTTCCTGGTAGGAGTAAATCAGCAGGCAGCGGAGTATTCCGGCATCAATACCAGGGCGGTGATTATGAGTACCTACGTGCTGTCCGCCATCAGTGCCTCTGTTGCAGGCGTTGTGCTGACTGCCTATCTGGGAACAGCAAAAAGCGACCTGGGCGCAAACTTTACGCTGAATATTATCACAGCCGTAGTTCTGGGAGGAACGCTGAGTACCGGCGGAAAGGGAAATGTGATTGGCACGGCGCTGGCGTCCATGGTAATCGGTCTGCTTCGGTTCGGCCTGCCCCTGTGCTTTAAAGTCGGAACTCAGTATCTGGATATCCCGGTGGGAATATTGCTTTTGGTGGTAGTGCTTGGGCGGTCCCTGAGTTCGCATCCTTCCACGGCAAACCTGCTGGCAAAATTCCGGAAGGGAAAACAGGCGCAGTGACTGCTGCGGGCGGTTCTGCATGGCGGTGAATGTGCCGGCATGTACAATATTTTCAGATGTTTAGGGGAAGGACCCTAGATATAAAAACAAAAAATAAAAGGAGGAACAGGTTTTATGATGAAGAAGGTTTTGGCCGGAGTGCTGGCCACAGCTATGGTAGCTGGAGGAGCAATGACATGCTTCGCGAGTGAGTCCGTTGAGGGAAAAACAGTTGCATTTATCCCGAAGCTGACAGGTAATGCATTCTTCGAGTCCGCAAACGACGGCGCTCAGGAATTTGCAGAGAAATGGGGCATTACCGTTGAGTATATGGGCAACTCCGTAGCAGGCGCTGCAGAGCAGGTTGAAGTAATCCATCAGGCGATCAATACAGGCGTAGATGCAATCTGCATTTCTACTGTAGACGCAGCAGGCGTATCAGACGCTCTGAAAGAAGCAACAGACGCAGGCATTACGGTCTGCACATGGGACTCTGACGCAAACGTAGAAGACCGTGCGCTGATGGTATCCCAGGGTACACCGGAAGTTCTTGGCAAGATGCTCGTTGATATGGGCGTTGACGCTCTGACAAAACGCGGCAAAGATCCGGCAGCTGATGCAATCAAATACTGCTGGCACTATTCACAGGCAACAGTTACAGACCAGAACTCCTGGCAGGTAGCTGGTGAAGCTTACATCAAGGAAAACTACCCGAACTGGGAGAACGTAGCACCGGAAAACTACTACAGCGAGCAGGATTCTGAAAAAGCGGTAACCATCGGCGCTGCTGTTCTGGCAGACCATGAGGATATCGACCTGATCATCTGTAATGACTCTACAGCACTTCCGGGACAGCTTCAGGCTGCTCAGAATGCAGGTCTGACAAAAGATGATATCACAATCACAGGTTTTGCATCACCGAACTCCATCAAAGAGTACTGCAAGGCAGGCGTTCTTTATGAATGGGGTCTGTGGGATTGCAAGATCCAGGGCGCTATGGGCTGCTACGTAGCTGCATACGTTGCTGCAGGCAATGAAGTAAAAGTTGGCGACACGATCTCCATTCCGGAAATCGGCGACGTAACAGTAGAAGCAAACGATTGTATCGCAGAGGGTGCTGAGACGGCAGAAACAAACAACGGTGTTGTTCTTCTTCCGGAGCGTGCAGTCTTTGACGAGAGCAATATGGACAACTACAACTTCTAAGACTTACATATTTTGACAAAAGACAGGAAAGGGCTGTTGTTTACAGCAGCCTCTTTTCTGCTGTAAAAGTGAAAGAAAAGAGGAGAATAGATGGCAGATAAAGACGGACTTAAGGTAGCCAAAGATTATAAGGTAGACATTCCCTTTGCAAACAACGAGGGATTTTATGTAAAAGGGGCAAACAATCTCGACTGGGGTATGCAGAAGCATCTCTCGAATATTTTTAATCCCAAGAGCGGCAATTCTGTAATGTTTGCGTTTGACCACGGATACTTTATGGGATCCACAGCCGGTCTGGAGAGACTGGATCTGCTGCTGCCGAAGCTGGCCCCCTATGTGGATGTATTTATGGGAACCAGAGGAGCGATTCGCACCTGTGTTCCGCCTCAGATCACGAAAGGTATCGCTCTGCGCGTGTCCTCCGGTTCTTCTATGCTGAACGACGATCTGTCTCACGAGGTGGTGGCAGTGGACATCGAAGACGCGATCCGCATGAACGCGGACTGTATGGCGGTGCAGACCTTTATTGGTGCGGATGGACAGCTTTCCAGCATTGACAATCTTTCAAGGACGATCAATGCGGGTATGCGTTACAGCATCCCGACTCTGGGCGTGGTGGCAGTTGGCAAAGATATGGCCCGCACAGACAGATTCTTTAAGCTGGCGACGCGTATCGTTGCGGAGATGGGCGTTCAGCTTGTGAAAACGTACAACTGTGACAATTTTGAAGAAATCGTTGCAGCCTGCCCGGTGCCTATCGTAGTGGCCGGCGGAAAGAAGCTTCCGGAGCCGGACGCGCTGAATCTGGCGTACACAGTAATTTCCAAAGGCGCAAGAGGCGTAGATATGGGACGCAACATCTTCCAGAGCGAGCATCCGGTAGAGATGGCGCAGGCGGTTGCCAAGATTGTGCATGAAGGATTTACAGACAAGGAAGCATATGAGTTTTATCTTGATGCAATACATTCCTGCGGGAAATAAACCAGAAGCCGCGTCCGTGCGGACATCTGGCAAATGACGGGTCAGAAGCACTGCCCAAGCTGCAGGTATCTGACGAATGTGAAGCACTGCCGGGCGGAAAAGCGTTTTTTCGTCCGGCAGCGCTGCTGTTAGCTTCCGGCGCGGCGGCGACTGCGCCGGTGGGCAGAAAAATTCTATAGGAGAAAACGATGGGATTACAGGTAATTCAGATGGTATTGCCGGTGCTGATTATGATCGGCCTGGGTTATTTCTGCAATAAAAAGCAGATCTTTGATATGAACGGACTGAAAGGATTGAAGGCGCTGCTGGGAGACATCATGCTTCCGGTGGTTCTGTTCAATGCTTTTTTTACAGCCGATTACAGCCTGCGGGTAGTGGTTGTATTTCTGGTGGTGTATCTTGGGTTTGGGGCTGCGATTGCCCTGGGCTTTTTTCTGCGTCCGCTGGTAAAGCCCTACGGCAAATTTCTTCCGTTTCTGTTGTCCAGCGCTGAAGGCGGTATGCTTGGCTATGCGCTTTACGGGCTGATTGCAGGCAGCCAGTCTGGGTTTGCGGCAGTGGATCTGGGACAGACGGTGTTTGCCTATACGGCATGGCTGGGACTTTTGATCTCCGTGGACGGAGGCGAGGTGAAAGCGGAAAAGCTTCTGAAAAATATGTTTTCCAATAAGTGCTTTCTGGGCATGGCGTTAGGCATCGTCCTGGGCGCCGCAGGCATTGGCGGCCTGGTAATGGAATCCTTTGCAGGAGGAATTGTACGGTCTGTGATCTCCATGATCACGGCGCCGGTCAGCGCGGTGGTGCTGCTGATGGTAGGATATGAGCTGAATCTGAAAAAAGAACTGTTTGGGCCAGTATTGAAAACGATTCTGCTCCGCCTGGTTATTATGGGAGCGCTGCTTGTGGTCAGCAATCTTGTGATTTTTGGCATTTTCCCCTTTGACAAAGAACTGGAGATTGCGCTTATGGTGCTTTATGCCCTTCCCGCACCTTTTATTATCCCGATTTTCTCGGACGTGGGAGAGGATGGAGAATATGTGTCGACGTCGCTTTCCGTGCATACACTGGTGACGGTTCTGCTCTATGCGGCGATTGTGGTGTATAGTCTGTAAATTCCTTCGGCGCCGTGAATCTTCTTTGGAACGTCCGCCGTGAAGTTTTTCTGGGGTGCCAACTGTGAATCCCGGGGCGCCACATTTGAAAAATTGAGGGCGGTGTGATAGAATGGCTTTTGAAAGCATAAACGGTCATGCTTCTGGAATACTTTTTATCAAGGAGGAATCCATATGTATGATATTGTGATTGTAGGCGCTGGAACAGCGGGACTTTCAGCAGCGATATATGCCTGCCGGGCAGGAAAAAGTGTGCTGCTTTTGGAGGAAAAAAGCTATGGCGGCCAGATTATCAATACGCCGGAGGTGGAGAATTATCCGGGAATCAAGCGTATCTCGGGTTTTGAATTTGCCACGAACCTTTATCAGCAGGCGGCAGATCTGGGAGCAGAGATAAAGTACGAAAGAGCAGAGGGAATCCGCAGTGAAAATGAAAATAAAATTGTAGTAACTCCCGATAATGAATATGTGTGCAGGAGCGTGATACTGGCTACAGGCGCAAAAAACAGGCCTCTGGGAATTGAAAATGAAGCCGAGATGACGGGCCGGGGGATTTCCTACTGCGCTACCTGTGACGGGGCATTTTTCAGAAACAAAGATGTGGCGGTGATCGGCGGCGGAAATACGGCTCTCGAGGACGCTCTGTTTTTGTCAAATACAGCCCGCATGGTATATGTGATACACCGGCGAAAAGAGTTCCGCGGCGAAGCGAAACGGCTGGAGGCGCTGCGGCAGAAGGAGAATGTAGTTTTTCTGCTGGAAAGTACGGTGGTAAAATTGAATGGGGAAACCTCCCTGGAATCGGTGGAAGTGGAGAATGTAAATACAAAGGAGAGACGGACTCTGGCCATATCGGGGCTGTTTGTGGCGATTGGACAGATGCCGGAGAACCGGGCTTTTGCAGATCTTGTAGACACCGACGAGGTGGGGTACATCGTGGCGGCGGAAAACTGCAGGACGAATGAGGAAGGCGTCTTTACCGCAGGAGATTGCCGTACAAAAAGTGTGCGCCAGCTTGCCACTGCGGCGGCGGACGGAGCAATCGCAGGGCTGGCGGCCTGTGAATATATCGGATAAAGACAAAGCGGATGAAACGGTTGGATGTGTATGGAATGGCTGGATGTTGTAGATGAAAACGGAATACCCACAGGGGAAATTGTGGAGCGCACAAGAGCCCATCTGGAGGGAATCAGACACCGCACGGCCCATGTATGGGTGATGCGGGAGCGGGAGGGCGGCGTGGAGGTTCTTCTGCAGAAGCGAAGCGCCTGCAAGGATTCCCACCCGGGCTGCTATGATATTTCCAGCGCAGGCCATATTCCTGCGGGTGTGGATTTTATCCCTTCGGCTCTGCGGGAGCTTAAGGAAGAACTGGGAATTGAGGCAGAGGCGGGGGAACTGCACTGCTGCGGGCAACGCAGGTTCTGCTGGCGCGATACATTTTACGGCAGGCCCTTTATAGATAACCAGGTCAGCAATGTGTACTGCCTGTGGAGGAATATACCGGCGGAGAAAATGACGCTGCAGGCCTCCGAGGTGGAGAGCGTGCGCTGGATCAATCTGGAGGAATGTAAACGCCTGGTAAAGCAAAACCAAATCAAAAGCTGCATATTTTCAGAAGAATTAGATCTGCTGCCGATAAAAAGGAAAACAGTGACGCGGGAAGCTGCCGGAGAGGATTGAAGGCTTGACATTTCCTGCAAAATATCGGTATACTGATACTATCATAAACAAAGGAAGACGTACGTCATGCTTGAGATGTTGGAAGTACTGTTAGGATACATCATTGAATTTGGAATTTTGATTTTTGAGTATACCGGGGTGGGCATTATTATCTGGACGGGCGTCGTCAGTCTCTATAAGTATTTGTCGCGCAAGCCCGATACGAAGATTTATCTGGCCAAGGGATTGGCGATGGGCCTGCAGTTTAAGCTGGGCAGCGAGATATTAAGGACGGTTATTGTGCGGGAATGGAGCGAGATCGCTATTGTGGCGGGTATCATCGTGCTTCGGGCGGCATTGACGTTCCTGATTTACTGGGAAGTACGCCAGGAGGAAAAAGAGGCGGAACGCAGGGAAGAAGCTGTTTAAGAGAGAAAACCAGATCTGGAATGTCCTGCATAGCCGGGCTTCCAGATTTTTGACTTATGGCTGTTTGCGGGAGGAAGGGTATGACACAGGAAGAAAAACAGCAGATGATGACGCATGCGCCCGTGCCGGGGCTGATTGTGCGGCTGGCGGTGCCGACAATCATCAGTATGTTGATTACATCCTTTTACAATATGGCGGATACATTTTTTGTGGGAAGGATCGGAACCAGCGCTACCGGGGCTGTGGGCATAGTGTTTCCGCTGATGTCGGTGATACAGGCTCTTGGCTTTTTCTTCGGACACGGGTCCGGAAATAACGTGTCGAGAAAATTGGGGGCGGGGAAAACGCAGGAAGCGGAAGTTTTAGCCTCCTGCGGCTTTTTCAGCGCCCTGCTCTGCGGAACTGTGATTCTCATCTTTGGCCTGCTGTTTTTGGATCCGCTGGCGCTGGCGCTTGGCTCCACGGAGACCATACTGCCGTATACAAGGCAGTATCTGCAGGTGATTCTTCTGGGGGCGCCGTATATGACGGCTGCCCTGGTGTTGAACAATCTGCTGAGATTTCAGGGCAGTGCCTTTTACGCGATGATTGGGATAACTTCAGGCGCGGTGCTGAATATTATTCTGGATCCGGTGTTTATATTTCTGTTTCATATGGGGATTGCAGGGGCGGCCTGGGCGACGATTCTGAGCCAGCTCGTATCTTTTATCCTGCTCTTGATTGGAATGAAAAGGGCGGGATGTATTCCCCTGCGTGTCCGGCACATGAAGCAGCTGCCCCGGGTGATACGGCCGATTTTCGGCGGCGGGCTGCCGTCGCTCTGCCGGCAGGGACTGGCGAGCCTTGCCACAGTTGCTTTGAACCTGGCGGCGAAACCTTATGGGGACGCGGCTATTGCAGCAATGTCCATCGTGATGCGCATTGCATTTTTTGCGGGTTCCACAGTGATTGGTTTCGGCCAGGGATTTCAGCCTGTCTGCGGCTTTAATTACGGGGCCGGCAATAAAGAGAGAGTAAAGGAGGCCTTCTGGTTTTGCGTAAAGACTTCCGCAGTGGTTCTGACAGTACTGGGAATTGCCGGCTTTATCTTTTCAGGAGAGCTCATTGCAATCTTCAGGAAAGAGGATCTGGAGGTGCTTCGCATCGGCACAACGGCTTTGCGCATGCAGTGCGTTACTCTGCCTCTGACGGGGTGGATCATTATGAATAACATGCTGTTTCAGACGATTGGCTACACGATGCCTGCCAGCATCCTGGCGGCGTCAAGACAGGGAATTTTTTTCCTGCCGGCCGTGCTGATTCTGCCGGCAGTTCTGGGGCTGACCGGAATCCAGCTTGCGCAGCCGGCTGCGGATGTGGCGGCCTTTTTGCTGGCGCTGGTTTTTAATTTGAAATGGATGAAAAAGATCTAGGAAACTGCGGGGGATAAAAATGACGAAAAAAGCACTGGCATTAGAGATCATAGAAAGACTGAAAAAGGAGTATCCCGACGCGGGATGCACCCTGGATTACGACGAGGCATGGAAGCTTTTGGTGAGCGTACGCCTGGCGGCTCAGTGTACAGACGCCCGGGTCAACGTGGTAGTAGAGGATTTGTATGCAAAATTTCCTGATGTAAAGGCATTGGCAGAGGCCCCAGTGGAGGAAATTGAACGGATTGTAAAGCCCTGCGGCCTTGGACACAGCAAGGCCAGAGACATCAGCGCCTGCATGAAAATACTGCAGGAGCAGTATGACGGAAAGGTGCCGGGAGATTTTGATGCGCTTCTGAAGCTGCCGGGCGTCGGGAGAAAGAGCGCCAACCTGATTATGGGGGATGTGTTTGGAAAGCCGGCAATTGTGACGGATACCCATTGCATCCGCCTGGTAAACCGCATGGGGCTTGTGGAGGATATCCGGGAGCCGAAGAAGGTGGAGATGGCGCTCTGGAAAATCATTCCTCCGGAAGAAGGAAGCGATTTCTGCCACAGGCTTGTATATCACGGACGGGACGTTTGTACGGCAAGGACGGCACCCCACTGCAGCCGGTGCTGTCTGAATGATATCTGCAGGAAGAAAGGAATTTGATAACCGGAACATGAAAGAGAACGAAAATAAATATGCGCTTTTGATTGATGCAGACAATGTATCTGCAAAGTATATTAAGCCGATTCTGGACGAACTTTCCAAATATGGAAATGTGACGTACAAGAGAATTTACGGCGACTGGACAACGACTCATAACGCGAGCTGGAAAGAGGTGCTTCTGGAAAATTCGATTATGCCGATTCAGCAGTACAGCTATACCCAGGGGAAAAACGCCACGGATTCGGCCATGATTATCGACGCGATGGACATTTTATACACCGGGAAGGTGGACGGATTCTGCATTGTGTCCAGCGACAGCGATTTTACGCGCCTTGCCAGCCGTCTGCGTGAGAGCGGACAGAATGTGATTGGCATGGGCGAGGAAAAAACGCCCACGGCGTTTCGTCAGGCGTGCAATATTTTCACAACGCTGGAGCTTTTGCTGAGTGATGAAGAAGAAAGCGCGGCGGTAAGCAAGAATCAGATTGAAGAAGCCGTGATCAAGATTATTACAGAAAATCAGAATAACGGGCGGGAAACGGGCCTGGCGGAGGTTGGAAACCGGCTGGTAAAGCTGTACCCTGATTTTGATGTGCGCGGATATGGCTACAGTATGCTGTACAAATTCTTGGAGACATTTCCCAAACTGAAGATTATCCGGGAGGGCACACTGATGACGGTGACGCTCTACGAGGATCCCGGCAAGCGGGAAGGCATAGAAAAGTATATTGTGGACGAGGTAAAAAAGAGCGGAAAGCAGGGGCTGTCCCTGGGGACGCTCGGACAGCGTATTCATACGCATTTCAAAGATTTTCAGGTGAGGGATTACGGCTATTCCCAGCTGAAGAATTATATTGCCAGTATTCCTTATATCCACACGGAGGGCGAGGGAAATCAAATCACCATCTTCTATGAGGAGGAAAAGCTAAGGCGCAGGAGAAAATAATATAAAATTGCCGGTTTGTTCGTCGGTGTTTGTATCTTTTGCTGTCTGTATCCATCGTTTTTTTCGTCCATAGGATGAATGGAAAAAAGAAATGAGAAAAAGTGCTTACATGATTTTAAATTATTTGTTATACTGAATATATAACAGTAGTTTGATTGTTGGAGGTACTTTTTATGGAAATAGATTTTTGCAAAGGCGGATACGTGGTTTACGGCAGCGCCGGGGTGTGTTATATAGAGGATATCAGAAACATGCGCTTTCCCTCAGAGCGGGGAGAGCGCTGCTATTATATTCTGCGGCCGGTGAGAAATGCATCGTCCACATTGTATGTACCGGTGGATAATGAAAAGCTGAGAGAAAAGATGCGTCATGTCTTGACGAAAGAAGAAATAGACGCCATTTTGGAGGAAAACAGAGATAAAGAAATCCAGTGGCAGAGCGACAAGAAAAAGCGGGAGGAAGAATTTCGAAAGATTTTAAAGGAGCGGAACCAGAAAGAAATGCTTCTTCTGGTAAGCTGTATCTATTTGAAAAAGAGAGAACTGATTTCTGCCGGAAAGAAGCTGAATTATACCGACGAGGGAATTTTGCAGGAAGCGGAGCGCTGCATTGATGATGAGTTTTCCTTTGCCCTGAGGCTGCCGGCCGGAGGCGTGGGCGCCTATATCAGGGAAAGACTGGAAATCCTTCCAGGTAATTTCCAGGAAAGGCCCGGGAAATAGGATGCTATGTCAAAGCGGGGCTTCTGCTGTGTAAAAGGAGCGGCGGTAATGGCTTGACAAAAACAGCGGCGGAAGCTAGAATATAATTGTATAATAAAGTACGGAAATTATGGAAAGAGTGAGAGGAAATTATATGAAACGAATTGCGGGCAGTTTATCATTGCTGTTGCTGATATTTCTATTGAGCGGAGTCAGCGTGTTTGCGGCGAATAACAGGCCGGGAAATGTAAAAACACTGAAAGCCACGGCAGGTGAGAAGGAAGTAAAGCTTTCCTGGTCCGGCGCTTCAAAGGCCACAGGATATTATGTGTACCGCATAGACGGGTCAAAACTGAAGAAGGTAGGAACCACAAAGAAAAAACAATGCGTCATCAAGAAGCTTGCCCTCAACAAGACGTATAAATTTAAGGTAATCGCATACCGCAAGGTGGGGAAAAAGACTTATACCAGCGCGGCATATTCGCCTACTGTGCAGGTGAAAACGAAGGTTACGACGCCGGCAAAACCGGGTAATGTAAAGGTGGTAACGTATGGCTCCAACGCACTGAAAATTTCCTGGAGCAAGGCGAAAAACGCCACGGGTTATGAAGTTTACCGCGTAAACGGCAATACGGAGAAAAGGGTCGTCGCCCTTACAGGAACGTCCTATACCCACAAGAAACTGAGCGCATCCACTACATATACATATAAAGTGCGCAGTTACCGTAAGGCTGGCTCGGTGAAAGCGTACAGTGCATTTTCGGCAAAAATTTCCAAAAAGCCCTTTGAACTGTCGGCGGAGGCGGCATCTATCCGCACGTTCGCCTATGATGCCGTGACGAAGAACCGGGTTGTGGTGCAGAATCTGACCACAGGGAAATCACAGATTCTGGAAAAGAATACCCAGGTGGCGGCTGCTGCGAAGTCCGGAAGCAGCATTACCGCATGGCTGAACAACGGCGATAAAATCAGAATCAGCAGTGCGAATCTGAAATACCAGAAGGGCACTTACCGAAGGTATGCGGACGAACAGGCGACCCGTGTATTGAAGGAGACGTATAACAAGATATATATAGACAGCAAGAGCGATTATACCACGGCGGCGAAGGAGGAATACATCAATTCCCTGAGCCTGTCAAGCCCGACGAAATATCTGGTATGGATCAGCCAGTACAGGGCGAGGGTGAATATTTTTGAGAAAAAGAGCGGAAAATGGAAATTGATCCGGTCATTCCCGTGTATGATCGGCAGAAGCGGTTCCCAGAAGGGAATCTACAGTATCCGCTATAAATTCAGCACCGGGGATCACGGCGGACCTTCATTGCAGTGGACGGGAAGCAAACCCTGGGAAGGAAATATGTTCCATCCAAACTTTAGAGGCGACCTGAATGGGTACAAGGATATCAGCAAAAACGGTGTGGCTCATTCCGGAGGCTGTATCCGCTGTACACAGACGCAGTTGAATTGGATGTATAAGAATCTGAAAGTCGGAACGACGGTTTACTCTTATTAGTATGTAAAATAACTGAAACGCCCTGCCGGGGAAAACGCGGCAGGGTTGTTTTGACGTCAAAAGGCAAAAGTGTTTTGAAAACGAATGACGGAGATGGGTGGAAAATGAGAGAGCTTCTGGAACTGTATTTTACTTTTTTCCGTATCGGGGGCCTGACCTTTGGCGGGGGTCTGACCATGCTTCCCATGCTGAAATATGAGCTTTCAGAGAAAAAGAAATGGGTACAGGAGGACGAGCTTCTGGATTACTACGCTATCGGGCAGTGTACGCCGGGGATTATCGCTGTCAATGTCTCGACTTTTGTGGGATATAAGCGCAAAGGTATCCTGGGCGCTGTATTTGCGACCCTGGGGATGGTCAGTCCCTCGCTGATTATCGTATCCATACTGGCAATGTTTCTGGATCAGTTTATGAACAATCAGACGGTGGCCCATGCAGTGGCCGGAGTGAAAGCGGTGGTCTGCGCCCTTATGACAAACACGGTGATTACATTGGCGAAAAAGAGCTTTGTCAATGCCCTGTGCGTCGGCGTTGGCGTTGTGGCACTGGCGGCGGCTCTGTTTACCCCCGTGCCTACGGTGCTTCTTGTGATTGCCGCCGGAATCCTTGGAATTATTCTGCAGAAAACGGGGGTATGGACGGTATGAATGTGTTTCTGAGGCTGTTTGTGGAATTTTTTCAGATCGGCCTGTTTGCCGTCGGCGGCGGTCCCGCTACGATCCCTTTTTTGATGGATCTGGCGGAGCGGGTGGATTGGTATACAAAATCGGATGTAGCCAGTATGCTGGCGGTCAGTGAGAGCACGCCGGGGCCTTTGGGGATTAACATGGCCACCTATGCCGGATATCATGCGGCTGGCCTGGCAGGAGGCATCACAGCGACTCTGTCACTGGTGCTGCCCAGCCTGATTGTGATTATCATCGTAGCCAGGCTTTTGGACAATTTCAGTGAAAATGTGTATGTTCAGTCGGCGTTTCGGCTGATCCGGCCGGCAGTGACGGGATTGATTGCGGCGGCGGTGCTGGGAATTTTTCATACGGCGCTTTTTACAGACGCCGCCGGAGAATTTCAGATTCCGGTGTTTCAGTTGATTCTGTGCGCAGTCTTTTTCGGGGCTATGAATATAAAGAAACTGAAAAAGCTGCATCCGGCAGTCTGGCTCCTTGCAGGGGCAGCGATCGGGATTGTTTTTCAGCTTTAACGGCTGATAGAAAACAGAAAGTATAAAAAGCAGAAAAGAGGAAGAAAAAATGGCAGAAAAAGAAAAATCATGCAGCAGCGCATCAAGCTGCACGCGGGAAAGCTGTGAGGGATGCCCCAGCAAAAAGGCGCCTGCGAGCTTCCAGGTGGATGCAAACGCGTATTCAGACATTAAACATGTGATCGGGATTGTCAGCGGTAAGGGAGGCGTCGGAAAATCTATGGTGACGGCTTCAGCGGCAAATCTGCTGGCTTCCAGGGGATATCGCGTAGGAATATTGGATGCGGATATCACAGGCCCCTCGATTCCTAAAATGTATGGGCTTCATGGGCCGGCGGTGGCTGACGATCAGGGAATCTATCCGATGCTGACGGAAAATGATATTAAAGTGATCTCCGTGAACCTGATGATGCCGGATGAGGAAGCGCCGGTGATCTGGCGCGGACCGGTCATTGCAGGCATGGTGAAACAGTTTTGGAGCGATGTAATCTGGGGCGAACTGGACTATCTTCTGGTAGACATGCCGCCGGGAACAGGAGATGTGCCGCTGACGGTATTTCAGTCCCTGCCGGTGGACGGCATTGTGATTGTGACGTCGCCTCAGGAACTGGTGCAGATGATTGTAAAAAAAGCATATAATATGGCAAAGACCATGAACATTCCGGTGCTGGGAATTGTAGAGAACTATAGCTGGCTGACATGCCCCGACTGCGGCAGAAAGATATCTGTGTTCGGCGAGAGCCACATTGACGAGATCGCCGGGGAAATGGGCCTTCAGGTACTTGGAAAGATGCCCATAGACCCTGAATTTGCTGCGCTGGCGGACGGCCATTTCGCCCAGGCCGAGAATCCTTATCTGGAAGAAACGTATCAGGCGCTCAGGGCGCTGAAATAACACAGACGGAGCCTGCGGCAGTTCTGTGATGAAGCGGTAGCGACAGAGCCTGCGGCGGCTCTGCAATGGAGCAGCAGAGGCCGGCCTACAGATTTATGTATTGAAGCACATGCTGGACATACTGGGGATCTCCATAGGTCTCCCAGCCAAGCTGTGCTTTCATTTTTTCAGAAAATGCGAGAGCGCTTTCTTCCGAATATCCGCCATAGTTTTCCAGCGCCCAGGCGGCGTAGTCGTTTCCGTAATTATACTCCTGAAGCGCCAGCTTGAGAGCGTTGGTGTCGGAGATGCTTTTGCAGCCGGCCTGCTCAAGACAGTAGGCGAAGGTTTCTACACCTACCCGGATGGAGTAGGCGGTATCGGTAATGCTTCCCGGTTCGTTGGAGTACTCTGTGTTGAAGGGGCTTTCAGAACACTGAAAAATATCGGTGCCCTGGCCGGAGCTTTCCTGCTGCATAAGGGCCATCAGCAGGGTGGAGTATTCCTGGATGTCGTATTCGCGGCAGGCAGAGGCGACAGCGTCGGTGTACTGCAAGACGTCAGAGCTTACGCCCACCAGCTCTCCCATATTGACAGGGCGGCGAAAACGCTGCGAGGACTTTGGCAGCAGCAGCGCCAGCGCGGCGATGATGATAATAGAGGCTATAATGCAGCCAAGTATGATGCGGGAGCGCAGGACTTCCTGGCGGCGTTCGCTTGAGGATATGCGCCGGGACTCCTGGCCGGTACGTTTTTTTTCTTTTTTCTTTGGTAAAGTCTTTTTCATAAAATCCTTTCTGGGTCAGGCAGTTTTAAATCCTGACCAGGTATTTCTCAATTCTCTTGTTTTTTTCTGTGAAATCATTATAATTGAAAATAGAGCGGATGTAAACAACCCGATCAGGGAACTGACTGCCGCGCATTTTACAAGAATACTCACAGGGGGATTTGGTATGAGACAGGAACAGATGTTGTCAGCTTTGGAGAAGGAAAGTACAAAGGCACTGTTTACGGAGCTTTACGGCGCTGGGAACGAGGAAGAAAATGCAGCGCGCTACCGCCATCTTGCGGAAGGCTTTGTAAAGAATTTTGGCGATCAGGAGTTTGAATTGTTTTCTTCACCGGGAAGAACGGAAATTGGTGGAAATCACACTGACCATAATCACGGAAAGGTGCTTGCGGGAAGCGTAAACCAGGACTGCATCTGTGCGGCGCGCAAAAACGGCACCAACAGTATCCGCATGATCAGCGAGACGTTTCACCAGGATTTTACCATTGATCTTGAAAATCTGGAACCGGATGGAAAGACCACAGGTACCGTGCCGCTGATCAGGGGAATTCTTGCGGGCTTTAAGGCAAAGGGCTTTGCAGTGGGCGGATTTGACGCTTTTACTACCAGCAATGTCATCAGCGCTGCGGGCGTAAGTTCTTCCGCTTCCTTTGAGATGCTGATCTGTTCGATATTGAATTATTTTTTCAACGATAACAAAATGACGGTGACAAATTATGCCCACGCAGGCCGTTATGCGGAAAACGTATACTGGAAAAAAGCTTCCGGCCTTTTGGATCAGATGGCCTGCGCCAGCGGCGGTATTGTTACGATCGACTTTAAGGATTGTGAAAATCCAAAGGTGGAGAAGATTGATTTCAGCCTGGATGAGATTGGCTGCGATCTGCTGATTGTGAATACAGGAAAAGGCCATGCAAATATGAGCGATGAGTATTCGGCGGTTCCCGTAGAAATGAAAAAGGCAGCATCGTTTTTTGGAAAAGAAGTGCTGGCAGAGGTGCCCTACGAAGAATTTCTGACGAAAGTGCCGGAGGTGAGAACGGCGCTTGGGGATCGCTGCGTGATGCGCGCCCTCCACTTTTATAATGAAAATATCCGCGTAGAGGACGAAGTGGCGGCGCTGAAAGAAAAGCGCTATGACGATTTCCTGCGCATGATCTGTGAATCCGGCGATTCTTCCTGGAAATGGCTGCAGAACTGCTACTGCATTGAAACTCCCCAGGAACAGGCGATCTGTGTTGCTCTGGCTCTGACGGAGCTTTACAGAAAGAACATTAAAAAGAGCGCATGCAGAGTCCACGGCGGCGGCTTTGCGGGAGTGATCATGGTGATCCTGCCGAAAGAGTATACCGAAGATTACACGCGCTATATAGAAGAAAAGCTGAACGACAAATGCGTTTACAAAATGAGCATCCGCAAATATGGAGCAATCCATATGGATATTACAGCGTAAACGGCAGAAGCTTCAGATCATATAATGCTCAGTCGATATAATTCTGAGAGCATTTCACACAGGCGGAGTTGCGGCTGCACACGAAGGAGGTCATAACGTCCTCGGGATAGCGGCTGCAGCTCCCCTTTTTGTATGTGACGGTATGTGTCACATACGAAGCGTCTGTGGGGCATTTGCATTTATAATCTTTTGTGTATTCCATGACGCCTCCTAAAAACCAAGAGATTCTCCGACCAGGATCACCTGAATACGCCCGGGGAAGCGGCTGTAGTGCTGAACATGCAGCATATTGCAGATTTTCTGGGGCGACAGACAGTTGTGGCAGACGCCGTCCTTTGCGCAGGGGGTATTCAGATTCAGACGGATGGCGTTTGGCGGCGCGGCCGTATTGTGCGCCCGTGCGATGGCGGATTCCAGATCCGGCGCGACTTTATTCATGCCGATCAGCATAATGACATGGTCCGGGCCATAAGAAAGCGCGGCCACACGGTTTCCGGTGCCGTCAATATTTACCAGCTGGCCGTCCAGGGTGATGGCGTTGGCGCTCATCAGAAAATAGTCGGCGCAGAAGGCTTTTCGGTAAAAGGCTTTTAGATCCTCAGGCTTTACGGTGGAACGGTCCCACAGAGTAACCGGCGCGGTTTTCAGGGCGTCCAAAAGGCCGCTTTCTTTTATGGATTCCGAACCTCCCCAGGTGACGGTGGCGCCTTCGGGAATAAGGGACAGCGCCTTTTCTACGGCGCTTTTGCTGTCGGCACAGTAAAAGCCCTCCATGCCGCGTTTATGTAATGCCTTTAACAGGGTTTCTGCCTGCTTTTCATAAAACACTGACAATGCAGTCATCATGAAAACCTCCTTAAGGTAATGAAAATTTTCTTAATTTTATCATCATTTCCGGCAGAATACAATTGAAAGTATTGAAAAAGCATGATTTTATCGGTATAATCGTTACAGTTCGAAAAAGGAGTTTAGTGAAGATGAAAAAAATCATTGCAATGATTGAGGAAGTACTGGTTCCGGCCTTTGAGAAGGCGGGATACGATGCTGCGTACGCCAGGGCAGCGGCCTCCAACCGCCCTGACCTCTGTGAATTTCAGTGCAACGGAGCTATGGCGGCGGCAAAGGCGTACAAGAAGGCGCCCATCATAATTGCGAACGACGTGGTGAAGGAACTTTGCGGCAGCAAAATGTTTGAGAGCGTGCAGGCGGTCAACCCGGGATTTATCAATATCAAATTATCCGGCAGTTTTTTGGCGGGGTATATGAATGATATGCAGGCGGACGAACATCTGTCGGTGGAAAAGGCGAAGACACCCCGAAGGATTATCCTGGATTACGGCGGAGCAAATGTGGCGAAGCCCCTTCATGTGGGCCATCTGCGCTCTGCGATTATCGGAGAGAGCATCAAGCGCATGGGACGGTTTATGGGCCATGAGGTAATCGGAGACGTGCATCTTGGCGACTGGGGCCTGCAGATGGGGCTGATCATTACGGAGCTGAAGAAACGTCAGCCGGATCTGCCGTACTTTGACGAAAGCTTTAAAGGAGAATATCCCGAAGAAGCGCCGTTTACAATCGGAGACTTGGAGGAAATCTATCCGGCAGCCAGCAAAAAATCAAAGGAGGACGAGGCATACCGCGAAGAAGCGCTGGAGGCTACGAAACAGCTGCAGCAGGGAACGCCGGGCTACCGTGCGCTGTGGAGTCATATTATGCGGGTGTCTATCGCAGATCTCAGGAAAAATTACAGCCGCCTGAATGTGGAGTTCGATCTGTGGAAGGGTGAGTCTGACGCGCAGCCATATATTCCCGATATGGTGCGAAAAATGAAGGAGCAGGGCTTTGCCCATGAGGATCAGGGGGCGCTGGTGGTTGACGTCAGAGAGGAGACGGACGTCAAAGAGATTCCGCCCTGTATTATTCTGAAGTCCGACGGCGCAGCCCTTTACGCCACCACAGATCTGGCGACGCTGGTGGAACGGAGGAAGCTGTACGATCCGGACGAGGTATTTTATCTGACGGACAAGCGTCAGGAGATGCATTTCATTCAGGTGTTTAGGTGTGCAAAAAAGACGGGAATCGTAAAGGAGGATACAAAGCTTACCTTCCTGGGCTTTGGCACCATGAATGGAAAAGACGGCAAGCCCTTTAAGACCAGGGACGGCGGCGTGATGCGTCTGGAGCATCTGATCGCGGATATCGAGGAGGAGATGTACCGCAAAATCATGGACAACCATGAGATTGATCCGACGGAGGCCAGGGAAACCGCAAAAATTGTGGGACTTTCTGCCATTAAATATGGTGACCTGTCGAATCAGGCTTCGAAAGATTATGTGTTTGACATCGACCGCTTTACTTCCTTTGAGGGAAATACAGGCCCATACATCCTTTACACAATTGTAAGAATCAAATCGATTCTGAACAAATATAAAGCAGCGGGAGGAGTGGAGAGCAAGGGCGGTATTTTAGCGGCGGCAAACGACAGCGAAAAGGCGTTAATGCTGGAGATTTCCCGCTTTAACAGTGTGATGGAAACGGCCTTTGAGGAACGGGCGCCCCATAAAATCTGTTCTTATATTTATGATCTGGCAAACGCGTTCAACCGTTTTTATCATGAAACAAAGATACTGACAGAGGAAGATCCGGCACAGCAGGCGTCCTGGATACAGCTGCTGCAGCTGACGCGCAGGGTGCTGGAATGTGCAATTGAGATACTTGGTTTTGATGCACCGGAGAGAATGTAGCGCTTTCGGCAGAAAGGGCCGGGGAACAAAAGCGTAGACATTTTGAAATGGGTGTGTTATTATCATCATGAGGTGAGGAAAATGTCTGATAAGAGGAAATTATCATCAATTTTGGGGATTTGCGGCGCAACAGTGCTTGCGGCGGGAGGCAGTGCCTTTCTGACGGATACCGGTCTTTCACTGATGGACAGGGGTCAGCAGATCGAACTGGAGACAGAGACGGATGTTAGTGAGCAGGAAACGGAGCTTCCGATCTCTGTGGAGCAATTTACAAAATCAAAGGATTCGTTTGTGGTATCTGTAAAGCGTGATACGCCGGCGGGCGGGACAGCTTCAGATGCAGAAAACGCCAATCTCATGTATGCTACCGGCGATGTAAATATGAGAAGCAGCGCCGGCACGGACGGAGATGTCCTTGACACACTGCCCAGCGGCGCTGAGGTTACGGCCACAGGAAATACGCAGGGCGGCTGGACCGAAGTGACCTATAACGGACAGACAGGTTATGTGAGCAGCAATTATCTTGCCCAGGGTAGCACTTCAGGAAGCAACGCAGGAAATGGTTCCGGCAGCACTTCAGGCGGCAGTACAGGAAGCGGCTCCGGCAGC
>JAUNFZ010000100.1 GCA_030524785.1 Eubacteriales bacterium
GGTGTCTTCTGTGTTCCCGGTGTCGCCTGTGCTTCCGGCACATTCTGCGCTCCGGACATCGCCTGCGTCTCCGGTGTCTTCTGTGTGCCGGACGCCGCCTGTGCTTCCGGCGCCGCCTGCTCCCATGCCTCTGTCTCCGGCGTTGTCACAATCACCTGCTGTTTTCTGTTTGTGGCCTGCTGCGTTTCTTCCTCCGCTGCCTCTGTCTCACTCTGACCGGACGTTCGGGATTCCTCTGCCTCTGTCTCTACGCTGAACAACTGGTACAGTGTTGTTTTTTCAAAGGATCCCATTATAAACATCTGTATCACAGTAAAAAGAAGAACTGTCATTACAAGCGTGAGCACCCCGAAAATCAACCGCCGGTAAAACCGCATAATCGCATGGTTTCGTATTTTCTTCTCCGCAGCGTCCAGATTCTTTTCCAGCAGCTTATGAATATCGTAATTGCCCTGTTCCTCCCGCTCCAACTGTTCCAGCGCATAAAATATCGTAAAATAGACTTCCAGCTCCTCGCTGCAAGCCTCGCATCCACGAATATGATCTATAAAGTCCTCCATCTCGCGGTCACTTAGTTTCCGTTCAATATAGGGCATAATTTTCTGCTGCGCCGTCTTACAATCCATATCTGCTCCCAGTGGCACACGTAATCTGCCAATATCTCAAATCCTGCTGGCCTTTCCTTTTTCTTCAAAAGTCCTGTCCGTCTTTTTAGCATATCACAATTTTCTGCAAAAGAAAAGGGCCAGCCGAAATCCCCGTCGGACTGCACAGACGAAATTTCTGCCGGACTGCCGGCCAAAATTTCCGGGGACTAAATTTTATGGGTCTGCCACTTGTTTCCCATAAATCGGGACACAAACATGATGACACGGAAAATCCAGTCCATTACCATCGCAATCCAGACCCCAATGGCGCCCATTCCCATACGGTATCCCAGAATATAGCTGAACAGGATACGAAAAGCGCACATGGAAAAAATTGCAATTCCCATGGTATATGTAACGTCATTGGCTGCGCGCAGGGCGTTTGGCAGAACAAAAGACAGCGGCCACAGCACCAGCGCACAGAGATTGTGAATCAGAATAAGCTGTCTTGCCAGCTCCATAGCTTCCGGAGACACATTATAGATTCTAAGTATCCAGGGCTGCAGAATTAAAAGACAGGTAATCAAAACGGCCATAATTACATAAGTAATTCCTACCAGCTTTTTCGCATATTTTTTCGCCTGCTCAAAATCTCCCGCGCCGACGCACTGTCCCACTACGGTAATCATTGCCAGGCTGATCGCCTGTCCCGGCAGTATTCCCATGGCGTCGAGATTATTTGCAATAGCATTCGCCGCAATCTGTACTGTGCCAAAGCAGGTAATGATGCTCACTACCAGCACGCGTCCCAACTGAAAAAGGCTGTTTTCCAGGCTGCTCGGAATCCCGATATACAGTATTTTTTTGATCAGCATACCGTTCGGGCGAAATGCACCGGGCACAATATGAAGCTCCCGGCTCTGGTTCATCAGCAGAGCCGTCACGATCACGCAGGCCAGCATACGCGATATCAGAGACGCTATCGCCGCTCCGGCCACCCCCATCTGAAATCCGAAAATCAATATGGAGTTCCCCACAATATTGACAACATTCATAATGATAGAAATAATCATCGTGATCCGCGAATTTCCCATAGACCGGAAAATCGCCGCTCCGCTGTTATAAATTGCAATAAAGGGGTACGACAGTGCTGAGAGCACAAGGTAAATGAGAGCACTCTGCATGACATCCGGCTCTATATTTCCAAACAGAAGCTGCAGCACACCCTTTCTCAAAAGGATCGCCAGACTCATAATGACCACCGAGGCAACTGCGCTTACAAGATATAGCTGGTTCACCGACCGGCATGCCATATCCTGTCTCTTTTTTCCGATAAACTGCGAAGTGACCACAGCACCGCCGGTGGCCAGCGCCGCAAATATATTGATCAGCAATACGTTTATCATATCTACCAGCGATACACCGGATACCGCGGCTTCTCCCACCTGGGAAACCATCATAGTATCCGCCATACCCACAGTGATTGCAAGCAGCTGCTCCACAATCAATGGAAAAATCAGTTTCCTCAGTTCTTTATTCGTAAACATAGTTTCCCTTTCTAAAGGGCAAAGCCGCTTTTTGGACTTTACCCTTTACCTGTTATTATAATGCTGTTTTAGAACGTGTCAAGACAAACTGCACCTGCTTAATGTCAGCGCTTATCGCATCATCAGCTCATTCATATCAACTAGGATTATCGTTTCATCTCTTTTGGCTTCATACATAGCCCTCTGCCAATCAATTAACTTTAATCATCAAATAAAAAAGCCCCAAAATCCTCATTTTTACTGGATTTTTAGGACTTTTTTGTACTGCCGGCAATGGGACTTGAACCCATACGTGGTTGCCCACAACAGATTTTGAGTCTGCCTCGTCTGCCATTCCGACACGCCGGCTGATATTTTTCGATCATGTTGACCAAAAAATATTCTATCATATACTTTTCTGTTTTGCAAGCATTTAATTCATAAAATCCTCGCTACGCCTGCGCAAGAGCCTGTTCAAGATCCTCCAAAAGATCTTCCACATTCTCGATTCCCACCGAAAACCGAATCATCCCCGGAGATACTCCCGCATCCTTAAGCTGCTCGTCGTTCATCTGGCGGTGCGTATGGCTTGCCGGATGAAGCACGCTCGTCCTTGCATCCGCCACATGGGTCACAATTGCCGCCAGCTTCAGGCTGTCCATAAAGCGAACGGCCGCTTCGCGTCCTCCCTTCAATTCAAAGGAAATCACGCCGCAGGTTCCCCTGGGCATATATTTCTGCGCCAGAGCATAGTATTTATCCGAAGGAAGCCCCGCATAGTTTACATGGCTCACCTTCTCATGACTGTTCAGATATTCTGCAATTTTTCCTGCGTTATAGCAGTGGCGTTCCACTCTCAGCGCCATAGTCTCGAGTCCCACATTCAGCAAAAAGCAGTTCATTGGGGAGGGCACCGCTCCCAGATCCCGCATCAGCTGAACGGTTGCCTTTGTAATATATGCCGCTTTCCCAAATTTCTTTGTATAGACAATGCCGTGGTACGACTCATCCGGCTCCGTCAGCCCATGATACTTACTGCCGCAGGCATCCCAGTCAAAATTTCCGCTGTCCACAATGGCGCCGCCAATCTGCATGGCATGTCCGTCCATATATTTGCTGGTGGAATGAGTTACAATGTCCGCTCCCCATTCAAAGGGCCGGCAGTTCACCGGCGTTGCAAAGGTATTGTCCACAATCAGCGGAACCTGATGTGCATGGGCAATCCCGGCAAATTTTTCAATATCCAATACCACAAGCGCAGGATTTGCAATAGTTTCCGCAAACAGGGCCTTTGTGTTTGGCTGAAACGCCGCTGCAATCGTCTCGGGATCCGCGTCTGCATCCACAAAGGTACAGTCGATGCCAAATTTTTTCAGTGTTACGTGGAACAGGTTGTATGTTCCTCCATAGATTGTGGCCGCCGCCACAATATGATCCCCCGCTTCGCAGATATTGCACACGGCGTAGAAATTCGCTGCCTGGCCCGAGCTTGTCAAAACCGCCGCCACTCCGCCTTCAAGATCGGCAATCTTTGCCGCCACCGCATCACTGGTAGGATTCTGTATGCGGGAATAGAAATACCCGTCGTCCTCCAGGTCAAACAGTCTGCCCATTTCCTCGGTCGTCTCGTATTTAAAGGTCGTACTCTGAATAATCGGCAGAATACGGGGCTGCCCCTTCTTTGGCTGCCACCCGGACTGTACGCATTTCGTTTCCTGTCTGTATTGTCTACTCATAATTTTCCTCTTTTCTCACTGATATTTCCTTTGCCGGCAAATGTTGTCCCTGTTTCATTTCCCTGCGGGCAGAGGTGTCTTATTTTTTCTGCTCTTTGCGCACATTTTAGCATACTTTTTACAGAATTTAAAGAAGACCTGTTGATTTTCCATTCTTTCTTTGCTGTTTCCTGGAAAACAATGAAATGCCTTTTGCATGCTCTTAGTTATCTGTTTCTATCTTTTATTGAAATTTACCATAAAATCCTACCGATCTCATCAAACTTTTCTAAGATACGCAGCATACCCTTATATTGATCTGCATCTTTTATGTACAGTTCATTTTCTTTCCTATATAACTGATCCATCAGCCAAAACGCAATACCCGTTTCATCTTCATTTACTACCCTCATTTTCTTTGACGTTTCCATCCCAAAAATTATTTCATTCGAAAGCGCGCTTTTTTTCATTGTCTTCAGTTCTTCTATTGTCGACTTATTTACCAGTTTTTCCAGCCCACTGTATTTTGTCCAAATTTCGTGCATCTATTTACTATTTACCTCCTTAAAGATAAAATTATTGTTAATTTTTCGTGCAAAGTATTGTGTTTTTCGTGCAAATGGAATATACTATGGTAAATAGTAAGCCGAGAATCCCATTTGTAACCTAAGACTCCCACTTTGTAAAT
>JAUNFZ010000034.1 GCA_030524785.1 Eubacteriales bacterium
TCATACAGAAGAATTCCAGAAATGGGATTCTTTTTTGTTTGCTAAATCTATAGTATTATGATATATTTTTCATATAAGTATTATTATTATCAGAATAATTGGAGGAAAGATATGGGATTAGCAAAAAAATTTTTATCAAAAACAGCGGCTGCGGCGATGGCTTTGTCTATGATTTTTTCGTCCACGGCTTTTGCTGCAGAACCTTTGGATGAATTAAATGAAATTCTTGCAAAACAGGAACAGAGTGAACAGACGTCCCTTCTTCAGGAGACGCTTGGGTTTTCAGATGATGAGGGTGCAGGGGAAGAAAAAGGGCTCCAATTCAAGCTGAATCTGGGTATTCCAAAGGAGACGGCATCCATTATGGAGCTGGAAAATGTATTTGAAAACGGCTGCGATCTTTATTTTGGCATGCAGGTGGATCCCACCTCGGAGAAATGGACGTTAGACGCGGGTGCGTCCTCTGAGGAAGGCTCTGTTCTGGATATAAATCTTTATGGCAACGCCCAGAAGCTTGCGCTTACGATACCGCAGTTTTTCACAGGAGCAGTTTCTCTTTATGCGGGCAATATTAAGGAACAGTTTGAAAAGTCTGCTTTCCCGGAGATCTTTGAGATTGAAGATACATCTTCTATTCCGGATATTGATATTCCAACATTCTATCCTCATGTGGAAGATATGGAAAATTTAAACAGTCAGAACAATGCGGACGAGATAGAAGAACTTTTGACAAAAATTATTGAGAACGCCAAGATTGAAAAAGTTGAGGACGGCGATGCTGTTGTCTATGAACTGACCTGTAAGACGGAAGACGTCATGAATGTTTACAGGGAGATCTTTGATAAAAACTTGTCCTGGCTTACCAAATCCGGTCTGCTGCAACTTTCTGATAATCCTGATTTTGACGGCGATCTGGATCAGATGATCGATGAAATGCAGTCTATGTTTGGAGAGGAAGTAGAGGTTTCCTTTGTTACAAAGGATGAGCTGCTTTTGCAGGTAAAATTTGATCTCGATGTGGACAACAGCGATTTTGTAGTTTCGCAGGAAACGGAAAGTGAAGCGGACGGCAAATCAGAGGCGTCTTCTGATACAATCATTACGGCTGACGAGGAATTTAAAGGAACGGTAACATATGAGTTTACGTTTATCGATCCTGAAAACCCGAACGAGGGATTCGATTTCAACCTGGATGTAACAGATCTTAACGATCAGGAAATGATGACGGCACAGATGGCTTATCGTGTAACCAGGGAGGGCAATAAGGAGAACACTACCATTGATATGACAATATTGGAGGAAGGCAAACCGGTTTATACCGGGCAGATGTTCTCTATGACATTTGATGCGGACACCGGCGATCTTGACGTGACAATAGCTGTGCAGGATGAAAATGCAGGCGATACGGCGGAAATTATGCTGGACAGCACGTTCTCTGATATAGTGTCCGGAGAGAGCTTTGTGTGGACGGTAGATGAACTTTCTATTGACGACGGAAGCGAAAAAGTGTCATTTGATGCAGAGCTGTCTTTCAGCAATGTTTGCGGGGAGATTACAGACCCGGAAGATGAGAGGGAAGTCCTTGCATTATCCCAGGAGGACGCGATGACATTGATCAGCGAGATTTTCATAAAGGCTCAGTCCTGGTCATCCCAGTTTGCACCTGAAGAAGAAACAGAACTGATGGAGACAGAAGTGCAGTAACAAAAAAGAAATTCTGTTTGTATGATTTTATGGGCGGTGTCGAATATCCGGCACTGTCCTTTCATCGCTTATACAGGACAATCGCGCCGTCTATATAAGACAATTGTGCCGGTACAGTTTTCTTTAGAAAGAGCAGGGAAAAATTATGAGCTACAAAATTTTGATTGCGGAAGATGATGCGGGGCTCAATGAAGGTATCCGCCTGGCATTAAAGCAGGACGGTATTGCTTTTCTGTCTGCATATACGCTGCGGGAAGCAAGAGAATACTTTGAATCAGAGCGGCCGGATATGATTCTGCTGGATGTTAATTTTCCGGATGGAAACGGATTCTGTTTTTTGCAGGAGCTTCGAAAAATATCGGAGGTTCCTGTATTGATGATTACGGCAAACGATTTGGAAGCCGACGAAGTAAAGGGACTTATTCTGGGGGCGGATGATTATATTACAAAGCCTTTTAGCCTGATGGCTTTGCGGGCGAGGGTGGAAGGTATCCGCAGAAGATGCGAAAAATTAAAAACGCCGGCATATGAAAGAGATGGATACAGATTTGATTTTGAAAAGTTTGAGTTTTGGGCGGATGGCAGAGAAATTTATCTGAGCGCTTCTGAACAGAAGCTTCTGAAGCTTTTGGTGGAACACCCGGGACAGACGCTGCCGAGAAATATGCTCGCAGAGCGCATATGGATCGATGGAATGGAATATGTGGATGAAAACGCCCTGTCTGTAACCGTCAGCCGGCTTCGCAGAAAGCTGGAGATAAAGGGAGCGGAAAGCCCCATAAGCACGGTATACGGCGTAGGGTATATGTGGAAAGGGGACCTGGGAGGAGTGATAAAATGCGCAGTTCAAAGATCATTTCCCGTTTGGATAATATGCTGACGGAGGCGATGAATGGTTCTTTTGTGGAAGCATCTTATGACGAGACGGAGCTGTCCCGTCTGGAAAGCAAATTCCGGCGCTATATTATGATGAAGGAGACGGCTTCGGAAAAAGTAGAGGCAGAGCGGTCTGCGATAAAGGAACTGGTTACAGATATTTCTCATCAGACCAAAACGCCGCTGTCCAACGTGCTGCTGTATACGCAGTTGCTGAAAGAACAGTGTACGGATGAGAATGTGGCTTTGTATATAGACCAGATCAGTATGCAGACAGCGAAACTCGAATTTCTGATTCAGTCGCTGGTAAAAATATCGAGATTAGAGAGCGGTATGGTGGTTTTGTCTCCCAGCCAGCAGCCGGTGGAGCCCCTTTTGACGCAGGCGATAGAGATCGCCGGGGGAAGGGCAAAGGCAAAAGGGATAACAGTGAAATTTTTGAAGAACAAAGATAGTGAAGATAGTTTTGGAGAGAAAGACATCTGCGCTCTTTATGATTTTCGCTGGACACTGGAGGCATTGGGAAATCTTCTTGATAACGCTGTGAAATATTCTCCGGCCGGGAGTACGGTAACCGTCAGAGTAAAGCCGTTTGAAATGTTTGTCTGTATTTCGGTGGAGGATACAGGAATAGGAATCCCGGAGGCGGAGCAGGCGCAGATATTTGAAAGATTTTATCGCGGAAAAAATGCCGGAAAGGAAGAAGGAAGCGGCGTCGGCCTGTATCTTACCCGCATGATTCTTTCAAAGGAGAGGGGATATATAAAAGTGACTTCCAAAGAAAACCAGGGGAGCACATTTTTAATGTATCTGCTCAGAGAATAGGAAGTCTTTTTAATTCTTTCCATTCTGTAAGATTTCAGAAAGGCTCTGGAAAGAATGTTCTGTTATAGTCTTTTTGTAGAAGGGCACCAGGGCCCGGAAGTAAAACGCTGTGGACAGAAGGGAGACAGACATGGAAATTTTAAAAACAGAAAATCTGAAAAAGTATTACGGTGAGGGGGAGACATGCGTAAAGGCGTTGGACGGCATAAATTTTTCCGTGCAGCAGGGAGAATTTGTGTCGATTGTGGGAACCTCCGGCAGCGGAAAATCTACGCTTCTTAACATGCTGGGCGGGCTTGACCGCCCCACGTCCGGAAAAGTGTTTGTAGATGGAAAAAATATTTTTTCCCTGAAGGAAGAAGCCCTGACAATTTTTCGCAGAAGAAAAATAGGTTTTGTTTTTCAGAGCTATAATCTTGTACCGGTATTGAACGTATATGAAAATATTGTACTTCCCATTGAGCTGGACGGAAACAGGGCGGACAAAAAGTTTGTAGACAGTGTGATTGATGCACTGGGGCTGGAGAAAAAAATTTATGCGCTTCCCTCTCAGCTTTCCGGAGGCCAGCAGCAAAGAGTGGCGATCGCCCGGGCGCTGGCGTCAAAGCCGGCAATTTTGCTGGCAGATGAACCCACGGGAAATCTGGACTCTGTTACCAGCACGGATGTGCTGGGACTTTTGAAAGTCACCGGCGAACGTTTTGGACAGACCATGGTAATGATTACCCATAATGAAGAAATTGCCCAGATGGCAGACCGCATCGTTCGCATTGAGGATGGAAAAATTATGACGCCGGATGTGCCGCAAAAAGACAGACCTCTGGCGGAAACGGTGAAGGAAACGGTAAATGCTCTGCATAAAGGCGGTGATTTTCATGCGTAAGGTGAAAAACAATCAGGTGATGAAGCGTTTATCGGATAAAAGCTTTCAGGCCAGCCGCACAAGAAATATCATTGCCGCGATTGCAATTGCCATGACGGCGATTCTTTTTACAGCAGTCTTTACCATCGGACTCGGCATGGTGGAGACGTCCCAGAGAAGCATCATGCGCCAGGTGGGGACAGATATGCACGGCGTAATTAAGGATCTTACCAGGGAACAGTATGAACAGTTCAGACGCCATCCTTCTGTGAAGGAGGAAGGGTTTGATGTTTTACTGTGTGAGGAGGTAGAAAATCCTGAATTTCTGAAACGCCATTTGGAGGTGCACTGCCGGTCTGTCAATCTGTATAAGCATGATTTTATTGATATCATTGACGGCAGAGCGCCGGAACAGGCGGATGAAATCCTGATGGATGAAACCTCCATGGGGCTTTTGGGAATGGAACCGAAGGCGGGGCAGCAGGTGACGCTGCAGATGAAAATTCATCAGTCAGATGCGGCCGCAAAGGAGCGGACCTTCACTGTGGTTGGAGTGATAAAGGCGGCCGAGGGCATGAATGTGGGATTCGTATATGCAGCGGAAAGTTATCTGGACGTTTATTCGGAGGAGCTGTTTCCCTCCGACGGTCAGGTGGGAAGCATTGATATGAGCGTAAGCTTTTCCAGCGATATGAACATTCAGGAAAATCTGAATAAAATTATTGTGGATAATGGGTATTCCACAGATGTGGATTCCCCGGATTATATTGATTCCAATACGAACTGGGCATATATTTCCGAAAGTGCGGGAGGAAGCCTGCAAAATATGATTGCTATCGGCGCCGCGCTGCTTTTGATTGCGGTAACAGGTTATCTTATTATTTATAATACTTTTCAGATTTCCGTCATACGGGACATCCGCTACTACGGTCTTTTAAAGACTATCGGAACGACCGGAAGGCAGATTAAGCGCCTCCTGCGCAGGCAGGCCCTCCGGCTTTGCATCATGGGGATTCCTGCGGGACTGGTTCTGGGATATCTGGCGGGAAGAATTGTACTGCCTGTCATGCTGACGACCGGAGGGAGCACGGTTTCTATGGATGATGTATCGGCTTCTCCCCGCCCCTGGATTTTTGCAGGCGCGGTAATTTTTACAGTAATTACCGTTTTGATTTCAGAATGGAAACCGGGCCAAATTGCGGCGAAAGTTTCACCGGTGGAGGCGCTGCACTATTCGGAACACGAAAAAAGAAAAAAGAAACTGAAAAAATCAACGGACGGCGGAAAGCTTGTCCGCATGGCTTTTTCAAATTTAGGGAGAAATAAAGGCAGAACCGCGGTGGTGATTTGTTCGCTCTCACTGACGGTAATTCTGCTGAACAGCGTGTACACGATCAGTCATTCACTTGACAGAAAAGGATTTCTGTCAAAAATGATTTTAAGCGAAGCAGTAATCGGAAACGTATGCCTCTGGAATTATGACTACCGGCCCTATGATGAAAAGACGGCGGAGGAGGAAAGTCTGACGGAGAGCTTCATTTCCGCCTGTGAACAGCAGGAGAGCTTTCTGGAAGGCGGAAGGATTTACGGCGATACTGTATGCACGACGATGAAACTGGAAAACTGGGATATGCCTGATTACATTGAAGTGGATGAGAATGGTATTCCCGGATATTGGATGAATGGAATCTGGATATCCTATGCGGCGCGGCAGGAGGACGGAATATATGCCCCTGTGCTTGGGACGGCTTATTTTGGAATTGAACCTTTTGTGCTCTCTAAAATGACAGTGATCGAGGGAGAGACGGACACCGAAACTATCTGGGAAAAGCTGCAGACAGGAAATTATTTGATTTATGCGGCGGACGTGGACGATGATAATCAGGTAATTCAAAACAAAGTGAAGCATCATGCCGGAGATAAGGTGACACTGGATTTTAGCGAAAATGATTCAAAAGAGTATGAGATCATTTCTGTGATAAAAAGGCATCAATACAGCCTTTCAAACTACATGCAGAATGATTTTGAGTATTATACTTCCGCGGATGAATTTTTGAAGCACCGGCCCAAAAGCTACCTCATGAGATATCTGATGGATACGAAGGAGGGAGGCGAGGACGCTATGGAAGAATTTCTGAAGGACTATACGGAAAATACAGAGCCAAATATGAATTATGAATCGCGAAAGACCTTCGAGGGTATGATGAAAGAAATGTTGGGGACGGTGACGCTGGTAGGTACGGCGCTGGCGGCAATGATAGGAATCATCGGCGTACTGAATTTTATTAATACGATGCTGACAGGGATTGTGGTAAGAAAGCGCGAGTTTGCCATGATGCAGGCAATCGGCATGACAAAAAGACAGCTTGTGGGAATGTTGATGCTGGAGGGACTTTTTTATGCGGGACTGACGGTTATCTTTTCCCTGGTGTTTGGAAGCCTGTTCTCCTTTGGCGTTATCCGGATGATCGGAGAAGGCATGTGGTTTTTGAAATACCGGTTTACCATTTTGCCGCTGGCGGTGGCGTGCCCCGTACTTCTTATTCTGGGCGCCTGTGTGCCGAAAATCGTATATGCACTGCAGAAAAAAGAAAGCGTGGTGGAGAGATTAAGAGAATAAAATTTTAGAGATGCTCATTTTTTAAGGGCAGCGCCGAAAAAGTGTAAAAATTTCCGTTTTCTTATAGAGAGACAAGTGTTATAATGGTGTTAAGACGGCGGGCCTGCAGGGCGAGACATCCTGGGGGCCTGCAAAAAATACACGCAGGGAGGAAATGGGATGTCGGCATTAACGGTTAGTGCGGCGGATGTAAAGCGGGTAAAGGCGCTGGGGTTTTTGAATAATAAGGGAACGGATAATTTTTCAGGACGGATTTTAACGGTCAACGGAAAAATTACGGCGGCGCAGCAGCGGTGCATTGCGGATGCGGCGGAGAAATTTGGAAATGGAAACATTACGTTTACCACAAGGCTTACGGTGGAGGTTCAGGGGATACCCTACGAGAAGATTGAAGACTTCCGGGCTTTTGTGGCGAAGGAGGGGCTGGAGACCGGCGGTACGGGAGCGCTTGTCCGTCCCGTGACAGCCTGTAAGGGAACTACCTGCCAGTACGGGCTTTTGGATTCCTTTGGGATTGCGGAGGAGATCCACAACAGATTTTATAAGGGGTATCATGAAGTAAAGCTGCCGCACAAATTTAAGATTGCGGTGGGAGGATGTCCCAACAATTGCCTGAAGCCCGATCTGAATGATGTGGGCATCATTGGACAGAGAATACCGAAGCTGGATGAAGAAAAATGTAAGGGCTGCAAAAAGTGTGAAAAAACATGTCCGGTGGGCGCTACAAAAGTAGTGGATAAACTTCCCCAGGTAAACAAGGATCTGTGCAACAACTGCGGCCGCTGCATAAAGGCATGTCCCTTCGGCGCGCTGGACCAGGATACGTATGGATATAAAATTTATATCGGCGGGCGCTGGGGCAAGCAGGTAGCCCAGGGACGGGCTCTGACAAAGATTTTCACGGATAAGGAAGAAGCGCTGAATGTGATTGAAAAGGCAATCCTTTTGTTCCGGGAACAGGGAAAGCCGGGAGAACGTTTCTCCACTACAATCGAGAGGCTTGGTTTTGAAAATGTGGAGGCACAGCTTCTTTCGAATGATCTTCTTGAGAGAAAACAGCAGATCATCAGTGAATAATACAGGGGGACACAAACGATGTGTCCCTTTTTGAGGTTGAGGGATAAGTTATGGAAAGTGAAGAACGCGACCAACAGATAAAAGAGCAGGTGGAATATTACAAAAGCAGGATTCGGCGTGATCTGACAAATCTTCTGAAATGGCTGGTGCTCGGCGCGGCGGTGGGCTGTGCGGTAGGAGCTGTCAGCAGTTTCTTTGCAAGAGTTCTTGGACTGGTAACAAGTTACAGGGTATCTCACCCCTGGGTATTTCTGTGTTTGCCCATAGCGGGAATCTGTATCGTATTTTTATATCAGAAAATAGGAAAAGAGGATGGAGGCACAACGCAGGTATTGTCTACGATCCGTTCAAAGGATGACGTGCCCTGGAGGTCGGCTCCTCTGATCTTTGTGTCCACGGTGCTGACGCATCTGACCGGCGGTTCCGCCGGCCGGGAAGGAGCGGCCATTCAACTGGGAGGAAGTATGGGAAACCAGTTGGGGCGATGGCTTCGTATGGATGAGGAGGATCGCCATGTGATGGTGATGTGCGGCATGAGCGCAGCCTTTGCGGCAGTATTCGGCACGCCGATGGCGGCGGCAGTATTTGCCATGGAGGTGATCAGCGTGGGCGTGATGTACTATGCAGCACTCCTGCCCTGCGTGACGGCGGCGCTGATTGCATCGGAATTTGCGGCCAGTTTCGGGATTCATCCGGAGGTATTTCATGTGGCGGATATTCCTGCGCTTAGCATAGAGAGCGGCCTGAAAATGATGGCGGTTTCCCTTGTCTGCGGCGCAGCCAGCATTTTATTCTGTATTATGCTAAGAGGCGCGGGGCGTCTGTACCGGCGCTGGCTGAAAAATCCCTACGTTCGGGTGGCGGCGGCAGGCATAGTGATTATTGCATTGACAGCGCTTCTTCAGACCACTGATTATATGGGGGCCGGAAACGAACTGATTGCCCGGGCTGTGGAGGAAGGAAAAGCAGAGCCCTTTAACTTTTTCTGGAAGATGGTGCTGACGGCGCTTACGATGAAGGCAGGATTTCGCGGCGGTGAGATTGTTCCCTCTTTTTGTATTGGAGCGACTCTGGGATGCGTGTTGGGACAGCTTCTTGGAATTTCGCCCTCTATCTGCGCGGCGGCTGGGATGACGGCGCTCTTTTGCGGGGTGACAAACTGTCCGATTACTTCTATTTTGATCGCCTTTGAACTGTTCGGGTTTGAGGGGGTGTCCTATTATCTGATTGCCGTTGCCATCAGCTATGCGGTATCGGGATATTATGGACTGTACAAGGATCAAACGATCGTATACTCAAAATATAAAGCAAAATATGTCAATCATCACACAAGAAGCTGACGGCCTTTTGCAAAAACCGGCAAAGGGTGTACAGCGAGGGAGGCAATGTTTATGAAAAAACGGGCTGCGATAATACTATTTACGGCGGCTTTGCTGTCGGGCACGGCGGGTGCGTCGGCAGAGGATCAGACGTACAAAATCGGTATCTGCCAGTTAATTCAGCATGAGGCGCTGGATACGGCGACGCAGGGATTTAAGGACGCTCTGACAGATAAGTTTGGCGATAACGTTGAATTTATGGAGCGAAACGCCCAGGGCGACTTTTATCTGTGCTCTACGATCATCAATGAATTTGTATCAGGAAATGCAGATCTGATTCTGGCGAACGCCACTGCCTCGCTTCAGGCGGCGGCGACGGCCACTGATCAGATTCCGATTCTCGGAACGTCGGTTACAGAGTACGGCGTTGCGCTGGAGCTGGATGATTTTGACGGAACGGTGGGAGGTAATATTTCGGGAACTTCAGACCTGGCGCCGCTGGACGCGCAGGCGGATATGATTGCGGAGCTGTTTCCCGACGCTGAAAACGTAGGGCTTCTTTACTGTTCGGGAGAGCCGAACTCCGGATATCAGATCGACGTAGTGTCAAAGGAATTGGAAAGCCTTGGATATTCGTGTACAGAATACGGCTTTGTGGATTCCAACGATCTGGCTTCGGTGGTGATGCAGGCGGCTTCAAACTGCGATGTGCTCTATGTGCCTACGGACAACACGGCGGCTTCCAATGCGGAGCTGATTGCCAATGTGTGTATTCCTGAAGAAATCCCGGTGGTGACGGGCGAGGAGGGCCCCTGCAGAATCTGCGGGGCGGCGACCCTGACCATCAGCTATTATGATCTTGGATATGCAACCGGAGAAATGGCGGTGCGGATTCTGGCGGATGGGGAAGATATTTCCACCATGCCGATAGAATATGCTCCTGTGTTTAAAAAGAAATATAATAAAGAGATCTGCGGGAAGCTGGGAATAGAAGTTCCTGATGATTATGAGGAATTGGAGACGGAGTAAAAAAGGGGAAAATTGTGAAATACAGGACGCTATTTGTGTAGAAAGGGAAATAGAAAACAAGGCGTAATGTATTATAATAATACAGTAACAGTGGAATTTCAGCCTCCACGAAAACAAACTTCCCCATTTCATTCCCTCGCTGAGAGCTTTCCTCCGAAGCGGGGGAATGATTGTGTGAAATTTGCGGACAGCGGGGAAATGTTTTTACGGCAAAAAAGCAAAAAGAGAAAGGAAAAGAGGAAGACGAAATGAAAAAGTATGTAGCGGAATTTATTGGCACTATGACGCTGGTGCTTTTGGGATGCGGAACGGCTATGCTGGTAGGATGCGATGCGGCTAACGGCAGCGGTTACCTTCTGACAGCGCTGGCATTTGGTTTGACGATTGTGGGAATGGCATATTGCGTGGGCAATATTTCCGGATGCCATATTAATCCGGCGGTTTCCCTTGGCGTACTGATGACGGGCGGCATGGATAAAAAGGATTTTGCAGGTTATGTTGTGTCTCAGTGCCTGGGTGCTTTTGCAGGTTCTGTCATTCTTGCGCTGATCTTCAAACTTGGCGGCGTTACGGATATGACCGGAGGATTTGGAAGCAATGGCCTTGCAAGTGTGAACGGAAGCGCTGTGGCAGGTCTTCTTGTTGAAATCGTTCTGACATTTGTATTTGTACTCACAATCCTGGGCGTTACCTCCAAAAAGGCGAATCATGGTTCTTTTGCGGGCGTTGTCATTGGCTTTACTCTGGTGCTGGTACATATTCTTGGAATCGGTCTTACCGGAACGTCTGTGAATCCGGCCAGAAGCCTTGGACCGGCGATTATGGCGGCGTTTACAGGAAATACAGCTCCGATCGCATGCATCTGGGTATTTATTGTGGGTCCCCTTGTTGGAGCGGCTCTTGCAGCAGTAGTATGGAATTTTTTGAGCACGGAAAGAGATTAATGAAAAAGAAAAGCTTATACAGAATTTTATCCCTGGCAGCTTTGGCATGCATGGCGTTGGGAGCGGTAAGCGTACAGGCGGAAGATAAAACCCTGCGTGTGGGCGTCCGGGGAGATATCATGAACTTCAGCTATCAGAGCGAGACAAACGGAAAATACTACGGGATGGAGATTGACCTGGCTCAGAAGCTTGCAAAAGAGCTTGGTTATTCTGACCTGGAGTATGTGCAGGTGACTCCGGAAGACAGAAAGGATATGCTGCTGAACGGCGAGGTGGACTGCCTGATTGCGGCATATTCGATTTCAGATTCCCGCCTGGAAAATTTTGATTTTTCCCCCGCCTACTATGTGGACGATACGGTGATTATGGTACAGAAGTCCAGCCTGTTTAAATCGGTGCGGGATCTGAAGGATAAGACGGTCGGGATTCTCGGCGGAACGAACGCAGGGCCGCTGCTTGCCATAAAGCTTTACGAGACTGGCATGATCGGAGAGGAAGTTCTTTTGAACAATGACGATGAAACCCGATATGATAATCTCACGGTTTTGAAGCTGGACAGCTATAAGGAAGTCAGCGAAGCTCTGGAAGAAGGAAAGATCGACGCCGCCTGCATGGATGGTGTGATTGCCAATGCATATATGAACGAGGACCGTGATTTCCTGGAACTGGATATTGCAGAGCAGGAGTATGGTGTAGCTACCCTTAAGGATTCGGAACTTAGCGCGCCTATGGCGGAAGCGGTTCAGAAATTCCTGGATGATGGTACAATAGAAGAACTCATTGATAAATGGGATTAACCGGGGAGGGATAGCTGTGTCGAAAAGATTAAAAAGAAAAGCGGCAGTATTGGTAATTGCAGAGCTGATTTGCCTGATCGTTTTGGGAGTATTTTTAGATAACATGCAGGTCTCCCTCTCCGCACGGGAGCAGGCACATGAATTGCAGAAGAAAATTTCGCCTCTGAAGGAGGCGGTAGAGGAAGCAAAAATAGAGGCCGGCGAGCACACAAAGGCCTATGACGTTATGTATCAGTCCAAGGCAAAGAGCCTGGCGTACATGATTCAGGAGGAAGTGGATGAGGAAGTAACCGATACGCTGATGGGCGAATACCGGAATCTTCTGAACGTCAACAATGTGCTGATTTTGGATAAAAGCGGAAACGTTGAGGCCAAAGCGGAGGCTTCCCGGGCGGACTTTACCCGTTCCCGCTATAATCAGCTGCGCACGGTCTTTCAGGATCAGGAACCCTCAGAACCCTTTGAGGTAGACGTGGACGGCCAGATTTTCCGTTATTATGGAGCTGATATCGACGGCAATACCATGGCGGTAATTGAGCAGGATCCGGCGGAGCTGAAAGGGCTCCTCGAGGATACTTCCACCTGGAAAAGTATTCTGCGCAATGTAAGCGTGAGCACCACCGGGTATGCTTTCGCAGTTTCTGCAAAAGACTATACGTTCCTGTACCATCCCGATGAAAACCTTACGGGGCAGGACGCTCTTGACGCGGGAATCCATACAGAGGATCTCGAGGATGGAAACGAGGCCTGGGTTGAAATTAACGGCGAGAAGCTTTTGTGCAGCGTTGCAAAGCTGGATGATGCGTATGTACTCTGCGGAATCCCGGAAAAGGAGATTAAATCCTCCTGCAATGTGACGGTGGCCGTTGTTCTCTGCGTATTTTTTGCGGTGATTACTCTCGTGGTCGCTTATGCGATTTTTATTATGAAAGATCAGGAGATGCGCCAGGAATCCATAGAGAGCAGTTATAAGAAGGTGGGTCCTTTCTGGTACAACCAGCTTGCGGCCGCCAAGAGCACTGTGATTGCGGTGGTAGGACTTCTCTGCGTGCTGGCGGTTTCCCTGTATATGCAGACGCTGTTTTCACTGTCTCAGAGATCCATGAGCAATACCCAGCATGTGGAGGAACTGCAGGCGACGATCCAGCGTTATGAGGAAGATGTAAACCTTTTGAAGGAGCAGTATAATACGCGCTACTTAAACAAGTGCCGCTGCGCCGCTTACATTCTGAAGGAAAAACCGGAGCTCAGAAACCGTGAGGATCTGGCAAAATTAAGTCAGGTTCTGGATGTTGAGTTTATCAATTATTTTGACAGTACGGGAACGATTGTTGCGACAAACTCTTTTGATCTTGGATTTAAACTGAGCCAGGACGAGGAGGATCAGTCCTACGAGTTTAACAGACTTTTGGCCGGCGCTGAGTATCTGGTGCAGGATGCCAGACCCAATGATGTGCTGGGTGAATACAGCCAGTATGTGGGCGTAAGGATTTTGGATGAGGAAGGGCTTCCGGACGGATTTGTGCAGATCTGCGTGAATCCGGAAAATCTGGAGGAAGCGCTGAAGAATCTGAAAATCGATTCTATTCTGGACGGCGTCCAGGTGGGATCCAATGGATTCGCCTTTGCTTTGAATAAAGAGGACAATACCTTTGCCTGGTATCCGAACGAGAAGTACATCGGCGGTGCGGCTGTGGATTACGGCATCAAAGAAAGTCAGATACACGACGGCTTTACAGATTATCTGACGATAGGAACGGAAAGGTATTATGCTTCCTGTCTGGAAACGGAAGACTATTATATATACGCCTGTGTGCCGGAGAATGAGATTGCATCCAACGGTCTTGTGATGGCTTTGATTTCTACCGGAGTCAGCCTTGTATTCCTGCTGATTATGGGAGCACTTATCAGTTTCCGTGGAAGAAAATTTGCTGAAGAAGATAAAGACAAAGATAAGCAGGACGGCGGGATGATTACCGTTACCATGCCGGATGGAAATGTAAAGCGGACGCAAGACGTTTCCAGCCGCTGGTCAAATGCGACGCTTGCCTGGGAGGAAAAAACGCCGGAGCAGAAGATGACCACTCTTTTGAAAGGACTCCTCTCCATATATGCGGTCATTCTCTGTGCGGTTTATCTGCTAAACGACAGGATTTTTGGAAGCAAATCCATGTTCGCCTATATTATCAGCGGAAACTGGGAAAAGGGCCTGAATATTTTTGCGTTTACAGGCTGTATTTTCATTATCTGTCTGGTGACGGCTGTGACGATTCTGATTCAGAGGATTCTGCGATTGCTGTCCAGAATTTCCGGCGCCCAGGGCGAGACGATCTCCAGGCTGCTGAGTAATTTTGTAAAGTATGCCTCTGTGATCATACTGCTGTATTACTGCCTGGCGCTGCTTGGCGTGGATACGGCGGCGCTTCTTACCTCTGCCGGTATCATAGGACTGATGATCAGCCTTGGCGCCCAGAAGCTGGTATCGGATATCATTGCGGGACTGTTCATCATTTTCGAGGGCGAGTTCCGGGTTGGAGATATCGTGATGCTCGGCGACTGGCGAGGCACGGTGGTGGAAATCGGGATTCGGACGACGAAGATCGAGGAAGCCGGCGGAAACATCAAGGTAGTCAACAACAGTTCTATCAGCGGTGTGATTAATATGACAAAGAAGTATTCCTTTGCCGCGTGTGATTTTGGCATTGAATACGGCGAATCTCTGGAGCGGGTAGAGTACATACTGAAGAAAGAGCTGCCGCGTATAAAGGAAAGAGTGCCGTCGATTTTGGATGGTCCCTTCTATAAAGGCGTTACCGAGCTTGGGGACAGCAGTGTAAATATCAAGATCGTGGCGCAGTGTAAAGAGAAAGACCGTATCCAGCTGATGCGTGATCTGAACCGCGAAGTGAAGCTTATCTTTGACAAGTACGAGATTAATATCCCGTTCCCGCAGGTGGTGCTCAACCAGCCTTCAGAATTCAGGAAGGCGACGGAGTGGCAGAAGCAGTGTGCGGATAAGTTTAATGAGGAGCAAAAGGAGCTCTCCAAACAGCTGGAAGAAGAACAGTAGAAAATAGAATCATTTAAAACCATATGGGCTGCCAAAATTCAGGGGGGGGGGTAAACCCTCTGATATGGCAGCCCTAAATTTGTATCATAGGATTATAGTGTGAAATCTGAGAGCTGTTTTGCGAAAAAACAGAGATATATATTGCAAAAAATGTATTATAATGAAAGGTACAGGTATACTAAGGTATAGGAGCTGAAAACGGCATGATACGAATAGCGATTTGTGATGATAACAGGGAAGATATTGACAGATTAAATAAATATATAACCGGATATTTCAGCAGAACGGAAGATTATGCCAGTGAAATCTGCTGTTTCGATTCAGCAAGAGCATTGCTTGGCGCAATGGGTGAGAAACCTTTTGATATTTACTTTCTGGACATTCTTCTGCCGGAGCAAAACGGTATGGAAATTGGAAGATTTATCAGAAAAGTGGATCAGGAAGCCGTGATCGTTTATATTACGGTATCCCTTGACTTTGCTTTTGAAGCTTTTGGCGTGCGCGCCTTTCAGTATCTTCAGAAGCCTGTCGATAAGGTAGAATTGTCAGATACCCTGGAACGGATTCTTCGGCTTACGGAAAAGAAGCGCAACAGCAAGATGTGCGTTCGCACAAAAGAAGGGCTGGTGAGCATAAGCATACCGGACATTATGTATGTGGAAAATGTGTCCAGATGCACGGTATATGTGATGAAGGACGGCGGGCAGGTGACGGGCGTCTGCAACAGGGGGTCTTTTGAGAAAAGCGTCAGCTTTCTGAACAGACAGTCGGGATTTATACAGCCCCACAAGTCTTATTTTGTGAATATGCATTATATACACACATTTGGCACAAAGAGTCTCTCACTGGATGATGGAACGCAGATTGCAATCAGCAGAAAGCGATTTGCTGAAACGAAAAAAGCGTATCTGGAATTTTTGGAGGATGGGGGAATGATATAGTGACTCCGCTTATGATGTTTCTGCAGTACCGTATTTCTCTTTTCTTTCTTTTGCTTTTTCTTCTTCTATTTCTTCCGCTTCAGAACAATAAAAAGCTGATTGCATGCAGTCTGCTGATGTGTTACGCGGCGACGGGGGTTATAGAATACCTGCTTTTTCTGAATGGGATAACCTATGAAAACCCGATTATTCATACGCTGCTTGAGATTGTTATCATACAGGCTGTTCCTTTTATTATCAGCAGGTACCGGGACTTTCGGGCGATGTTTGTGGGATTTACAGCCGCGGCCTATGTACTGACGGGGAATATTGTCTGCTCAACGCTCTATATTATAGGCGCCAGTTTGCCGGTAAATGTTATCTGCCAATGCATGGTTCATATTTTGCTGCTGGGAATTTTGACATGGAAGATCCGGAGAAACCTTTTGATCAGCCTGGAGAATAAAGAACTGCAGTGGGGATCCTTCTGCATAATTCCGGCGCTGTTCTATACGGCGACATATGCGCTTTCTACGTGGCCTGCAAACATTTACATGCAGCCGCAGAATCTTTTGGGCGTCTGCGCGATTCTGGTGCTTATGGCAATTGCGTATATTATGATTTTTCAGACTTTTGCACGGTCGAAACAGGAGATAGAGCAGAAGCGAAGCATGGAGTATCTGGAAAATTATGCAAGCCGCCTGAAATATGAGGCGGAGGTGACGCAGAAAAAAGAGATGGAAGCGGCGATTATACGCCACGACCTGAAGCATTACAGTATCCTGATCAATTCTTATCTTGGCGAGGGGAAGGAAGATGAGATACGGAAGCTTTTGAAGGAGCTGAACGAGCACGTCAATGAGACGAAATCGGTTCGTTACTGCAAAAATCTGGCGGTAAACAGCGTGGTGGCAAATTATGCACAGCAGGCGCAAGAACAGGGAATTGCTTTCGACGCAGATATGGAAGTTCCGTCGGAAATGGCGGTGAATGAGTTTGAATTTGCCACAGTCATATCAAACCTTCTGGATAACGCAGTAAATGCAGCGGCGCAGGTAAAGGAGGAAAAACTGCGGTTTGTGAAAATATCAGCCAGGGGCGTGAAAGGAAAATTGATTTTAAGTATTTCAAACGGCTGCACAGAGGAACCGAAAATATCGGCAGAAACGGGGCTGCCTGTATCGAAGGGCGGCAAAGAGCACGGGTACGGTATGCAGAGCGTCAGGGCTTTTGTGAAGAAAAACCGGGCGGTATTTGATTTTCAGGTAAAGGAAGGCATATTTTCAGTGAAATTGCTTTTTGACATTGAGGAATAACGATTGGTTCCCAAAATGTGAAATATAGGATGTTATTTGTGAAGAAAAGGAAAATAGAAAGACCATGGAGCGTATTATAATGATACCGTATGGTCTTTTGTGAAATGGTGAAGACAATATAAAGTAAAAAAGATGGAGGAATGGTAGATGAAGAAACAGATCATTACGGCGCTTGCCTGCGGGGCAGCCTGTGTATTCACGGCTGGAATTTGCGTGCAGGCCGCTGTGGCGGATAATGAAGTCAGCCAGGCTTACAATGCGGCAGTGAAACTGGAAGACGAGCTTGACGGCTTTGACGTAACGGTTAAGAGCGTAGTCAGTATTGCAGGGCAGACGTCCAGCGCAGAAAAAACAGTAAAAATTCAGACCAGTGGAATGACGTCCGACGGAAAGCTGCAGGCGGCGATCGACGTGCAGACATCGGAGGGAGAAAAGCAGCAGTACTATAAGGACGGCTATTTTTACTCCAACCAGACCGGAAATAATTTAAAATATGCAATGAGTCAGGAAATTATGACGGAACTTCTGAACTACTACGTATATTTGGACTTTGACTCAGAATATCTTTCCATGCTGCAGTCAACAAATAACAGCGACGGTTCGGCAACCTATACGTTCTCCGCAACGCAGGAGACCGTGGGAAGCTATGCGGACAAGCTTCTGGAAGGCGCCCAGGAGGAACATCAGATTGACATCGTTTCTCTGCAGGGCACGGTGGATGTAGACCAGAGCGGTATGATTACAGAGCGTAAGATCGAGATGGCCTATATGGTAAAAAGCGGCGATGAACCGCAGCTGTGCGTTTTAAATTCTGACGCAGTTTTCAACCGCACAGGAACCGTCAGCGTACAGTTCCCGGATCTTTCTTCCTACAGTGAAAAGGGCGAGAACGAGGCGGCAGTCAGTGTTACAAAGGAAAATCAGACGCTGTATGCGGTTACGGATCTGAATGTCCGGGCTCAGAATAATGTGACGTCTGCAATTCTTGGCGGCGTAGCTGCAGGGGATACCATTCAGGAAACAGGCTATACTCAGGACGGCTGGATTCAGATCAGCTATAACGGTACGACGGCTTATGTCAGCGGAGATTATGTGAGCACAGAAAAGCCGGTAATTGTAAAGGCAATGAGCGGCGATATGTATGCAGTCAACCAGGTAAATGTAAGAGATACTTACTCCACCGAAGGAAATGTACTGGGTATGCTTTCTGCCGGAGAAGCTATTTCTACCACAGGCTATACGGACAACAACTGGATTGAGGTGAGCTACAACGGCCGGACCGGTTATGTGTATGCAGATTATCTTACCTGGGAGGCGCCGGTAAAACAGCAGGCAGTCAATACCTTTACCGGTTATCTGGAAGGATATGTTCAGGACGCTTCCATGAACACTATGTACGTAGTGACAAGCAACGGTAGCGATTATAACCTGTATACAGGCGATGCTGTAAAGAATACGGTGGATGGCGTTGTAATCGGAGACTGGATTGGTGTTTCCTACAAATTTGACGGCAGCAACTATATTGCTACGCAAATAGACGATTACAACAATCACAACTACAACAGCGGCAGCAGTAGCAGCGGCAACGTGATGAACGACAACAATTACATCACCGGCTATGAGGATATGAAATCCTACGGAACCGTAATCGCATACGGTATGTCTGCCGTTACGGTGGCTCTGGACAACGGCATTACCTTAAGCTCTGAGAAGGACGACGTAGCGATTACCGGCAGCCTGTACGAAGGAGCATACGTGCTGGTAAGCTATATCGGAGACTATATGTATTCAATTATTGCAATGTAAGAAAAAGAAAACAGAAAAACTGAGATGTTTTTCAGGCGGCGGGCAAGTCCCGCCGCTATATTTTTGCCCTGCCCTGTGGGTTTCGGAATCTAATTATGTCTGATAGATTGGATTGTTCAAAACGCATTTCTATGGTATGATAATAAAAGCAATGGGCAATAGCAAGCTAGGAAAGTAAAAGAGGGCTTGTGTATGATGGCGAATGGAAAAATCAAAAATTCCAGTGAGTTGGAGTTTGCTGTGTTTTGTATTGAAAATGTAGCGGCAAAGCTGGGCGTGGATGCGGAGTGTATTTATAAAGCATTTACCGAGCAGAGCGACATTTTGAACGGCTATATCGTGCCGGAATATGAAGTGCTGCATACCCAGAGCCGGGAATATATTGTTGATGATCTCCTTGATGTGATGAAAGAAAGGGGTGTGGAAGTATGATTCTCTATCACGGCTCCTTTTTAGAGATTGCACAGCCGGATTTGGCTTATTCCCGGCCCAATGTAGACTTCGGGCGCGGCTTCTATGTTACGCCGCTGTATGAACAGGCGGCGAAATGGTGCGGTAAATTTAAACGTCGTGGTAAAGACGGCATTATTTCTCGGTATGAGTATGATGAAAGCCGTGAAATGGAATTGAAAACTTTGAAATTTGATTCTTATTCCGAGGAATGGCTGAATTTTATTCTAAACTGCCGCAGCGGAAAAGATTCGACAGATTTCGATCTTGTTGTGGGCGGCGTTGCCAATGATAAGGTGTTCAATACAGTGGAGCTGTTCTTTGATGGGCTGATTGATAAAACAGAAGCGATCAACCGTCTGCGGTATGAAAAACCGAACCTGCAAATCTGTTTTCGCACAGAGAAAGCATTGTCTTTGCTGCATTTTGAAGGGAGTGAATCATTATGACGGCGAATCCGATTTTACTTCAGAAGAAATATAGCCGTGTCATTGAGAGGTTTGCCAAACAGCAGGGACTTTCACTGGATGCGGCATTGGATTTCTTTTATCATTCTGAAGTTTATCAGCTGATCCGTGACGGTGTTTCTGATATGCACTGCATGAGTGATGCGTACCTGGCAGAAGAATTGAAACAGGAATATTTATTGTGAAGCCAAAATCAAGGCTTCACAAAATTTTCACAAAATAATTAGCACTCGCCACTTGACAGTGCTAACAATATGTGTTATAAAACATATATAACAAATAAAACAAAGAACTTCAAAGAGCAAATAGATCTGCTTGAAGGATAAAAAAAGGTTTTGGAGGAAAAGATAAAATGGATACTTTAAAAGCTGAAAAAAGAGATCTTGCAGTAAAAGCAAAAAAATTAAGAAGGGAAGGCTTTGTTACCGGAAATGTTTTCGGAAAAGAAATTGAAGGCTCTATACCGGTACAGATCACCAGGTCCGATGCGGAGCGGCTTCTGAAAACAAAAAATAAAGGAAGCAGGTTCGTGCTGGAAGTGGAAGGCCGCAAAATGAATGTCCTGCTGAAAGATATTTCTTTCAGTACCCTGAAAGGGCAGGCGGAAAATATGGATTTCCAGGCACTGGTGGAAGGCGAAAAAGTTCATTCAGTGGCGGAAATTGTACTGCTGAATCATGAGAAGGTGACAACAGGAGTGCTTCAGCAGCTGTTGCACGAGATATCCTATAAAGCGCTGCCGTCAGATCTTGTGGAAAAGGTGGAGATCGATGCGGGAGAACTTCACGTGGGAGATACGATTCTGGTGAAGGATCTGGCGATTGCAGCAAATAAAAATATTGAATTGATTACTCACCCGGAGACAATGGTAGTTACGGTTTCCGAGGCACACAGAGCAGAAGCAGAGGAAGAAGGAGGAAATGATGATGTTGATGCCTAGTATTTTTGGAGAAGATTTGTTTGATGATTGGATGGATTTTCCTTTTGACAGCCGCATTTGGGGAGGAAAACATCCGCAGATGAGAAAACATCCTGAAGATATGATGATGAAAACGGATGTAAAAGAACACGACGGAGGTTATGAGCTGGTGATTGATATGCCTGGTATCAAGAAAGAAGATGTTCACGCAGAACTGAAAGACGGTTATCTGACAGTGCAGGCCAGCAGAAACTCATCTAATGATGAGAAGGATGAAAACGGCAGATATATCCGCCGGGAGCGTCTCAGCGGGTCCTTCAGCCGCAGCTTTTATGTGGGCGATGCGGTGACGCAGGAGGATATCAAGGCGAAGTTTGAGGACGGCACGCTGAAGCTGTCAATCCCAAAGAAGGAAGTTCGCCCGGCGGCCGAGGAAAAGAAATATATTGCAATTGAAGGATGATGAAAGACTTACCGCCTGTGTGGTGCTGATCCGCACAGGCGGTAAGTTTGTCTGGTGATAAGTTTTTGAAGAACAGGATTGACAATAGTGCAGAGAGATGATATTATGTCGTCAACAGATATGTCGAGAGTCGACATGTCGATTGACGACATTTTTGCTATTTAGGAGAGTACATTTTGGAACAGATAATCAAAAAATATATTCCAATGACGGAGACAACGTATTATACGCTGCTTGCGCTGAAAGAGGAGCGGCATGGGTATGCAATTATGCAGTTTGTCAGCGAACTTACGGAGAACCGCATCCGCATGGGCACGGGCACGCTGTATACGATGCTGGGAAGGCTGGTAGAGGACGGATTGATTGAAATTGTTTCCAACGAAAATGGAAAGAAAATTTACCGGTTGACGCCATTGGGGGGGGATATTTTGAAAAAAGAGATTGCAAGGCTTGGAAAGCAGCTGAAAAATGGGGAGGATATTTATGGAAAAGACGGTGCGTAAGACAAAATTCTATATGAGCCTGATGAAGGAAAAGCTGTGGCTGGAAGATATGGCGCAGCAGGGTTATTTTTTGAAAAATATGAACCTGGGCTGCGTTTATACCTTTTCTGAAGGAGAACCCCGCCGGCTGGTTTATGATATTGACCGCTTTGATTTACCGAAAAGCCCGACGCTTAATGAAATCCGGGAAAAAGAAAACTTTGTGTCTCTGGCGGGGGAGATGGGCTGGCAGGAGGTCACCCATGATGAAGACCTTAATTATTATTTCTGCAAACCTTATGAAGAAGGCGGCATCAATGAAATCTATGACACGCCTGAGGCGAGAAAAATTCATGCGCTGAAATACAGAGATCATTACCTGAAAAATGCCGGGGAAATATCGCGCAGTATCATATACTTTGATGTATTTATGATTTTACTGGCAGTTCTGGCAAGGAGTACGACTCCGCTTGCCGTTGGGTTCGTATGGAGCGGAATCATGAGCCTTTTCGTATATTTTATTGAGCGCGTGGCGCGGATGTATGAGAACGATCTGCGAATGGGCTGCGAAGAATGGCTCAGAGCCTGCGGAAGGGAAAAGGATACAAAAAAAGAATACCATCTGTTCCTTACTACGGCAGGGCTGACAAAATATCTGCACAGACAGAGCAGAGACGGCTGGCATATTATAAGAACCGGCGCAGTTAGTTACAGCTTTGAGAAAGGGGACGGGAAAGAACTGTATTATGCTGTGGATTCTAAAGCAGCGGTTAATAAGAGAAGAAGGAAACGCTGCCAAAGAAAGATTTCCGATGGAAAGGATATTAATCAGCAGAACCATGACTGGCAGGTGGCGAGCGTACATGAGGCAGAGCAGGCTGGGCTGGAATTTGTATGTGCTTATGCCTGTAATCAGATACTTTACCGCAGCAGTGCCAGGACGGATTTTGGAAAAAGAAACCGTTTTCTGTATTCCTGGATGATATGTTGGTGTATTTTTATTTTGGCATGCGCTTGCCTGGGATTTCTGACCGGGTATATGACGGCGTAAGAAACGGAGAGGAACAAAAATGAGCTTGATCGTAAAAAACTTATCAAAAAAATACGGGGAAAAGACGGTGGTGGACAATCTCAGCTTTGAGATGCCGCGGCCGGGAGTTTTTGCCCTGCTGGGCACGAACGGAGCGGGAAAAACCACGTCGATTCGCATGATGCTGAACATGCTGTCCAGGGACAGCGGAGAGGTATTGTGGAACGGAGAACCTCTCGATACAGCCACATGCAGCGTAGGTTATCTGGCGGAGGAAAGAGGGCTTTACCCCAAATGCACGCTGATGGATCAGTTGATTTATTTTGCCGGGCTTCGGGGAATTTCCAGGGCAGAGGCGAAGAAGCGCATCAAATACTGGGCCGGCCGTCTGGAAGTAGAGGAATATCTTTATCCCCAAACAGAGACGGAGGAGGACGCAAAGGGAAGGCGCAGACGAGCAAAAAAGCAGGCTCCGAAGAAAGCGGATCAGCTTTCCAAAGGAAATCAGCAGAAAATACAGTTTATGACGGCGCTTCTGCCGGATCCTGAGCTGTTGATTCTGGATGAGCCGCTGTCCGGGCTCGACCCGGTCAACACGGATTTGTTTAAAAGTATCATCCGCGAAGAAATTGGAAAAGGGAAATATCTGATTATGTCCAGCCACCAGATGGCCACGGTGGAAGAATTTTGTACGGATATTATTATTCTGAACCGCTCAAAAACAGTTCTTCAGGGAAATTTGAATGAGATTAAGAAAAGCTACGGCAGGATTCATCTGGCACTGAAGACGGAGACGGATGTAAAGGAGCTGATACAGGAAGCTGGGATTACGCTGGTTTCAGAAAAAGCCTGTGAATATCAGCTGCAGGTATCCGGTGAAGAACAGGCCAACCGTTTCCTGAAGCTTTTGACAGACAGGAATATCACGGTGATTACCTTTGACCTGCGGGAACCGTCGCTGCATGAAATTTTTGTAGAAAAAGTGGGTGATGCACATGAAAGCGCATAAGGGGAAGTTTGAAGGGATAAAAAAGGTATATTCTTTTACCCTGCAGCAAATGCTAAAAGGAAAATCAAGTCTGATTACCCTGGTGTTTTTGATTTTCATGGCTGCGGCCAGCGTACCGGTGATGACGCTGATCATGGGCGGAGAAAAAAGCGGCGATTCCGATATCACCGCCGTTTATATACAAAACGACACGGGATATCAGATAAACTTTCAGGAGATTCCAGAGAAAAATCCGATGTTTCAGAATACGGCGTTTGCAGAAACAGAGATGACGGAGGACACGTATGGCGAGACTCTGGGAGATTCGGAAGTATTTATACACCTGAAAAGGGATATACAGGCAGACACGTTTACTGTGACGGCGTTTACGCAGGAGGTTACGGATTTTTCCGAAAGTGAGCTTACGGATTGCGCCAAGGCTCTGGCTGAAACCCTGGAGGAAGCGAGGTATTCGCAGCTGAACGCGCGTCCGGAGCAGATGGATCTTCTGATGAGCGGCTATGACGTGGAAGTACAGTCTGAGGAGGAGTATTTTTCTGAGGAGGAAGACAACTTTGACGCCAGGTTTGGCGTGCAGATGGTATATTCCATTATTGCAATTATGCTCTGCAGTTTTTCCAGCGCCTATATTGTGCGTTCGGTAATTGAAGAAAAAGCGTCAAAGCTGGCAGAACTCCTTATGGTCAGCGTGCGTCCCTTTGCAATGCTGACGGGAAAAATACTGGCGGTTATGACATACGTGGCAATTTTGCTGGCAGGCTGCGCAGGAGCCTGGGGATTGTCCTATGTAATTACAGGAAAATTTATGGATACGTCGGTGATACAGAAACAGGCGGAGGGGATGGGAATTACCGCAGACGTCTTTCGCATATCGCCGGCAACGGCTGGAATCCTCCTGATTTCGCTGCTGCTGGGATATCTGTTCTTTTCTTTGCTCAGCGGCTTTTTTGGAAGCGGCTGCTCAGAGATGGAGGATGTGGAGTCTGCGAATCTGTCGGTGATATTAATTGTAATGGCGGGATATCTGGTGGCTACGATTACTGCTCCCATGCAAAGTTCCGTATTGGCGGCGGCAGTTTCCCTGTTTCCGGTGACGTCTGTTTTCTGTGCGCCGGTGCGCTATATGATAGGAGATATAGGACTGGGTACGCTGTTTCTGTCATGGATGATACAGATCATTGCAATCGGATGCCTGGTATACGTTTGCGGACGGGTTTACCAAAATCTGATTCTGTACAGGGGAAGCCGGATGAAATTTGGTGCAATGATCGCTGCTATGAAGAAAAGCAAGACAAGGGAGGCGCGCTGATGATGAAACATACGGGAAAAATTTTTTCTTTTACTTTCCTGCAGCATGTCCGGGGAAAGGGATACCGCAGCGCAACGGTAATTGTTACCCTTCTCTGCTTTCTGCTTCCGGCAGTCATTATGCCTGCCATACAGTACTTTGGAGGGAAAGACACTTATCAGAGCAGGGTACAAAGTATCTATGTAGCGGATCTGGACGCAGAGCATGAGGCAGATTATGAACTTCTGAATAAACTGGATAAGGAGCAATTTTGCAATCTCTCATATACGGAAACGGATAGCGTGGAGGAAGCGGTCAGGTTGGCGGCGCAGGATGGATATGGACTGGCGCTTGTGGTGGAAAAGCAGGGAGCGTACCGGATAAATGTGCTGCTTCCCGAGGAAAGCGAGCTCACCAAAGACGACGCCAGAGCGTATGAAAAATTTGTAGAAGATAATTTCCGCAGCATACTTGCGCAGAAATCCGGGCTTAATATGATACAGATGACGGAGCTGACAAAGCCGGTGGAAATCAGTTACCGGGAGTACTCAAAGAGCGCCGCGCCCGGCATGGCGGAGGAAAGCGATGAATTTGCGGCGGCGAAAAAAATATTTTCAGCAGTTCTGCCTTATTTGAATATCATGATACTGTATTTTATGGTATTGGCTTATGGACAGGGAACGGCCAACAGCGCCATTATGGAAAAAACTTCAAAACTGATGGATTTGTTTCTTGTATCGGTAAAACCTCAGGAGATGCTGCTGGGCAAGGTTCTGGCCATTACCGCCAGCGGGATTCTTCAGCTGTTCTGCTGGATAGGCGGACTGGTCGGAGGCTTTGCAGTGGGTACTTACTTCACAAAATTGATAGACCCGCAGACAGATATGGCGCTGATACAGTTGTTTGAAGCCTTTGGAGAGCTGTCCGGAATGTTTACGTTGCACGGCAGTCTGCTGGCGCTTTTGATGCTTGCCGCAGGGCTTTTGCTCTATTGCTCCCTGGCGTCGGTTGGAGGGGCAATGGCCGGCAAGCCTGAGGATCTTTCCAACACAAACAGCATATTTGTGTTGGTTCTGATTGCCAGCTTTTTTGCCACTATGTACAGCGGCGGCATAAGTGCAGACACCCCCTGGCTGACAACAAATTCGTGGCAGATGTGGGTGCCTTTCACCGCAATTTTGATTATGCCTACAAAGATGATTCTTGGCAGCGTTACGCTGGCCGAGGGATTGCTGTCCACAGCGATTGTAATTGCTGCCGCCGTGGTGATTACCATGGCTGCCGGCAGGCTTTACCGGATGATGTCCCTTTATAAGGGCAATCCTCCGGGACCGGCACAGATTTTAAAGCTTATAAAACAGAGTAAACAGGAGTGATGGTATGCAGTTAGCAATACTTTCCGCGCTGGGCGTAGGCGGCGCGACGATTGTCGGAGTTCTTCTGGGGTTTGCATTTCGGAGGATTCCTCATGAACTGAATGATGGAGTGTTGGGATTTGCCGCGGGCGTTATGCTGGCGGCAGCCATTTTTGGACTGATTATCCCATCACTGGAGTATGGCAGCGTATGGGTGACGGCGGCGGGAATCGTAGCCGGTGCGCTGTTTTTGAATTTTGCGGATAAGCTGACGCCCCATCTGCACCATATTACGGGCCTTGACCAGGAAGCGCATGCAGACAGTCAGTCAAATCTTAACAAGGTAATGCTGTTCGTCATGGCAATTGCCATTCACAATCTTCCGGAGGGGATTGCGGCAGGCGTAGGTTTCGGCGGAAACGACATAGGCAATGCGGTCACTGTGGCGCTTGGCATTGCGCTGCAGAATATACCGGAGGGTATGGTAATTGTGTCGCCCCTTCTGCTGGCGGGCGTACCGCATAAACGTGTGTTTTTTATTGCCTGCTTCACGGGCGTTATAGAAATCGTTGGGACAATGCTGGGATATGCGGCGGTATCTATTGCTACGTTTATTCTTCCGGCAGCTCTGGCTTTTGCGGGAGGGACAATGATTTACGTTGTCAGCGACGAGATGATTCCCGAAACCCACAGCCATGGTTTTGAGCGGCTGGCCACGTATTCTCTGCTGGCAGGATTTATATTAATGATCGTGATGGATTATTATATTGGATAGTCTGAGATATCAGTCTGTGAACTCTTTGTGAAATACGCAGCCTGCATGGATTTTCAATGTTTTTTCAAGAAATCTTTTATAAATATATGGTTGAGTGAAAAACACCATGCAGGGCGGGAGGATGTACATAGTGGAACACGCACAGACGATTTTTAAGCGCTACGAGATAAAATATCTTTTAAACCGGGAACAGTACAGGAAAATACGGGACTATATGCAGGAATATATGGAACCGGACTGTTATGGAAGAACGAGTATTTATAATATTTATTTTGATACGCCGGATTATTGTCTGATCAGAGAATCACTGGAAAAGCCGGTATATAAAGAAAAATTGCGGCTGCGCAGCTACGGCATGGATAAAAATGAAGGCCATGTGTTTGTGGAGCTTAAGAAAAAATACGACGGGATAGTTTATAAGAGACGCGAGGAAATGGAGTTTGAAGAAGCCAGGGAATATTTGTATGACGGCAGGCACCCGGAAACAGACTCCCAAATACTCAGAGAGATTGACTGGTTTTTGAAATATCACAAAAATCTGGAACCTAAAATGTATATCGCCTATGACAGAATCGCTTTGGCTGACAGGGATGGATCCGGACTGCGCATTACCTTTGATAAAAATATCCGGTGGAGAAATTTTAAGCTTGATCTTCAGGAGGCCGACAGCGGGCGGCAGATTATAGAGGATGGGTATTACTTAATGGAAGTAAAAACGCCGGATTCCCTGCCCCTGTGGATGACGGGAATTTTAGATAAGCTGGAATTATTTCCGGTTTCCTTCTCGAAATACGGAAGGGCATATCAGGATATGAAAGGATTGGCAGGCCATGGAGCAGTTATTTGAGTCGATATTGATAGAAAACGGAACAATGAAATTTTCAGCGGGAAGCTTTGCGGCATGTTTCCTGACATCCCTTCTACTTGGAATGGCTGTGGCGTACATTTATATGTATCAGGGGAATTACCGCAAAAACTTTGTTTTGACGCTTGCGCTTCTCCCGGCGCTGGTACAGGTAATTATCACTCTGGTAAATGGAAGCCTGGGGACGGGAATCGCTGCGATGGGGGCGTTTTCCCTGGTGCGCTTCCGCTCCATTCCGGGAACCTCAAAGGAGATCAGCAGTATTTTCTTTGCGATGGCGGCTGGCCTGGCAGCAGGGATGGGGTATCTTGGAATCGGCGTCGTATTTGTGGCAGTCCTGGGAGGAGCAAGTATTCTTCTGCAAAAAAGCCGCTTTGGGGAGATGAAGGAGGAGCGGAGGCTTCTGCGCATTACGATTCCGGAATCTTTGGATTACACGCAGGTGTTTGACGACCTGTTTTTGCAGTATACGAAAAGCTGCCGTTTGATACAGGTAAAGACGACAAACCTGGGAAGCCTGTTTAAACTGGAATATGAGATTACTTTAAAAAATATGAATGAGGAGAAGAAGCTGATTGACGATCTTCGTTGCCGGAATGGAAATCTGGAAATTTTGTGCAGCGCGGCATCCATGGGAATAGAGGAGGCGTTATAAATGATGAAACGGTATCTGGTATACGTAACGGCAATAGCCCTGGCGGCGTCAGGCATATGGCCGGCGACGGCCCGGGCGTCTCTGGCAGAGGACGGCTTTACGGCTGTGCCGGAGACATGCGAGGGAGAGGAACTGACACTGACAGAGTCGGCGGTGGATATATCCTTTACAGACAGAGACATGGATGCAGGATATGACGCCTTTACAGAAATACTGCTTGCCGACGGAAATACCTCTGTGGACGGCGACGGAGCCCAGGCGGAAGGGGATGTTGTGACTATCACTCAGGAAGGCGTATACCGGATATCCGGAAGCCTTTCAGACGGGCAGATAATCGTGGATGCAGAGGATACGGAAAAGGTTCAGCTGGTGCTTGACAACGCAAAGATACATTGCGAAGATCACGCGGCAATCTGGATCAAAGAGGCCGATAAAGTATTTATCACCCTGACGGAGGATTCGGAAAATACGGTCAGCGACGGAACGGCAGACGGGGATCACGACGACGCGGACGGCGCCATTTTCAGCAAGGCAGATCTGACTTTGCAGGGAAGCGGCAGCCTGACGGTGGAAGGAAATTATAAGCATGGGATCGTGTCAAAGGATGATCTTGTGGTCACCGGCGGAAATTATAAGATAACGTCGGCGGAGCATGGTCTTTGCGGAAAGGACGCTGTAAAGATTGCGGACGGCACGATAGAGCTTAAGGCGGGAGAACATGGCATCCGAGCTAAAAATGAAGACGATGAACAGCAGGGAAATGTGTATATCGCAGGCGGAACGATTACAGCGGAATCCGGAACAGACGGGATCAACGCCACGGGAAGTATCGTGGTCAATGGCGGAGAAATAACACTCGCGGTAAAGGACGACGGTATGCACAGCGATAAAGACCTTGCGGTCTACAGCGGCAGCATTTCTGTGCCGGAATGTTGTGAGGGACTGGAAGGCCATCGTATTACCGTTTACGGCGGGGACATCGACGTGGTGTCCACAGACGACGGCATGAATGCATCGGGCGGCGACGCGCAGCAGACAGAAGTTATGAAGAACAATGCGCCGCAGCCGGAGGAAGGGAATATGCCGAAGGCCCCTGAGGACGAAAGCACAGCGCTACCGCACGAGGATGGAAATGCGGCGCAGGCTCCTGAGAGCGGAAACACAGTGCAGCCTCCCGGGGATGGAGAAATGCCGGGAGAGATGATGCGGGGCAGGATACATTCCATGGATGGGGAAATTCCCATGGGCGGAGGCTTCGGCAAAGGCGGGGCATTTGACACAGACAAGGAGGCGTATCTTCGCATCTGCGGAGGAAACGTGAGAGTGGATGCTGGCGGAGACGGTCTGGATTCTAACGGATATTTCTATATGGAGGGTGGTACAGTGCAGGTGGCAGGCCCTGTGGGCGGTGCGGATGGAGCGCTGGATTACGGCCTGACAGGAGAAGCGTCGGGCGGAACGCTGATCGCTGTAGGAAGCGCGGGTATGGCCCAGGGTTTTTCGGACAGCTCAGAACAGAGCAGTATTTTTTATAATTTTGCGGATTCTGTTTCTGAGGGAAGCGTAATTTCCCTGCAGGAGGAAAACGGTGATGAGATCGTTTCCTGGCAGAACACAAAGGCGTTTCAGTCTGTGGTGATTACGTCGCCGGAGCTTAAAGAGGGAACGACTTACATATTAACAGCGGGAGAAGAAACGGCAGAAGTGGTTGCGGGAGAACAGCCTGCAGGAATGATGATGAGAGAACGACCTGCGGGAGTGGAAGCAGGAGAGCAGCCTGCGGGAGTG
>JAUNFZ010000035.1 GCA_030524785.1 Eubacteriales bacterium
AAAATTTTCAATGTTCTTTCAATTTAGCCTTGACTTTTTATTTGCAGGCTTTATTGATGAAGTTGCAAGTTATCGTGAATATGATGCTGCGAATCAGCCGATAAACGGTAAGTATGCTGTGATGTTTGAGGAGGAATATGAAGATATTCTGAGTAATATGCAGCTGTCGCTTGGAGAAGATGATTATATCAAGTATCTACAGTCGATACCGGTCTCAAAGACTCATGCAGGATATTTTTCCGTGGACGGCAAGGGGAAGATGATTAATTCTAAGGTCGGAAGGAAAGAAACGACTTCTGATGATGTAAGCGCCTATGAACTGATTATGAAGAATAAAGAGCTTCTTCTGGATCGTGATCCGAAGAAATCTCCAGTGCGTTTTATTTTCTCACACTCCGCATTGAGGGAAGGATGGGATAATCCGAATGTATTCCAGATTTGCACATTGAAGCAGAGCAGCAGCGATGTCCGTAAGCGCCAGGAAGTAGGCCGCGGACTCCGCCTTTGCGTAAATCAGAATGGTGAGCGTATGGATATCAATGCCTTGGGTAATGATGTTCATAATGTAAATGTGCTGACTGTTATCGCAAGTGAGAGTTATGATTCCTTTGCTAAGGGTCTTCAGACCGAAATGTCGGAAGCTGTATCTGATAGACCGAAGGCGGTTACCAGGGATCTGTTTGTTGATCATATTGTGAAGGATGATCATGGTAATGAGGTTATTATTACAAGTGATGTTGCATCGGCGATTTATTTTGATCTGATCGTCAATGGATATATCAATAAGCTGGGTGAACTGACGGATAAGTATTATGAAGATAAAGCAAATGGTGAGATCAAGATTGCTGAAGAAGCACAGGAGTTTGCTGCCGGCGTGATTGAGATTATTGATTCTATTTACGACAGCAAAGCTATGCAGCCGGAAAATGCCCGTAGTAGTAATGTGGAGCTACAGCTGGATGATGAGAAGCTGAACAGTAAAGAATTTAAGGCTTTGTGGTCAAAGATCAATGCAAAGTCTGTATATGTCGTGGATTTTGATACAGATGAGCTGATTAGGAAGTCTATCGCATCCCTTGATTCGAAACTGAGCGTAGCGAAGATTTATTTCAAGGTAGAGACTGGAGCGCTGGATTCCATTAAGTCAAAAGAGGATTTAGTGGCTGGAGCATCATTCGTGAAAGAAGAATCCGGAAGTTACGGTGTAACCGTAGCAGCCAATTCCAATGTGAAATATGATTTGATCGGAAAGCTGGTTGATGAGACCGGCCTGACACGTAAGGCGATTATTGCTATTCTGCAGGGAATAAAGCCGTTTGTGTTTGACAAGTTTAAGGATAATCCAGAAGAATTCATATCCAAGGCGGCTCAGTTGATCAACGATCAGAAGGCAACAGCAATCATTGAGCATATTACTTATGATGTACTGGATGAACAGTACGGAACGGATATCTTTACAGATCCGACTATTAAGGGCAAGCTGGGCGTGAACGCCATGAAGGTGAAGAAGCACCTGTACGATCATATCGTATATGATTCTTCCAATGAGCGCGACTTTGCAACAGACCTGGATACCGATACAAACGTGGCTGTATACGTGAAATTGCCGGATGGTTTTTATATTTCAACTCCGGTTGGGCACTATAATCCCGACTGGGCGATCGCTTTCTATGAAGGCAGCGTAAAACATATTTATTTTGTGGCAGAAACCAAGGGATCCATGAATTCGATGCAGCTGAGGCTGATCGAGGAATCAAAGATCCATTGTGCAAGAGAACACTTTAAGGCTATCAGCGGAGATAATGTCGTCTATGATGTTGTGGACAGCTATACATCGCTGATGGAAAAAGTGATGAAATAAATATGGAAAGATTATATGGCATTTGTTAATACAATCGGGAACATTTCTGATTATCTTACCGATTTAAAATGGCGCCGATGGGATTTGCACATACATACGCCAGAGACTGATAGGGGGTGATAAACTATGGCGTTTGATTTTAAGAAAGAATACAAAGAGTTCTACATGCCAAAGAATAAACCGTCTATTGTGACGGTTCCAAGCATGAACTATATTGCGGTTCGTGGTCAGGGCGATCCGAATCAGGAGGACGGCGAATACAAGCGCTCAATCGGGCTGTTGTATGGGATCGCTTATACGATTAAGATGAGTAAAAAGGGTGATCATCAGATCGACGGGTATTTTGATTATGTGGTTCCTCCGCTGGAGGGCTTCTGGTGGCAGGATGGAGCAGCAGGAATTGACTATGCTCACAAAGAAAATTTCAAGTGGATCTCTGTCATTCGTTTACCCGATTTTGTCACTAAGGCAGACTTTGATTGGGCTATTGAGGAGGCTACAAAGAAAAAGAAAACCGATTTCTCCAAGGTGGAATTTCTGGTCTATGATGAAGGCTTGTGCGTTCAGTGCATGCATATCGGCGCTTATGATGATGAGCCGGCGACGGTGGCGCTGATGCATGAGTTTATGGAGCAGCAGGGTTATGCTCTGGACATCAGCGATCAGCGGCTGCATCATGAAATTTATTTGAGTGATGCCAGAAAGGTTTCTCCGGAAAAATTAAAAACTGTGATCCGGCATCCGATACGCAAGGTATGAGAGGCAATGCCAGATAAAGCCAGCCGTCGGAGAAAAGAGTGCCGGCGGCGGTTTACCAGATGTGAAATACTATTTCTTGCTTATTTGATTATCATTCAGGATAAATTTCTCCAATTCAGAGCCTGCAATACTAAGCGGGGTATCTTTTCTTTTCAAAATACAAATATTTCTTTTTGGAACAGGCGGATTCATATTAAGAATAACCAAATGTTCCATATTTTCTTTTTCCAAAAAATCGGTAGGAATAAACCCTATTCCCAGATTTGATTTTATCAATGGTAAAATCTGGTCGGCAGTTGCAGCCTCCACATCAGGGGAAAATGAAAACCCTATGCTATTGAAAAAATCTGAATAGAAGGCAAAGGAACTTGTCTTTTCTCCAAGGCTAATCAATGGATACTGTTTTAATTGCTCAGTTGTAATCACCGTTCCCGTAGAAACTGAAAATGCGCTGCTGCATACCGGTACTTCCTGAATCAATCTTAGCTTTCTGATGGAAATTCCTGCAAAAGAATCAAAAGGTTCTGTGACAACTGAAAAATCCGCCAACCCTTTTTTCAGGACATCTATCGCCTGCGGGGTGGAATGGTTTAATATTTTAATGTGAACACCGGGATAAGCACTGCGAAATTTTTTCAATGCAGAAAGCAACACGCAATGCAAGGCAATTTCGCTGGCAGCCACCGTAACAATTCCTGATTGAAGGCTTTTATCTCTGGCTATTTCCTGCTCACCGAGCAAAATATGGTCAAATGCAACAGAAATGTGAGCATACAGTTTTTCGCCTTCCGGAGTAAGTGATACGCCTCGCCTCTGCCTTACAAACAATGTACATTCCAACTCATCTTCCAACTTCTTTATCATTCTGGTAATATTGGGCTGATTATTCAGAAGCGCTCTTGCCGCTCCCGTAAAACTTTTATATTTTGCAACATAGTAAAATACCCGGTAATAATCATAGCTAATGCTCATTTTTGCTCCTGACATATTATATTAATATATTTATACTGTAATATTGATATTTTACATATATCTTATAGCGAATTATAATACACACGGTAAGAAAAAACAATACTCCAAAGAAAGAAGTGATCTTATGAAAAATATTGTTTGTATCGGCAGGCAGTACGGAAGCGGCGGAAGTGAAATTGGTGAGAAGCTTATTCTGAAAGCCAAATGGCATATGATGCTGAGGAAAAAGTAATAAGTAAAATTGCAGAGCAGGGGGCCTGCGTAATCATAGGGCGCTGTGCATCTGCCATTATCCCAAAAGAAAAGAGGCTTTCTGTATTCATTTACGCTGACGATAAAGATAAGGTAAGGCGTGTTATGGAACGAAACAAGTTAAATGAAAAGGACGCAGCAAAAAGGATAAAGCACATGGACAGGATGAGAAAGCAGTTTTTTGATTTCTACTCCGATACAATATGGGGGAATCCGGAGAGCTATGACGTGATGCTGTCCAGCAGCAAGTTTGGAACAGACGGCTGTGTTAAAATGATATCAGACGCTATCAGGAAAATGGAGGAATCTGAAAATGAATAAAGATTTGACAGTAGGAAATCCACAAACTGTGCTTTGGAAATTCTGTATGCCGCTCTTTGGCAGTATTATTTTTCAACAGTTATATAATATCGCAGACAGTCTGGTTGCCGGAAAGTTTGTTGGGGAAAACGCATTGGCGGCTGTTGGAAACAGTTATGAAATCACATTGATTTTCATTGCATTTGCTTTTGGATGCAACATGGGATGTTCTGTCATCGTGTCAAAACTGTTTGGTGCCAAAGACTTTAAAGGAATGAAAACCGCAGTCTATACAGCCTGCATTTTCAGCGGCGTGATTTGCTTTTTGTTAATGCTGGTTGGGATTGCCGGTTCCGGGCTTCTGCTTCGATTAATCAGGACTCCCGATGAAGTATTTGCTGATTCCCAATTATACCTGGATATCTATGTATGGGGATTGCCTTTCGTGTTTTTTTACAATATTGCAACTGGCATTTTTTCAGCGCTGGGCGACTCCAAAACTCCTTTTTATTTTCTGGCCGTATCCTCCACATCCAATATTGCTGTAGATATATGGTTTGTCAAAGCTTTTCATATGGGGGTTGCGGGAGTCGCATGGGCGACCTTTCTCTGTCAGGGCGTTAGCTGTGTGTTGGCAATGATAGTAGTATTTCGCAGGCTTGCCCAAATTAAGGTCAAAGAAAAAACGCCCATTTTGAACTTACAGATTCTAAAACAAATTGTAATCATTGCTGTTCCGAGCACCTTACAGCAAAGCTTTATCTCCATCGGAAACATAATGATTCAGAGCATCATCAATGGATTTGGTGCGCCGGTCATGGCAGGATATTCCGCAGCCGTAAAGTTAAATAATCTGGTAATCACATCATTTACCACGCTTGCCAATGGAATTTCAAATTACACGGCACAAAATCTCGGCGCGCAAAAGCTGCTGCGTATAAAACAGGGATTTAAGGTCGGAGTAAAATTGGTCTGGATGCTTTCTTTTCCGTTATGTTTACTTTATTTCTTTGGCGGAAATATTGTTTTGAAACTCTTTATGGATAAGCCGACAGAACTTGCAATGCACACAGGCATCATCTATTTAAAAATTCTGTCTCCGTTCTATTTCGTTGTTTCTGCAAAACTGGTGGCTGACGGGATTTTAAGGGGTGCCGGATTGATGAAATATTTTATGATTGCCACCTTTACAGACTTAATTCTGCGCGTTGTACTGGCGTTTGGTTTTTCAAAAACATTGCTTGGCGCAACAGGAATCTGGTGCGCATGGCCTGTCGGATGGTGTGCTGCAACAATATTATCCATTTTATTTTATCGAAGGGGCCCCTGGTCAACCCGGCAGGCGAATATAAGTTGATTCAGACATTTAATAAGGGAGCAAAGGTCTGCAAATCTTTTATCAGAAGTTTTGCATGGGATTTTGATTCGGTATAGCAGGACAAACAGAGTTATGATATGATGAATGTAGAAACGCAGGAATCACAAGAGGCAGCCGCCAGATTGACGGCTAAACGGAGAACTATATGGAAAAAGAAATGGAAGTGAATGATAAAAAGTACAGTATCATAAAATTGCTTGGAAAAGGCAAAGGCGGTTATTCCTATCTGGCGGCTGACGGCGTAGAGAAGTATGTGCTGAAGCAGATTCATCACGAGCTATGTGAGTATTATCAGTTTGGAAATAAAATTGAGGCAGAGGTATACGATTACGGAAGACTGCAGAAAACAGGGATCCCTATGCCGGTGATGCTGGATGTGGATATGGGCAGGGAGCGTATTCTGAAGGAGTATATAGAGGGCGATACTATTTATGAGTATGTGGTGCAGGAACGTATGAAGCCTGCCTATGTGGAGCAGGTGCGGGCCATGTGCCGGGTACTGTATCCGGCGGGACTCAATATAGATTACTTTCCTACTAATTTTGTCGTGCGGGAAGATAAGCTTTATTACATTGACTATGAATGTAATGACTATATGGATGAATGGAATTTTGAAAACTGGGGAATCCGATATTGGTCAAAGACGCCTGAATTTCTGCAGTATATGAAAGAGCACTGATCCTGCAGGGCTGTCCCAATGGCTGGAAAAGGCTGCATTTTCGATGAGATAAGAACAGCCCGGCGAAAAGAGCTTCGCCGGGCTGATGCTATACACATAAAATCTGAGCGTTATTTGTTGTTTACCTCTGCCATTTTCATTGCGCGTACTTTCAGCGGAAGACCAAATAATGTGATAAAGCCGCTGGCGTCATGGTGATCGTAGAGATCGCCGGTGGTAAAGGAGGCAAGGGATTCATTGTAAAGGCTGTAGGGTGAAGTCGTGCCAGCCTTGATGATATTACCCTTGTAAAGTTTAAACTTCACTTCCCCGGTTACATACTGCTGTGTAACGTCTACAAACGCCTGAATAGCTTCACGCAGAGGAGTAAACCATTTTCCTTCATATACAATCTGGGCAAACTGGCTGCCAAGTTTCTTCTTTGTCTCCATTGTTTCACGATCCAGGATCAATTCTTCCAGCTGATCATGGGCTTCCATCAGAATCGTTCCGCCCGGTGTTTCATAGACGCCCCGGGACTTCATGCCGACTACGCGGTTTTCTACAATGTCTACGATGCCGATGCCGTGTTTGCCTCCGAGGGCGTTCAGCTCGGCAATAATTTCAGAAACTTTCATGGCTTTGCCGTTCAGTGTTTTCGGAACGCCGGCTTCAAAGGTCATGGTGACGTATTCGCCTTCATCGGGAGCCTTTTCAGGCGTTACGCCGAGCACCAGCATGTGATCGTAGTTGGGCTCGTTTGCCGGATCCTCCAGTTCCAATCCTTCATGGCTGATATGCCACAGATTGCGGTCGCGGCTGTAGCTGTGGCTTGCGTCGAAGGGAAGATCAATTCCATGCTGACGGCAGTATTCAATTTCATCTTCTCTGGACTGCATGGTCCAGACGTCGGTCATGCGCCAGGGAGCGATGATTTTCAGATCCGGCGCAAGGGCTTTAATTCCAAGCTCGAAACGGATTTGATCATTGCCTTTTCCGGTTGCACCGTGGCAGATTGTGGTGGCGCCTTCCTTGCGGGCGATCTCCACGAGACGTTTGGCAATGACGGGACGCGCCATGGAGGTGCCCAGAAGATACTTGTGTTCGTAGACAGCGCCGGCCTTTACGCAGGGCATAATGAAATCGTCACAGAATTCATCTACAATATTTTCAATATATAATTTAGAAGCGCCGGAGAGTTTTGCTCTTTCTTCCAGACCATCCAGTTCGCTGCCCTGACCGCAGTCGATGCAGCAGCAGATAACTTCATAATCAAAGGTTTCCTTCAGCCAGGGGATCAGAGCTGTTGTGTCCAGACCGCCTGAGTATGCCAGAATTACTTTCTCTTTCATAGATTACTTCCTCCTCAATCATACAAAAAATTATTTCTATCATTTTTGCCAGAACCTACTATACATCATTTGGAATGAATATGCAAGCATAAAATAGAAAAAAGTTATAAATATTCAAAAGTTCGGAGAAATATTGTATAAAAATAAATACATGGTTGAATATTATGCAATAGTAATGTATACTTATGCAATGCGGGAGAGGAATGGCTTTCTCTTGCAATTTTTATAAAAAACGCGTATGATAGAGCGCGTGAGCGCGATGCGGCGCAAATACAGGAAATGTATCAGATAGATAAGAGGAGAAGTGAAAAATGCTGAAAGTCGGGATTATAGGCGCCACCGGATATGCGGGAGGTGAGCTGGTCCGCATTTTGACGGGCCACAGAGAAGCAAAGATTCAATGGTATGGTTCCAGAAGTTACATAGATAAAAAATACGCAGATGTTTATCAGAATATGTTTGAAATCGTGGAGGACGTCTGCCGGGACGATAACCTGCTGGAGCTGGCAAAGGAAGTGAATGTGATCTTTACGGCTACTCCCCAGGGCTTTTGCGCATCTCTTATGAATGAGGAAATTTTGTCTCATACAAAAGTGATTGACCTCAGCGCAGATTACCGGATCAAGGATGTGCAGGTTTATGAAAAATGGTACGGCATTGAACATAAGTCGCCTCAGTTTATAGAAGAAGCCGTTTATGGGCTTTGTGAGATTAACCGGGAAAAAATAAAAAATGCAAGGCTTTTGGCAAATCCGGGCTGTTACCCCACCTGCAGCACACTGGCGGTATATCCTCTGGCAAAAGAGGGGCTTATTGATATGTCCACGCTGATTATCGATGCGAAATCGGGCACATCAGGCGCAGGCCGGGGAGCAAAGGTGGATAATCTTTTCTGCGAGGTAAATGAAAATATCAAGGCTTATGGAGTGGCAAACCACCGCCACACGCCGGAAATTGAGGAGCAGTTGGGATATGCGGCACAAAAACCGGTGACGCTGAATTTTACGCCTCATCTGGTGCCGATGAACCGCGGTATTTTAGTGACGGCTTACGCAGCTTTGAACCGGGAAACCAGTTACGAAGAAGTAAAATCCATATACGATAAGTATTATGCGAAGGAGCGCTTTGTGCGCGTATTGAACCAGGGAGTATGCCCCCAGACCAAATGGGTGGAGGGCAGCAATTATGTGGACGTGAATTTTGTAATCGACGAGAGGACCGGGCGTGTGATTATGATGGGCGCCATGGATAATCTTGTAAAGGGAGCGGCAGGGCAGGCTGTGCAGAATATGAACCTGATGTTTGGCCTGCCGGAGAGCATGGGACTGGAACTTGTGCCGATGTTCCCGTAAAAAGGGTGAGTGTTATGGAAGCAGATTGCAGGATAAGAAGTATGAAAGCAGAGGATTATGCACAGGTACATGACCTCTGGATGAAAATCAGCGGCTTTGGTATTCGAAGCGTGGACGATTCGCAAATGGGAGTGCAGCGCTTCCTGGAGCGAAATCCCGGATGCAGCGTTGTCGCTGAGAAAGAGGGAAAAATCGTTGGGAGTATTCTCTGCGGACACGATGGCAGACGCGGATGTCTTTATCATGTGTGCGTACATCCGAAGTTTCGAAAGCAGGGGATTGGAAAAGCCATGGTAGTGTTCGCCATGGAGGCGCTGAAGAAAGAGAAAATAAATAAAGTTTCTCTGATTGCGTTTACGAAAAATGATATTGGAAACGCATTTTGGAAAGAGATAGGCTGGACAAAACGGGAAGATTTAAATTATTATGATTTTACTTTAAATGAAGCGAATATTACGGCGTTCAATAAGTAGCGCCGAAGAAAGAGCAGGATGAAGCGGTATGAACATGAAGCAGATAGAAGGCGGCGTGACGGCGCCGAAGGGATTTGAAGCGGCAGCGGCAGCGGCAGGCATCAAGTATGAAAACAGAACAGATATGGCGTTGATTTACAGTAAAACGCCCTGCAGTGCGGCGGGGACTTTTACCACGAATCTGGTAAAGGCCGCCCCGGTAAAATGGGATGCAGGTGTTGTAAAAAACGGCGGCAGTGTGCATGCAGTAATCGTCAACAGCGGAATAGCAAACGCCTGTACCGGTCAGGAAGGATATGGATACTGCATGGAAACGGCAGAAGCAGCGGCAAATGCCCTGAAAATTCCGGCAGAGAACGTGCTGGTGGCATCCACAGGAGTGATTGGTATGCAGCTTCCCATGGAGCGCATTAAGTCGGGCATACAGCTCCTGGCGGCTTCCAAAAATGCTCAGATAGAAAGCGGCACAGCGGCGGCCAGAGCAATTATGACCACAGATACGGAGAAAAAGGAAATTGCGGTGAGGTTTGAACTGGGCGGCAAAGAGGTGACAATTGGAGGAATGTGCAAGGGCTCCGGGATGATTCACCCCAATATGTGTACCATGCTGGCTTTTCTTACAACGGATGCGGCGATTTCAAGGGAAATGCTTCAGAAAGCGCTGAGTGCGGACGTTAAGGATACGTATAATATGATTTCTGTGGACGGGGATACCTCCACAAACGATACGGCCCTTCTGTTGGCAAACGGACTGGCGGGAAATCCGCAGATTACGGAAGAAAACGAGGATTATCATACGTTTTTGAAGGCGCTGAATATGGTAAATACATATCTGGCCAGAAAAATGGCAGGCGACGGAGAGGGTGCCACGGCGTTGTTTACGGTGAAGGTAATTCACGCCGAAACAAAGGAGCAGGCGGCAGTCCTTGCAAAATCGGTGATTACTTCCAGCCTGACAAAGGCTGCAATTTTTGGACATGATGCAAACTGGGGCAGGATTCTTTGTGCAATGGGGTACTCAGGAGCGCAGTTTGATCCTGAAAAGGTAGATCTGACCTTTGAAAGCGCTGCCGGAAGTATGAAAATTATTGCGGACGGTGTGGCGCTGGATTACAGCGAAACAGAAGCCACCAGGATATTGTCCGAGGAAGAAGTCATCGTGATTGCAGACATCAAGATGGGAAACGCCGAGGCAACGGCATGGGGCTGCGATCTTACCTATGATTATGTAAAGATAAATGCGGATTACCGCTCATAGAAAGAAAGGATCTTGGAATATGGAATCAATGGAAAACTGGCTGCAGAAAGCTCAGGTGCTGAATGAGGCGCTGCCCTATATACAGCGTTTCCGGGGAAAGATCATGGTCGTAAAGTACGGCGGCAGCGCCATGGTGGACCACGAATTGAAAAAGAGTGTGATCCGTGACGTGGCTCTCTTAAAACTTGTGGGCTTCCGGCCCATCGTGGTTCATGGCGGCGGAAAGGAAATCACAAAATGGGTGAATAAAGCAGGACTGAAGACGCAGTTTGTCAATGGTCTGCGCGTTACAGACAAGGATACGATGGAAATTGCGGAAATGGTGCTCAATAGAATCAATAAAGGGCTGGTGTCAATGATGGAAAAGCTTGGCGTCCATGCGGTGGGCATCAGCGGTAAAGACGGGACACTCCTGAAAGTTGACAAAAAACTGTCTCAGGGAAAAGATATTGGCTACGTGGGTGAAATAAAAGAAGTCAATACGGAACTTCTGGAAAAGCTTCTGAATGACGATTTTGTGCCGGTGATCTGCCCGGTGGGATCGGATGATGAATATCATTCCTACAATATCAATGCAGATGACGCAGCCTGTGCCATTGCATCGGCCATGGGCGCGTCAAAACTGGCATTTCTGACGGACATAGAAGGCGTTTATCGGGACCCGCTGGACAAATCCTCCCTGATTTCCGAGATGACGATCCCCGAGGCAGAGGAATTTCTGAAAAGCGGTAATGTGGGCGGCGGAATGTTGCCGAAGCTTCAGAATTGCATCGACGCGATGCAAAGCGGAGTTTCCAGAGTACATATTCTGGATGGACGCATCGAACACTGCCTGCTGCTGGAATTTTTCACAGACCGCGGCGTTGGCACTGCAATTATCAGCGATTCAGAAAAGAGGTATTATCATGAGTAGCTATATGGAACAGACAGAAGAATATGTACTGCATACTTACAATCGTTTTCCGGTGGTGCTGGAGTCGGGCCATGGCGTGTATGTAAAAGATACAGCGGGGAAAGAGTATTTGGATTTTGGAGCCGGGATTGCAGTTTCGGGTCTGGGATACCACTATCCGGGCTATGATGAAGCGCTGAAGGCACAGATCGACAAAATGATTCACACTTCAAATCTCTATTACAATGTTCCGTTGGCAAAGGCCGGAGAGAAAGTTGTAAAAGCCAGCGGGATGAGCAGGGTATTTTTTACCAACAGCGGAACCGAGGCGATCGAGGGGGCAATCAAGGCGGCGCTGAAATACGCGTGGCTTAAGGATGCCGGAAAAAAATATGAGATTGTGGCCATGAATCACTCTTTTCACGGGAGAAGTATGGGCGCACTGGCGGTGACGGGAAATCCCCATTACCAGGAGGCGTTTCGGCCGATGCTGGGAGAGGTGAAATTTGCCGACTATAATGATCTGGAGAGCGTGAAAGAGCAGATAACAGAGAATACCTGCGCTGTCATTATGGAGACGCTTCAGGGAGAGGGAGGCATTTACCCCATTGATGAGTACTTCCTGAAAGGTGTGAAGGCGCTGTGCGAGGAAAGGGACATTCTGTTGATTCTGGATGAAATACAGTGCGGTATGGGCCGAACGGGAACCATGTTTGCCTGGCAGCGCTATGGCGTACAGCCGGATATTATGACCTGCGCGAAAGCACTCGGCTGCGGTATTCCGGTGGGGGCGTTTGTGCTGAATGAAAAGACGGCCGCCGCTTCCTTAGTTCCGGGCGATCACGGTACGACCTACGGCGGCAATCCGCTTGCCTGTGCAGCGGTCTCGGCGGTATTTGATATTTTTGAGCGGGACCATATTGTGGCGCATGTAAATGAGATCGCGCCGTATTTGGAAGAAAAGCTGGAAGAATTGACTGCCCGTTGGGAATGTGTGACAGCCCGCCGGGGCCTTGGCCTGATGCAGGGACTTGTGATCGGAAACGGTGTGAAGGTGGGCAGCCTGGTGAACGCAGCTCTGACGGAGGGACTTTTGGTGATCTCCGCCGGAAACGATGTGCTTCGCCTTGTTCCGCCTCTGATTATTGAAAAGTGTCATGTGGGCGAGATGGTGCAGAAGCTTGAGCGCGCTCTTTCTTCCTGCAGCTGGTGACCCAAGCCGGCGCTTCTTCCTGCGGTCGGTGATTTAAGCCGGTGCTTCTTTCTGCAGATGATGATCCAAGCCGACGCTTCTTTCAACAGCCGGTGATTTAAAACGACTTGCGCCGTCAGGCGCGGTAACGGCTGCATATTTTTGAACGCCTGAGAGATACTAAAGAAAAAAGCAAAGGAGTTCTTTATGATAGGAGTATTGACAGCGCTTCTCTCAGGCGCTCTGATGAGTATTCAGGGTGTGTTCAACACTGACGTCACAAAAAATACAAGTCTTTGGGTCTCTACGGCTTTTGTACAGTTTTCTGCTCTGATTGTCTGTCTGATTGCCTGGGCCTTTTTTGACCGGACAAGCTTTGGAACGCTTATGCGTGTTCCCGATAAATATACGCTGCTGGGCGGTGTGCTTGGGGCGTTCATCACAGTAACCGTGGTGCGAAGTATGGGAATGTTGGGGCCGGCGAAAGCTGCCATGCTGATCGTCATCTGTCAGCTGGCAGTGGCATGGCTGATAGAGCTGTTTGGTATCTTTGGTATGGACAAGACGCCTTTTTCCATGCGCAAGCTGATTGGCATGTTGATCGCGGTGGCAGGGGTGGTAATTTTTGAACTGTAATTTCAGCGTACCTGAAAAGTGCGGGAAAATTCAAAAAAGGCTATTGTAATTCTCTCAAATTTCCGTTAGAATAAATAAGAGCATATTATAAAAGGGGAACTCTGCCGTCTGCCACGAAAAGGGGACGATGGAGATTGAAAAAAAGTATTATTTTATGTATGTGTATGTTTGCCGCGGCGTCTGTCGGCGGCTGCTCGGGGAAGGGGACTCAGATTTTATGGGAAAGCACCGCTCAGGGACAGCAGACAGAAGATGCGGATTTTCGTGTGCCTGAAGAAGCTGTGCCGGAGACAGAGACGGCGGAGCAGGAGCTTGTGGTGGATGTCTGCGGGGCGGTAGAGCGTCCCGGCGTTTACCGGCTGCCGGCGGGGGCCAGAGTCTGCGACGCCATAGAGATGGCGGGTGGACTGCGGTCTGATGCGGACATGGTTTCACTGAACCAGGCCGAGCGCTTAAGCGACGCGGACAAGATCAGAGTCTACACGCAGCAGGAGGTTCTGGAGAGCGCGCCGCAGCGGGAAGCGCAGGCGGCGGGAGAACCGGCAAAGGTGAACCTGAATACAGCGGACATTACCCAGCTTTGCACGCTGAGCGGCATCGGCGAGGCCCGGGCCCGGGATATCATTGCGTATCGTACGGAGCACGGGGCGTTTTCATCGATTGAGGAGATTATGAATGTCAGTGGCATAAAAGAAGCTACTTTTCATAGGATTATGGATGATGTTACAGTCAAATGAAGGAGAGGAATATGGCAAAAAAAGTATTGGTCGTTGACGACGAGAAATTGATTGTGAAGGGAATTCGTTTCAGCCTGGAGCAGGACGGCATGGAAGTTGACTGCGCCTATGATGGAGAGGAAGCCCTTCAGATGGCAAGAGACAAGGAATACGATATCATTCTGCTGGATCTGATGCTTCCGAAGGTAGACGGACTTTCTGTGTGCCAGCAGATTCGTGAGTTTTCCAATGTTCCGGTGGTAATGCTGACGGCCAAAGGCGACGATATGGATAAGATCATGGGCCTGGAATACGGAGCGGACGATTATATTACGAAACCCTTCAATATTCTGGAGGTAAAGGCCAGACTGAAGGCGATCATGCGCCGTACAGGAAAACCGGCGGCATCCGAGACAAAGAGCAAAGTGGTGGAAGTCGGAGATCTGGTGCTTGACTGCGAGAGCAGGAGAGTCAGCATTGCGGGAAAGGAAATTAATCTGACAGCGAAGGAATTTGACGTCCTGGAGCTTTTGGTATTCAGCCCGAATAAAGTCTACAGCCGTGAGAATCTGCTGGACATTGTGTGGGGGTATGAATATCCCGGAGATGTCAGAACAGTGGATGTGCATATTCGAAGGCTTCGCGAAAAGATTGAAGAAAATCCAAGCGAACCGAAGTATGTACATACGAAGTGGGGCGTAGGTTATTATTTTCAGCACTAAAAAGTCTTATGCGTCCGTGCCCGGAACAAAGCTTTCTTGAACAGGGCGGCGGGCGCATTGCTGATTTCAGGGGAAAATATGAAAAAAAAATTACACAGATTATTGGAATATAAAGGGCTGAAGCGGCTGCTGAAAAGTATGCGCCTCCATGTGTTTGTTATGTTCTGCCTGATTGGCATTGTGCCGATTCTTTTGATGAAGGCAAGCCTGCTGAATAACTTTGAGGATCAGTCCGTGATTCAGAGAGGCGACATGCTGAGAAATCAGTGTAACAACCTGGCAGACCGCATGGGAAGCAGCGTGACGGACGGAAAGCTGGAAATCGAAGGCTTTGCGACGGAGATGGAGCAGCTTGCAAATTTGTACAGCGGCCGGCTTGTGGTTGTAAACAGTGATTTTAAGATCATAGAGGATACTTATGGACTGGATCTGGGAAAGATTCTGGTATCAGAGGAAGTGCTGAAAGGCTTTAACGGTGAGAGCAGCCTCACCCACGACAAGGAGCGCCGGTTTGTGGAGCTGGCGATTCCTGTGAAAGAAGTGGTTGGGAAAAACGTGGTGGGAGTGCTGGTGGTAAGTTCCGAAACGAATGACATCATGCAGAACAGAGAGGAACTGAACCGAAAAGTAGTGATTCTCCAGATTGGCCTTATGCTGGCGGTGCTGATTGCGGCTCTGTATGCTACGGGAATTTTGGTAAAACCTTTCCGGAAAGTGGCCCAGTCTCTTGACGGGATCGACGGAGGCTTTCTGGAGGAAGATCTTTTGATGCTGGATTATACGGAGACGCAGGTGCTTTCTGAGGCGTATAACCGGATGCTCAGGCGAATGAAGACGCTGGACGATTCCAGGCAGGAGTTTGTCTCCAACGTGTCTCATGAGCTGAAAACGCCGATTACATCTATGAAAGTTCTGGCGGATTCCCTTTTGATGCAGGAGGATGTGCCTCCGGAGCTTTACAAGGAATTTCTGACAGACATTGCCGCGGAAATTGAAAGGGAGAACAAGATCATCAACGATCTGCTGGCGCTGGTCAAGATGGACAGAAGCGCTTCGGACGTTCATATCTGCCCAACGAATATCAACGAGCTGATAGAACTGATTTTAAAACGGCTTCGGCCTATCGCAGCCAAACGGAACATTGAACTGGTACTGGACAGCTATAAGCCGGTGATTGCCGAAGTAGACGAGACAAAGCTGACGCTGGCCCTCTCCAATCTGGTGGAAAACGCGATTAAATATAATAATGACGGCGGTTGGGTGCACCTTTCCATAAATACGGATCATAAGTATTTTTATGTGAAGGTGGAGGACAATGGGATTGGTATTCCCCAGGCCGATCAGGAGCACATTTTTGAACGGTTCTACCGGGTGGACAAATCACATTCCAGGGAGATCGGCGGCACGGGGCTTGGGCTTGCCATTGCGCGCAATGCGATTCTGATGCACCGCGGAGTGATTAAGGTCTACAGCGAGGAGGGAACCGGCACTACGTTTACTGTACGGGTTCCGCTGATTTATGCAGAGTAAGCAGGTGGAGAGATAGATGAAAAAAATAATGATTTGGCTGGTCGCCTTATTCCTGGCGTTTGGTATGGCGGGATGTTCCCAAAAAAAAGCGGAAACGTCGGGATATCAGATTTTTTATATGAATCCGACGCGGACAAAGCTTTTGGCGGAGTATTATACGCCCCAGGGAACAACTGACTTGGAAATTGTGGGAGACATTTTCCGGCGTATGGAAACGCCTGTGTCCGGCACAGAAAAATACAGTCTGTTTCCCACCGGAGTGGAAATCCAGGAGTATGATCTTGTTGACGGGCAGCTGACAGTTACTTTTAATGAGGAATATCTTAAAATGGATGAGGTGGGCGAGATTCTTCTGCGGGCCGGACTAGTGAAGTCGGTGACGCAGATGGAGGGAGTCCGCACGGTAGTCTTCCATATCGGAGACGACGTTCTGCGGGATTCTGACGGGGAACCTGTGGGAGCTATGACAAGCGCAATGTTTATCAACAATCCGGTGGGCTTAAACTCTTATCAGTACGCATCGCTCAGCCTGTATTTTGCAAATAAGGACGGAACAAAGATTGTCCGGGAAATGAGAAATGTGCATTATTCCAGCAATCTTACGCTGGAAAAAGTGATTATGGAGCAATTGATTAAGGGCCCTATGAACAGTCAGCTGCTTCCGGTTCTGCCGGAAGAAACGAAAGTGCTGGATGTCACGGTGGAGAATAAGCTGTGTACGCTGAATCTGAGCCGGGAGTTCCTGGAAGCGGAAAAACCCGCAAACATCACGCCCTCGGTCAGCATTTACTGTATTGTCAACAGTCTTTGCGATATGCTGGAGGTGGACCGGGTTCAATTCCTGATAGAAGGCGATTCGCACATTATATATGAAGGCGAATTGAGTCTGAATGGTCCTTTCCACCGCAACGGCGACATTATAGAAGCCGCAGAAAGTACGGTGCAACAGACGGAGAATCAGGAGGATGCGGCGCAGCCGTCTATCGGGTTATAGAACAGAAACTTATATGAAACAAAAAGTATACCAGAACAGGAAGGACGCATTTGAAAAAACGACATTTATGCCGTATCTGCGTATGGGTAATCCTGTGGCTGTCCGTAAATGGAATCTTAAAGGGAAGCGGGGCAGAGCTGCCGCCGCTTCCTGCTTCGGCGGGCGAACAGCTTTATCTGCAGGGTACGGTTTACCGGATGGAAAAAAGAGAGTCCGGTTTGAGTTTATATCTTAAAAACATTTCTATTTTTTCAGAACCGGCAAAAAATCTGCCGGAAAACAGCGAATGGAACGAAAAGTGTGCAATTGTATATACGGGGGAGGATCCGGACGTCAGAATCGGGAATGAAATTTTGGCAAAGGGAATCTGTGCATATCCAAAAGAGCAGCGAAACCCCGGAGGCTTTGACGCAAAAAAATATTATGGGGCGCAATCTATAGCGATCTTTCTTCAGAAAGCAGATATAATAGAAAGGACAGACTGCGTATGGCCTGTCAGGGATTCTATAAGGAAGATCGGAAATATTCTTGAAAGGCAGCTTTATCTTATCGGAAACGAAAATGATGCAGGAATTTTGAACGCAATGCTTTTGGGAAACAGAAATGGGGTCGGGGAAGAAATAAAAGATCTGTATCAGGACGTGGGAATTATACATTTACTGGCGATTTCAGGACTTCACGTCTCCATGACCGGGATGGCTCTTTACAGGGCTCTGCGCAGGCTTTGCCTGCCCTTTGGCGCGGCAGGTTTTCTGGCGGGAGGAATCATGACGGCTTATGCCTGTATGACGGGCTTTGGAATTTCCACGGTGAGAGCGGTGCTGATGTTTGTCATTTTTCTCATCTCCCAGTGTGCCGGGCGTACCTATGATCTTTTGACTTCACTGACGGTGGCGGCAGTTGTTCTTTTGGGCTTTAGAGACGCCAATATTACACAGGCAGCATTTCTCCTGTCTTTTGGAGCGGTTTGCGGAGTCATTCACTCCCGGGGATGGAAAAGCGGGCGGCTTTTGGAAACACCTCTGGGTATTGGAATATCCGTTCAGATATGGACGCTGCCGCTGGGGGCATATTTTTATTACCAGATTCCCGTTTATGCAGTGTTACTGAATCTTTTGGTGATCCCACTGATGCCCTTTGTTTTGATTTTTGGTATAGCCGGCATTGCGGCTTCCTTTTTAAGCACCGTTCTCGGACAGTTCTTCTTTGCCCCGGCGCACTATCTGCTTTGGCTTACAAAACTTTTATGCCTTGGCATACGCAGGCTTCCCGGCGCTTTTCTGGTGACGGGTCAGCCGGCGCTCTGGAAATTGGCAATTTATTATGGGGCGGTTGTAATTTTTGGAATTTTTTTCCGCAAATATCAAAAATATCAAAAAATAGATTTGATAAAGTTGATATTTGCAATTATACTGTTAGCAGGAGTATTTTTGCCCAGCGGTCAAAAAGAATTTACCATGACTTTTCTGGACGTGGGGCAGGGAGACGGATGCTGCGTGCAAAATGAGGGGCGCTCCGTATGGATGGTGGACGGAGGCAGCAGCAATGAGAAAAACATTGCCAGATATGGCCTGGAGCCTTTCCTTAAGTACAGCGGCACGGATACGGTGGATTACTGGATGGTTTCTCATTTTGACTCAGACCATATCAGCGGTTTGCTGGAGATTCTTGCTTCCTATGTGCCGGGAGCCTTTGGAAAGAACATTGCCGGCATTACGATCGGAACGATTCTTGTGCCCAGGGGCCTGGAGAATACTCTGGAAGCAGCAAATATCATCAGCCTGGCGGCAAAAAATGGAATCAGAGTACGCACCGTCGGCAGAGGCGATACGCTGCACGACGGAAATATGACAGTAAAGATTCTGGCGCCGGAGGATGGAGCTTTTTATGATAATAATAACGAAGCCTCTGTCGTGGCGCTGGTGACGTACCATGGATTTTCGGCGCTGCTCACCGGAGATGTGGAGGGAGAGGGCGAGAGACGGCTTCTTAAGGAAGGGCTTCTTGCTGATATAGATCTGCTGAAGGCGGCACATCACGGCTCAGCCTATACTACTTCGAAAGAATTTTTAGAGGAAACGCTGCCGGAGGTGACAGTGATTTCCTGTGGGGAACATAATTCCTACGGACATCCTCATAAAGAACTTTTAGAGAGGCTGAAAATGGTGGGAAGCGCGGTCTTTCGCACAGATTTTGAGGGAGCGATTCGGATTTTAGTGTCAAAAAACGGCGATTACCGGATTTTTCGCTAGGGACGGCGCATGCCGCTTACCATAGAAGCAGAGAGGAAGAATGAAAATGACGATCAGGGAAATGGCAGAAAAAAGAGAAGAAGAATTTTTAAGTGAATTTGCCTGCCTGAGCAAAGATACCCGGGGCAGGGATGTACCGGAGGAACCCTGCGATATCCGTCCGGCATACCAAAGAGACAGGGACAGAATTTTGCACTGCAAATCTTTCCGGAGGCTGAAGCATAAGACCCAGGTGTTTTTAAGCCCTCAGGGCGACCACTACCGGGACCGTCTGACCCATACACTGGAGGTATCTCAGATTGCCAGAACGATTGCGCAGGCGCTGCGCCTTAACGAGAGCCTTACAGAAGCAATCGCAATGGGACATGATCTGGGACATACGCCCTTCGGCCATGCGGGGGAACGGGTGCTGAACCGAGTATGCCCGGATGGATTTGTCCATTGCGAGCAGAGCATACGCGTGGTAGAAAAGCTTGAGAAAAAGGGACGGGGGCTGAATCTCACCTGGGAGGTGCGGGACGGTATTTTGAATCACCGTTCCAGCGGTCATCCTGCGACACTGGAGGGAAAGGTGGTACAGCTCTCGGATAAAATTGCATATATCAATCATGATATCGACGACGCGGAGCGGGCCGGGATTCTAAGGGAAGAAGAAATTCCCCTGGAGTACCGGCAGATTCTGGGGAGCACGATAAAAGAACGTTTAAATACCATGATACATGATATTGTGACAAACAGCCAGGGTAAGCCGCAGATTGTGCAGTCGCCGGAGGTGGGGCAGGCAATGAAAAATATCCGGAAATTCATGTTTGCGAATGTTTACACAAATCCGGCCGCCAAAGGGGAAGAAACAAAGGCGGAAAATATGATCGAGGCTTTGTATCATTTTTATATGGATCATCCGCTGGAGCTTCCGGAGGAATATGTGGAAATGATAGAGAAGCAGGAGGAACATGCCGAGCGTGTGGTATGCGATTATATTTCCGGCATGACGGATCAGTATGCCATGACAAAATATGCCGAGTATTTTATTCCAAAGGCGTGGCAGATATAGGAATGACGTGGAAAGGAAAAAGATATGTTTTATTCAGATGACCTCGTAGAGGAAGTGCGGATGAAAAATGATATTGTGGACGTGATTTCGAGCTATGTGCGGCTGCAGAGAAAAGGCAGCTCTTATTTCGGGCTCTGTCCGTTTCACAATGAAAAGTCGCCGTCTTTTTCAGTGTCGCCTGAAAAGCAGATGTATTATTGTTTTGGGTGCGGCGCAGGGGGCAACGTTTTTACATTTCTTATGGAATACGAGCATTATTCTTTTCCGGAAGCTTTGAAATTTCTGGCAGAACGGGCAGGAGTGACGCTGCCGGAAAAGGAGATGGACGAGGAATCAAAGCGCCGGCAGACGTTAAAAAGCAGAATACTGGAATTAAACAAAGAGGCGGCAAAATATTTTTATTACCAGCTTCGCAGGGAAAGCGGAGCTATTGCCATGAATTATCTGAAGAACAGGGCGTTATCAGACGAAACGATTCATCGTTTCGGGCTTGGATATTCGAATAAATACAGTGACGACCTCTATCGGTATTTGAAGGGAAAAGGTGTATCGGATGAGCTACTGGTACAGTCCGGCCTGATGAATGTGGATGAAAAGCGGGGAATGTACGACAAGTTCTGGAACCGTGTGATTTTTCCCATTATGGACGTAAACGGCCGGGTGATCGGTTTTGGCGGCCGGGTCATGGGGGACGGCAAGCCGAAATATCTGAATTCTCCGGAAACGGCTGTTTTTGATAAAAGCCGCAGCCTGTATGGACTGAACTTTGCGAGAACGGCCCGGAAAAAGAATCTGCTGGTATGCGAGGGATATATGGATGTGATTTCCATGCATCAGGCAGGGTTTACAAATGCAGTGGCTTCTCTGGGCACAGCGCTTACCACGCAGCACGCGGCGCTGCTTGGACGCTATACGGACGAGGTGATTCTCACCTATGACAGTGACGAGGCGGGCGTGCGCGCAGCTCTGCGTGCGATACCGCTTCTTCGGGAGGCAGGTGTGGCGGCAAAGGTGCTGTCCATGCAGCCCTATAAGGATCCGGATGAATTTATCAAAGCTCTGGGGGCGGAGGAGTTTCAGAAGCGAATTGACAGCGCCCAGAACAGCTTCCTGTTTGAAACCGATATTCTGCAGCGCTCCTATGATATGAATGATCCGCAGAGCAAAACGGCGTTCTATGAAAAAGTGGCTGAAAAGCTGACCGGATTTGAGCAGGAACTGGAACGGGAAAATTATCTGGAGGCAGTGGCGTCGCGTTATCAGGTCAGCCGGGACAGCCTGCGAAAGATGGTAAACCGTATGGCGCTTCGGGGTATTGGTACGGGCAGTTTGCGGACAGCCTCCACAAAACCGGCGCGTCCCGAAAAGGAATCCGGGATTATCAAATCCCAGAAGCTGATGCTTACATGGCTGATTGAGTATCCGGGATTATATGCTCAGGCAAAGGAATATCTTGTTCCGGAGGATTTCACCGGAGAACCCTATTATACAGTGGCAGGACTTTTGTTTGCGCAGTATGAAGCGGGTGAAAAATCACCGGCAAGGATTATTAATCACTTTGAGGAACCGGAGGAACAGAGCAAGGTGGCGGCGCTCTTTCATGCGTCCTTAGCCTTTCCGGGGGAAGCAGAACGGGAAAAGGCCTTTAAGGAGACGCTGCAGCGAATTGCCGGGCATGGACTGGAGGAAAGCAGGAAACGGCTGGAGCCGACGGATATGGCCGGACTGCAGCGCCTTTTAGCCAGACAGAAGAAACTGCGGGAGATTTCCGGCCAAAAGTTTCAGTTTGATGATGACGGTAACTCACATCGCAGAGAATATTCATAAAATCAGTATGGGGAAGGGAGAAAAGCCTATGGAACTGTCAGCACGTCTTGCCGGCGTTGCCAGTCTGGCAAAGGACGCAGAAACGCTGGCGGATATCGGAACGGATCATGCCTATCTGCCGATCTGGCTGATGCAGCAGGGGACGCTTACAAAGGCCATTGCCATGGATATCAACCCGGGTCCTCTTGCGCGTGCCAGGGAAAATATAAACCGATATGGTATGCAAGAGCTTATAAAGACCAGGCGTTCTGACGGTGCAAGAGAACTGCTGCCGGGAGAGGTTGATACGGTGGTGATTGCAGGCATGGGGGGAGCTTTGACGGTCAGAATTTTGACTGATGGGGCAAAAATGCTTGCCGGGACAAAGAATTTCATCCTGCAGCCGCAGTCGGAGATCGCCGGCGTCAGACGTTTTCTCCACGAACAGGGATTTTGCATTGTACAGGAACATATAGTAAAAGACGACGGAAAATATTATTTCATGATGAAAGCAGTGCGGGGAGAGCAGGCGGCCTGGGAGGATTATGAATATAGTTACGGGAAATGTCTGCTGGATCAGAAAGATGCCTGCCTGTGGGAATTTCTTGAGAAAGAGGAACGCAAACAGTGCCAGATTCTTGAACGTCTGCAGGCAGCCGGCGCTGGCTGCCCCGAAAAGACAGAAGATGCGCGCATCTGCGGCCGCAGGGAGGAAGTTATAGGGGAACTTGAAAAGATTGTCAGGGCGAAGGCGCGTTTTGCCTCTGATGATTGTGAAACACTTGACAGATAAAGGACAATTTTATATGCTGTAGTCACTGGAAAAAATATAAATGAGCATGGAAAAAGGGGTATGAGCATGATGACAGTAAAGGAACTGATACAGGCGATCGAGGAGGCTTTTCCGTTGGACAAAGCAGTTTCCTGGGATAATTCGGGACTGCAGACGGGCAGGCGCAGTAAAGAGGTAAAAAAAGTTCTTGTCGCTCTTGACGCCACAGACAGTGTGATAGCCCAGGCAAAGGAATGGGGCGCAGATTTTCTTCTGACCCATCATCCGCTGACGCTGGAGGGGGTTCGCACAGTGACGTCGGATACGCTGACAGGTGGAAAATTTTTTGAATTGATTCAAAATGATATATGCAGTTATGCCATGCATACCAATTATGACGTGGCCGAGATGGCGCAGCTTGCGGGAAGTATGATGAAGCTGCAGCAGCCTGAGATTCTGGAAGTGACGGGGGTTGATTCCAGAACGGCGGAGTACATGGGATTTGGAAGGGTTGGCTCTCTGGTACGTCCGGTGACGCTCCGTGAATGTGGAGAGCTGGTAAAAACAATTTTCAAATTGGAAAATGTAAAGATATTCGGCGATCTGGAGCAGGTGGTGCAGCGCGTGGCGATTTCTCCGGGATCCGGCAAGAGCATGATTTCTCCGGCGGTGAAGGCAAAAGCCCAGGTGCTGATTACCGGAGATATCGGACATCACGAGGGGATTGATGCGGTAGATCAGGGCATGGCCGTGATCGACGCCGGACATTATGGACTGGAGCATATGTTTACAGCGCAGATGGAGAAGTTTTTGAAAAAAGCCGGCAGGGGACAGGGGCTGGAAGTAAAGCAGGCCAGGGAGGAAAATCCTTTCTGTGTGATTTGAAGCGGGCAGCTTGAAAATAGTTCACGTTGGCATGCGCCGCTTTGAAGGAGCAAAGCGATACGATCAGGAGGAGCAAAATGGAACATCAGATACAAGTAACGATCAATGGGGAAAGCAGAACATATCCGGAGGGAACATCTTATCTGGCGGCTGCCAAGGAATACCAGCGGCAGTATAAGCATGATATTGTGCTGGCGACAGTGGATGGAAAACTGAAGGAACTTAATAAAAGAATGAACAGTGGAGAAACGGTTGTTTTTCAGACTGTGGCCGATCCCACAGGTTTTTCCGCATACAGGAGAAGCGTGGTTCTGCTGATGCTTAAAGCAATACAGCAGGTGGGAGGAACAGAGGAAGCGCATCGGGTGTGCGTCCGTTTTGCGGTCAGCGAGGGATTGTATATTACCATGGAGGGCCGTACAAAAGTATCCGCAAAGTTTTTAAGTGAGATAAAGAGCACGATGAAAGAGCTGGTAAAGCGCGATATTGTGATCAGCAAGGATTCTCTGGAAACAGACAAGGCGATTGCCCTGTTTGGGCGTCTTGGAATGGCGGATAAAGAGAAATTGTTCCATTACCGCATGGCTTCCAGGGTGAATGTCTACAGCCTGGATGGATTTCATGATTATTTTTATGGCTACATGGTGCCGGGAACCGGATATCTGAAGACCTTTGACCTGTTCCCCTATGATGAAGGGTTTGTGCTGCAGATTCCCACGGCGGAGCAGCCGGGGGTGATTTCTGCCTTTGAACCTGTGGAAAAACTGTTCCAGATACAGAAGGAGTCCATGAAGTGGAGCCAGTTAATGGAAGTTACTACGGTAGGAGACTTAAATGAACGCGTAGTAAACGGAGGCGTCAACGACCTGATTCTTATCCAGGAGGCGCTGCAGGAGAAAAAGATTGCACAGATTGCGCAGAGGATAGCCGAAAATCCGATGAAAAAATTGATTATGATTGCCGGGCCATCTTCCTCGGGAAAAACGACTTTTTCACACAGGCTGTCCATTCAGCTGGCGGCCAATGGCCTAAGACCTCACCCGATCCCGATGGACAATTATTTCCTTGACCGGGAAAAAACACCCAGGGATGAGCAGGGAAATTATAATTTTGAATGTCTGGAAGCGCTGGATGTGGAACTGTTTAACGAAAATATGGCAGATCTTCTGGCGGGAAAAGAAGTGGAACTGCCGGTATTCAATTTCAGAACCGGAAAGCGGGAGTATAAGGGAAACCGTCTGAAACTGGGCGAACATGATGTGCTGGTAATCGAAGGGATTCACGGGCTGAATGACAAGCTTTCTCACAGCCTTCCGAAGGAAAGCAAATTTAAGATCTATATCAGCGCGCTGACTCAGTTAAATATCGACGAACACAACCGTATTCCCACCACGGACGGACGCCTTCTGCGCAGGATTATCCGCGACGCGCGAACCAGGGGAACTTCCGCAAAGGAAACGATTGCCATGTGGCCGTCGGTGCGCAGAGGCGAAGAAAATTACATTTTCCCCAATCAGGAGGAAGCAGATGTGATGTTCAACTCAGCGCTGATTTACGAGTTGGCAGCTTTGAAAACTTATGCCGAGCCGCTGCTTTTTGGAATTGAACGGACGGCGCCGGAATATGTGGAGGCAAAGCGGCTTTTAAAGTTTTTGGATTATTTTGTGAGCATACCCAGCGAGAATATTCCCAAAAATTCGATTTTGCGGGAGTTTATTGGAGAGGGATGTTTCGAGGCTTAGGGATGACCTTGAAATAGTTCTTGAAAATAGAGAGAAAGCATTTTATACTGTATAAGATTTGAGTAGAGTAAATGGTCGCGGCTGGCTGTCCGAAAGGTGCCAGACGAGGAAAGTCCGGGCTTCGCAGGGCAGGATGCCGGATAACGTCCGGCGGAGGCGACTCCAGGGAAAGTGCAACAGAAATATACCGCCGCAGTTTCACTGCGGTAAGGGTGGAAAGGCAGTGTAAGAGACTACCGCCTGTCCGGTAACGGACGGGGCACATGTAAACCCCATTCGAAGCAAGACCGAATAAAAGCATATGGCGGCCCGTCAGCTTTAGGTAGGTCGCTGGAACCCGGCGGCAACGCCGGGTCTGGATAGATGACCATTCACGACATAACCCGGCTTATCGCTCTGCTCATAAAGAAACGGCGCCTCTGCAGCAGCAGAAGCGCCGTTTCTTTATGAGCTAAATTTTTCTTCCGATGTTTCAGATGTATCGGATCCGGAGTTATTTTAATTCATAAAATTCTTCCGGCCGGTTTTTGGAATCGAATACGTTATTGTAGAGCAGCAGCAGATAGTCTGTAAGCTTTTCATAGTAGGGGGAGGAAGTATCCTTTGGAGCGTAGAAGTTTCCGTCTGCTCCCCAATAACCATTCGCAGTGAGCGCCGGAATGGAATCCATAAGTTCCAGCAGATACTTTTGATAACCTGTCATGGGCAGACCGCAAAGGTCAAACAGAATACTCTGCAGATAATTCATACTGGTTTTTTCGTATTCCCTTGCCTCCAAACCGTAATTTGACCAGAGAACGAAGGGAATCGCATATTTTTTCATAGAATCCTCGTCGCTCCAGTCTTGATAAGCTCCGTCTGTGACGCCTTTCAGAAAAGCGTTGGTCGAATTGGGCTGGTGATCCCCAAGAAACAAAATGACAGTGGGCTCATCCACCTGCTCAAAATATTCCACCAGGGCCTTAAGAGCGCTGTCGGTGTGCTTGATGAGATTCAGATAGCGCTGGGCCGGTTCATCTTCGGGATCTTCAAGAACAATCCCATTGTGATAGGCGTCGTAGTCGCTTTTGTTGTAAGGGCCATGATTCTGCATGGTCATAGTATAAAACAGGAAAGGTTCATCGGTGACTCCCTGTTTTTCCTCATATTTTTCAATAATCATATCCGTCACCGCCATGTCAGAGATATATTCCCGCAGCGTGGGCGTATCCTCCGAAAAATCGGTTTCGCTAAAATACGTTTCAAAGCCGAAGTAAGAATACACAGAGGGACGGCTGTAATTTCCTGCCCGGAAGGGGTGCATGGCATACAGGTTTTCATAACCCAGGCTGCCGCAGAGGGAGGCCAGGGCAGGCATATTGCTTTTTACGTATAGCTGAAAGGCAATGGCGTTCTGGGGCAGAGGCAGGATGCTGTTTCCGGTGAGCACCTCGTACTCTGTATTGGCAGTATTGCCGCCGTAGACAGAGGCGTACGCCCAGCCATGGGTGGAAGTTTCCTGCAGGCTGTGGAAAAATGGCATGTAGTCTTCGTTTGTCGTCAGGTCGCCGAGTACGGCCAGGTCAGAAAAAGCTTCGTCAATGATGACAAGGATATTTGGACGCACATCAGCATCCTGTGCGGAGTCGCTCTCATAATCCGCAGTGATAGCCTCTACCTGTTCTGTGGAATAGCCTTCAGGCTCCTCCACCTGCATATACTGAAAACTTCTTACCATTGTCACGTAGGTGCCGCATTTGAAGTAACTGATAAGCGGCTTAAACATATGGAGCTCAATGCCCTGATTTTCCAGAAAATCGGAAAACAGAAATCCCTGGGCAAAAATAACAAAGGCGGCTATGGAAGCGGCGGAGAAAATCAGGCGTCCCCGCAGGGCAAACAGCCGGGAATTTCCCAGGCAGCGAAACAGAAGCAGAAAACCAAGCGCCGCCTGCAGTGCAAACAGGCAGTGAAAATTTGGCGTATAGGAATAACTGCCGGCCACATCCATGGCCGTTCCAAAGGAAGCAAAATCTGAGGCCACAATCGGGACGTCCCGGAATATGCAGACATAATAATTTGCCATGCTGAAAACAACGCCGCTGAACAGGCAGAGCACAGAGGCAGCACGCATATTGTTTGTAATAAACAGAAGCAAAAGCAGTATTACAGCGACGATCAGCACATTCAAAAGAATAATCTTTGGCGTCAGGATGATCGTCTGCTTGCGGAAATTAATTGGAATACTGCGCACAATAAAATTTGTGGCGTAAAAAGTAATCACAGGAGTGATAAGCGTCAGCAAAAGGCTGAGAAGCCTCGCCCTTTTTTCAAGCAGCGCCGATATCCGCCGGCGAAACAGGATCAAAATGACGCTTCCGCCCCAGATGGCACAGTCTGCCAGCAGCTTTTTTTTGGCAATGTCAAAGGTTCCCTCAGAGACGGAACCTTTAGAATAATATCCAGGATGAGCTAAAAAATAAAGAAACATTGCTGTGCCAAGCAGCAGAAACAGGGCGTCTGTAATTTTGATGTCCGCGGTTATTTTCCGCGGTATTTTTCTTCGCAGTATTTGCATCGGTAAACCTCTTTCTCAGGGTCGGTCAGTACAAAAATATGATCCAGCTCCTGCTCTATGGATGTGATGCAGCGCGGATTTTTGCACTTGATTACATTTACAATCTGTTTGGGCAGCGTGAGATCTTTCTTTTCCACGATCACACCGTCCTTGATAATGTTGACGGTAATATTATGGTCAATAAAACCCAAAATGTCAAGATTCAGCATATCAATGGGACATTCTACCTTGATGATATCTTTTCGCCCCATTTTGTTGCTGACGGCATTTTTGATAATCGCTACCGTACAATCCAGCTTATCCAGGTTCAGATAATGGTAGATTGTCATACTTTTTCCGGCTTCTATGTGATCAAGAACAAACCCTTCATGCAATTGTCCTACATTTAACATACCTGTATTCCTCCTCGGGTAATTGATCCTGCGGCTTTGCCGCAGCGGCAATTATATTTTATTCCTGCGAGCAACGAGCCAAGTAGCCGCACTTGTGCGGATATTTGGCGACTGCCGCGGGGGTCAAAGATCCCGCTGCTCTGCAGCGCTGCAAGTTTGATACCCCGTTGCTTGCAGCGGGATCTTTGATTTCTGCGGTGAATCTTTCCATTTCAGAAGCGTGAGAATCAGTGCCATGCGCACATAGACGCCGTACTGCACCTGCTTGAAATATACGGCACGGGGATCGTCATCGACTTCCACGGAAATTTCATTTACCCTGGGCAGGGGATGCAGCACCAGCATGTCCGGGCCGGCCAGAGCCATTTTCTTTTTATCCAGTATGTAGAAATCTTTCATACGGACGTAATCTTCCTCATTGAAAAAGCGCTCTTTCTGAACGCGGGTCATGTAAAGAAGATCAAGCTCCGGAAGGGCGTCTTCCAGGCGCACAACTTCTTTATATTCAATATGATTTTTATCCAGAACATCCTCCCGGATATAGCCGGGAACGCGAAGCTCCTCCGGGGAGATCAGAATGAAGCGGATATTTGGATAGCGGATCATGGCGTGAATCAATGAGTGTACGGTGCGGCCGAATTTCAGATCGCCGCAAAGGCCGATGGTCAGATTGTCCAAGCGGCCCTTTAAAGAACGGATAGTAAGAAGATCCGTCAGCGTCTGTGTGGGATGCTGATGTCCTCCGTCGCCTGCGTTGATGACAGGAATAGAGGCTTTCGTGGAGGCAACCAGAGGCGCACCTTCTTTGTGATGGCGCATGGCGCAGATATCGGCGTAGCAGGATACCATGCGAATGGTATCGGATACGCTTTCACCCTTGGCAGCGGAGCTGCTGTCGGCCGAAGAAAAACCAAGTACGCTGCCGCCCAGATTCATCATTGCTGATTCGAAACTGAGCCGTGTCCGTGTACTTGGTTCATAAAACAGAGTCGCTAATTTTAAACCGTCGCATTTGTGAGCATAATTCTGAGGGTGGGCTTCGATGTCGTTTGCCAGATCAAGAATTTCATTCAGCTCATCCACAGTAAGATCCAGTGGGCTCATTAAATGTCTCATGTTTACATCTCCTTTGGCGCATTATTTGTTACAGTATACACCAAATATGAAAAATAGGAAAGAGAAAATTTTACCGGTTTTTGACAAGCACTTTTTCGTAGAACAGTCCAGTCAAAAACCAGAGGGGAGCGTAGTCCAGGCGTATCACTCCCTGATAATTCAGCGGGGCATCGCTGTAATCCCAGGGACATAGATTCCGCTTTTTTAACAGCGTTCCCGTCAGATACTCCATGCTGAAAATACCGCTCATATAGATCAGCCCGCGCTTTACGGCGCTAAGGGAACGCAGCAGAGGATACAGCGGCCGGATCATGGCTGCCATACCGTAAATTGGAAACATCCAGACGGAGGATTGACCCATCAGTTTAAATTCCCTGCGGCGGAGGGAATCAAGGCTGGTCCAGAGGATTTCGAGACACCAGCCGAATACGCCGCATTTCATAAAATCTTTCATAAGGTCAGTATGCCCGGAAACTGCGGATATTATTTGGCAGGGATGAAAAAAATGTTGCAAATTATGCACAGTGTGCTATAATGGCATAAATAAATAATAGCGAAGTAGGAATAAGCGCGTTAAGTTGTCAGCGGCTGGGG
>JAUNFZ010000036.1 GCA_030524785.1 Eubacteriales bacterium
CTGAGGCGGGGAAAGCACTGGAAACAGGGAAAGCTTCCGAAACAGGGAAAACGTCCGGAGCGCATGAAGCTTTGATAGAGGAACTGAACGACCGCATTAAAAGGCAGATGGCGGAATTTGACAATTTCAGAAAACGTTCTGAGAAGGAGAAATCCGGAATGTTTGAACTCGGAGCAAAAAGTGTGATTGAGCAGCTGCTGCCGGTGGTAGACAATTTTGAACGGGGGCTTTCAGCAATCCCTGAGGAAGCTAAGTCAGATCCCTTTGTAGACGGCATGAATAAAGTGTACCGCCAGATGACGGAGATACTGGAAAAACTTGGCGTAAAGCCGATTGAGGCTGTGGGAAGCGAGTTTAATCCCGATGTGCATAATGCAGTGATGCATGTGGACGACGAGGAAGCCGGCGATAATATAGTGGTAGAGGAATTTTTGAAGGGTTACACCTACAAAGATCAGGTAGTAAGACACAGTATGGTAAAGGTAGCAAATTAATTATATTTTAGGAGGAAATAAATTATGAGCAAGATTATTGGTATTGACCTGGGTACAACAAACAGCTGCGTAGCAGTGATGGAGGGTGGAAAACCCACCGTAATTACAAACACGGAAGGCGCGAGAACGACACCGTCTGTTGTGGCGTTTTCAAAAACAGGAGAACGTCTGGTAGGTGAGCCGGCAAAGCGTCAGGCGGTTACAAATGCAGATAAGACCATATCTTCGATTAAGAGGCATATGGGAACGGATTACAGAGTAAACATTGACGGCAAAAACTATACGCCTCAGGAAATTTCCGCTATGATTCTTCAGAAATTGAAAGGAGATGCGGAGAATTACCTTGGCGAGAAGGTGACAGAGGCGGTGATTACCGTTCCGGCATACTTCAACGACGCTCAGCGTCAGGCAACGAAAGATGCGGGCAAGATTGCCGGCCTGGATGTAAAGCGTATTATCAACGAGCCGACAGCGGCGGCGCTGGCATATGGACTGGACAATGAAAAAGAGCAGAAAATCATGGTATATGACCTGGGCGGCGGTACCTTTGATGTTTCCATCATCGAGATCGGCGAGGGCGTAATCGAGGTTCTGGCAACCAACGGCGACAACCGTCTGGGCGGCGATGACTTCGACCAGAAGATTACCGACTATATGATTGCTGAATTTAAGAAGGCGGAGGGAGTAGATCTGTCTGCCGATAAGATGGCTCTCCAGAGACTGAAAGAAGCAGCCGAGAAGGCGAAGAAAGAGCTTTCTTCCGCTACGACGACAAATATTAATCTGCCGTTCATCACGGCTACGGCGGAAGGCCCCAAGCACTTTGACATGACGCTTTCGAGAGCAAAATTTGATGAACTGACACATGACCTGGTAGAGAGAACTACCATTCCGGTACAGAATGCTTTGAAGGATGCGGGCATTACCGCTTCCGAGCTTGGCAAGGTTCTTCTGGTGGGCGGCTCTACGCGTATCCCGGCAGTACAGGATAAAGTAAAAGCGCTGACCGGACACGAGGCAAGCAAGACGCTGAATCCCGACGAGTGCGTAGCTCTGGGCGCTGCAATTCAGGGCGGCAAACTGGCGGGCGATGCAGGTGCAGGCGATATCCTTCTGCTGGATGTAACTCCGCTGTCACTTTCCATCGAAACTATGGGCGGCGTGGCAACGCGTCTGATTGAGAGAAATACCACGATTCCTACAAAGAAAAGTCAGATTTTCTCAACAGCGGCAGACAATCAGACAGCAGTTGATATTCATGTGGTTCAGGGCGAAAGACAGTTTGCAAAGGACAATAAGTCCCTTGGACAGTTCCGTCTGGATGGTATCCCGCCTGCAAGACGCGGCGTTCCGCAGATTGAAGTTACCTTTGATATTGATGCGAACGGCATTGTAAATGTATCTGCGAAGGACCTGGGTACAGGCAAGGAACAGCACATTACAATCACTTCCGGCTCCAACATGTCAGATGCGGATATTGAAAAGGCTGTAAAGGAAGCGGCAGAGTTTGAGGCTCAGGATAAGAAGCGCAAGGAAGCCATTGATACGAGAAACGATGCGGATGCCATGGTATTCCAGACAGAGAAGGCAATGGAGGAAGTTGGCGACAAGATTGACGCCAATGACAAGACGGCGGTTCAGGCAGATCTGACAGCTTTGAAAGAGCTGATTGAGAAGTCCAATCCGGAAGAAATGACAGATGCACAGGTGGCAGAGATCAAAGCGGCGAAAGAAAAGCTGATGGAGAGCGCACAGAAACTGTTTGCAAAGGTATACGAGCAGGCACAGGGCGCAGCCGGTGCAGCTGGTGCGGCCGGCGCCGGCCCGGACATGGGCGGTGCTCAGGAAGCAAATTATACACAGCCGGATGATGATGTGATTGACGCGGACTACAAAGAAGTGTAAAATACAGAAGGTTGATGTAAAAAATAACGCCCGGTACTTACGGTATATGCATTATACCGTAAGCCCGGGTATATTCAGGTGAGGAAAATGGCGGAGACAAAGAGAGATTATTATGAAGTCCTCGGCGTGGACAGAAGTGCGGACGACGCAACGCTGAAGAAAGCGTATCGTCAGCTTGCCAAAAAGTATCATCCCGATATGAATCCCGGGGATGCCGAGGCGGAGAAAAAATTTAAGGAAGCGTCAGAGGCATATGCGGTGCTGTCTGACCCCGAAAAGCGCCGTCAGTACGATCAGTTTGGCCATGCAGCCTTTGAACAGAGAGGCGGCGGAGCCGGCGGGTTTGGCGGCTTTGACTTTAACAGTGCCGATATGGGCGATATTTTCGGCGATATCTTTGGCGATCTGTTCGGCGGCTCCAGTCGGCGCAGAACGAGCAATGGCCCTATGCGGGGAGCAAATCTGAGGGCGAGTGTGCGCATTACGTTCCAGGAAGCCGTCTTTGGATGCGAGAAGCAGCTGGAACTGAGCCTTAAGGATGAGTGTGAGACATGTCACGGTACCGGCGCAAAACCGGGAACGAGCCCGGAGACATGTCCGAAATGCGGCGGACGCGGCCAGGTGGTGATGACCCAGCAGTCGCTGTTCGGTATGGTGCAGAATGTAACCACATGTCCGGAGTGCGGCGGCACAGGAAAGGTAATCAAAGAAAAGTGTGCTTCCTGCGGCGGAACTGGTTATACCTCCAGCAGAAAAAGAATCAAGGTTACGATTCCGGCTGCTATCGACAACGGACAGAGCGTCCGTATAGCAGGAAAGGGCGAACCGGGCAGGAACGGCGGCCCCAGAGGAGATCTGCTGGTCGAGGTTATTGTGCAGAGACATCCGATTTTCCAGAGACAGGATATGAATATTTTTTCCACGGCGCCGATTACTTTTGCACAGGCGGCGCTGGGCGGCGATGTGAAGATCAGTACCATTGATGGTGATGTGGTTTATAATGTGAAGCCCGGAACACAGACGGATACAAAGATCCGACTGAAAGGAAAGGGCGTGCCCTCTCTGCGCAATCGTTCGGTGCGGGGCGATCAGTATGTCACCCTTGTAGTGCAGGTGCCCACAAAGCTGAGCAATGAGGCGAAGGAAGCTCTGAAAGCCTTTGATGCAGCCACAGGAGGCTCTCTGGGTCAGACGGAGGCCCCAAAAGCGGAACCGGAGAAGGAAAAACCGAAGAAAAAAGGATTTATGGATAAATTAAAGGAGACGTTTGAGGACTGATAAATGAAATATCACAAATTTACCTTGAAGACACTGGCAGAAGCGGAGGATATTGTGATTGCTTCTCTGGCGGATGCCGGCGTGGAAGGCGTTGAGATTGAGGATAAGGTGCCCTTAAGCGAAAGAGACAAGCAGCAGATGTTTGTGGATATTTTGCCTGAGACAGCGCCGGACGATGGTGTGGCTTATTTAAGCTTCTATGTGGAGGAGGGCTGCGAAAAAGAAGCGCTCCTTGCACGCGTCAGGGAAGAACTGGACGGCCTGCGGGCGTTTATGGATATCGGTGAGGGTACGATTACAGAGAGCAGTACGGAGGACAAGGACTGGATCAATAACTGGAAACAGTATTTCCACCAGTTTTATGTGGACGATATTCTGATTATCCCTTCCTGGGAGGAAGTGCAAAAAGAAGATCAGGGGAAGATGATCATCCATATCGATCCCGGTACGGCTTTCGGGACAGGGATGCACGAGACGACGCAGCTTTGCCTGCGCCAGCTGAAAAAGTATGTCACGGAAGATACAATGATGCTGGACGTGGGAACCGGCAGTGGCATCCTTTCTATTGCGGCGCTGAAAATGGGCGCAAAACATGCATTGGGAACGGATCTTGACCCCTGCGCGGTCTCGGCGGTGCGCGAAAATCTGGAGGCCAACGGTATACCGGAAACGGATATGGAAGTGATTCTGGGCAATATTATCACGGAAAAGGCAGTACAGGATGCAGCCGGATATGAGCGTTATGATATTGTAACGGCCAATATTCTGGCAGATGTGCTGGTGCCCCTCACCCCGGTAATCACAGCGCAGATGAAGCCGGACGGGATCTATATTACCTCCGGGATTCTGGATGTGAAGGAGAACGTGGTAACGGAGGCAGTGAGGGCAGCCGGACTTGAGGTTGTGGAAGTGACAAGGCAGGGAGAATGGGTGTCGGTGACTGCCAGAAAGTAAAGGTAATTATGCACCATTTCTTTGCAGAGCCTGGCGAGATTGGAGAAAAAGAGATCTCTTTGACAGGCAGTGATGTAAATCATATCAAAAATGTATTGCGTATGGGTGTAGGAGATGAGATTACTGTGAGCAGCGGACAGGACGACTGCCTGTATCACTGCAGCATCCAGGCGCTGGAAAAAGACAGAATCAGGGCAGCCATTGAAAGCAGGGAAAAAGCGCGTAGCGAATTAGCCGCGAAAATTTTTCTCTTTCAGGGACTGCCTAAAAGTGATAAAATGGAATGGATTGTCCAGAAAGCGGTGGAATTGGGAGCGGCCGGGATTATCCCCGTGGAGACAAAACGCACGGTGGTAAAGCTGGACGCGAAGAAGGAGGCTTTAAGACGTGCGCGCTGGAATACGATTGCGCAGGGCGCCGCAAAGCAGTCCGGAAGGACAAGGCTTGTCTGCGTAGCCCCGAAAATGTCTTTTGAGGAGGCGCTTGAGTATGGGAAGTCCATGGAGGTAAAACTGATCCCTTATGAGCTGGCCCAGGGAATGGACAGAACCAGGGAACTGCTGGGGAAAATCCGTCCGGGACAGTCGGTGGCAGTTTTTATCGGCCCGGAAGGCGGTTTTGAGGAGGACGAGGTGCGAAGGGCTGAGGAGGCCGGATTTAGCCGGATAACGCTGGGCAGCCGGATACTGCGCACGGAGACGGCGGGACTGGCGGTTCTCGCCATGCTGGGATTTGTTCTGGAACCGTAGGCGCGAAAGCAGACAGCGCAAAGGATGAAGAAGATTGCGATGAGAATGAAGAAAATTGCGAGGAAATGACGTGGAAGCATATTTGGATAATTCGGCGACGACAAAGTGTCTGGAGAGTGTAAAAGACATTGTGGTAAAAACAATGACAGAAGATTTTGGCAACCCGTCCTCAAAGCACCTGAAGGGGATGCAGGCAGAAAATTACATTCGGGAGGCCCAAGAGAAGATTGCCGCAACGATGAAAGTAAATCCGAAGGAGATCTATTTTACGTCCGGCGGTACGGAATCAAATAACTGGGCGCTGCTGGGCGCCGCCCTGGCTAACCGCAGGATGGGAAATCATCTGATTACGACGGCGGTGGAGCACGCCGCTGTGCTGCAGCCCATGGGCTTTCTGGAGGAGATGGGCTTTTGCGTTACCTACCTGCCGGTGGACGAACAGGGAACTGTGCGGATAGAGGAGCTTAGAAAGGCGCTTCGCCCTGAAACGATTCTGGTTTCCATGATGTACGTCAACAATGAAGTGGGAACGGTGGAGCCTGTGGCGGAGGCTGCAGAGATTATAAAAGCTGCGAATCCGAGGACACTTTTTCATGTGGATGCTATTCAGGCGTATGGAAAATACCGTATTTATCCGAAAAAGCTGGGGATTGACCTGATGTCAGTCAGCGGCCATAAGATTCACGGACCCAAGGGAAGCGGATTCTTATACGTCTCAGAGAAAGCCAGATTAAGACCCCTGATCCTGGGAGGCGGGCAGCAGAAAGGGATGCGTTCCGGCACGGAAAATGTTCCCGGCGCGGCCGGCCTTGGAGAAGCCGCCGCAGAGGCTTACAGGAAATTTGAGGAAAAAACAGCGCATATGGAAATGATCAAGCGCCGCTTTGTGGAGGGCGTAACCCGGCTTGAGGATGTGACTTTGCAGGGACAGACGGCAGACGGCGGCGGAGCGCCCCACATTGTCAGCGTGAGCTTTCGGGGAGTGCGAAGCGAGGTATTGCTTCACGCGCTGGAGGAACGGGGAATCTACGTTTCCTCAGGCTCTGCATGCTCCTCAAATAAGAAATTGCCGGTCAGCACGGTACTGAAAGAAATCGGCGTGGAAAAGGATCTGCTTGAATCCACAGTGCGGTTCAGCTTCAGCGCTTTTACCACGGAAGAAGAAATTGATTATTGTCTGGAACAGCTTCAGGCGCTTTTGCCGGTACTCAGAAAATACAGGAGGCATTGAGGGAAATATGGAGTTTAAAACTTTTCTGATAAAATACGGAGAAATCGGAATCAAAGGGAAAAACAGATATCTTTTTGAGGAAGCGCTGGTAAAGCAGATACGCCATGCCCTGAAAGCTGTAGAAGGCGAATTTGAAGTGCAAAGGGAGCAGGGGCGCATTTATGTGCACTGCCTTTCCCATTACGATTTCGAGGAAACGGTGGAGGCATTAAAAAGGGTGTTCGGTATCGTTGGTATCTGTCCCGTGGTGGTGACGGAGGATCATGGATTTGAGGCATTGGCCGACACGGTGGTTTCCTACGTGGACGCCCAGTATTCTCAAAAGGATTTTACCTTTAAGGTGGATTCCAGGAGGGCCCGTAAGAATTATCCCAAAACTTCCATGGAGCTCAACTGTGACCTTGGCGAAAAACTTCTTGATGCGTATCCGGGACTGCGGGTGGATGTCCACAAGCCCCAGGTGATGCTTTCCGTGGAGATTCGCGAAAAAATCTATATCTATTCCCGGATTATTCCCGGAGCGGGCGGAATGCCCGTGGGAACGAACGGAAAGGCTATGCTGCTTCTTTCCGGCGGCATCGACAGCCCGGTGGCCGGCTATATGATCGCAAAGCGCGGCGTAAAGATTGACGCGGTATATTTTCACGCGCCGCCTTACACGAGCGAGCGGGCGAAGCAGAAGGTGGTCGATCTGGCAAGAATTGTTTCCAGGTATTCCGGTCCGATTGCGCTGCATGTAGTGAACTTTACCGATATACAATTGTACATTTACGATAAATGCCCCCATGATGAGCTTACGATCATTATGCGCCGTTATATGATGCGCATAGCAGAGCACTTCGCGAAAGAAACAGGGTGTCTTGGGCTGATTACAGGAGAGAGCATTGGCCAGGTGGCAAGCCAGACGATGCAGAGTCTTGCGGCCACGAACGAAGTGTGCACCATGCCGGTTTACCGGCCGCTGATAGGCTTTGATAAGCAGGAGATCGTGGATGTGTCTCTGAAGATAGACGCCTACGAGACGTCCATTCAGCCCTTCGAGGACTGCTGCACGATTTTTGTGGCAAAGCATCCGGTCACGAAACCGAACATTAACGTGATTCGGCGTTCGGAGACAAAGCTTGAAGAAAAAATAGATGATATGGTGAAAACGGCTGTCGATACGGCCGAGATGATCTGGGTGGAGTGAAGTGCCGGTTTGCGGGCAAAACTAAAAAAAGAATGTGCCTCGGCACATTCTCCAGGGATACAGACGACGGTTAAGAGATTATGTAGGGACTCAGCGTCTCCAGTACATCATCAATATCATCTTCCGCATGAATGTTCAGCTCAATGGGTTTGGAAAGATCGAGACTGAAAATACCCATGATGGATTTGGCGTCGATTACGTATCTTCCGGATACAAGGTCGAAGTCATAATCAAATCTCGTAATATCATTTACGAATGATTTTACTTTATCGATTGAATTTAAAGAAATCTGCACTGTTTTCATTACGAAAACCTCCCTTGTAGTTTGATTAATTTTATATTACCGTTGGGAAAGGAAAAAGTCAAGATGAAAAAGAGAAAAGTAGCGTTTCACAATCTGGGCTGCAAGGTAAATTCCTACGAGACAGAAGCAATGCAGCAGATCCTGGAACAGCGAGGATATGAGATCGTTCCTTTTGAGGACGACAGTGCAGATGTCTATATTATCAATACGTGTACGGTTACCAATATTGCCGACCGAAAGTCCCGGCAGATGCTCCATCGGGCGAAGAAGATGAACCCCCGGGCGGTGGTGGTCGCGGTGGGCTGCTATGCCCAGGCTGCAGGAGAAAAATTAAAGGACGACAGTGCGGTTGATATTGTTGTCGGGAATAATCAGAAGAAAGAGATCGCCGATATTCTGGAGGAATACTTCCTGAAACAGGAGGAAAAGACATGCCGTATTCTGGATATCGGCCATACAGGGGAATACGAGGGCCTTTCCATTGCACGCACAGCGGAGCATACCAGAGCGTACATCAAGGTGCAGGACGGATGCACTCAGTTCTGCAGCTACTGCATCATCCCTTATACCAGGGGCAGGGTTCGAAGCCGGGATATGCAGGATGTGATTAAGGAAGTGCGCACACTGGCGGCAGCGGGGTATCAGGAGGTTGTGCTGACAGGGATCCATTTAAGTTCCTATGGAACGGACAGAAAGGACGGAAGCGATCTGCTGGCGCTGATCGAGGCAGTGCACAAAACAGAGGGGATCCGGCGCATACGCCTGGGATCTCTGGAGCCGCGGATTATCACAGAAGAATTTGCCGGCCGCCTGAGCGAACTGCCGAAAATCTGCCCGCATTTTCATCTGTCTTTGCAGAGCGGCTGTGACGAGACGCTGAAAAGGATGAACCGCCGGTACACAACAAAGGAATACTATGAGAAGTGCCTGCTTCTTAGAAAATATTTTTCTTCTCCCGCGCTGACGACGGATGTGATTGTGGGATTCCCCGGGGAGACGGAAGAAGAATTTGCCGCAACGGTGGAATTTCTGAAAAAAGTGCAGTTTTATGAGACCCATGTTTTTAAGTATTCGCGAAGGCAGGGGACGAGGGCGGCTTCCATGGAAAACCAGGTTCCGGAGAAGATCAAAAACGAAAGAAGCAGGTGTCTGCTGGCGCTGAATGAGGAAAACAAAAAGGCCTATGAGCAGAGCTTTTCCGGAAAAACGGTGGAGGTGCTCTTTGAAAACAGAATCACCGTGGACGGAAAGGAAGTTTACGCAGGCCATACGAAGGAGTACATTATGGTGACGGTGCCGGCGGGACCGGAAAATTTGGTAAACAAAATTAAGGATTGTATTTTATAGCAGTCTGATGTAGAATAGAGCAAAAGGATGTTTGTCAAGGACGTGAAGAAATGGGAAGAATCAGCAATACGCAGTATTTTAAAATGAATCTGGACAACGAGATACGGGTAAAAGACATTCTGGACGCCGTTTACAACGCTATGGTAGAAAAGGGCTACAACCCGGTCAATCAGATTGTAGGCTATATTATGTCGGGGGATCCCACGTATATCACAAGTCATAAAAATGCCAGAAGCATGATAATGAAAGTAGAGCGGGATGAGCTTGTGGAAGAACTTCTGCGGGAATATATAAAGAACAGATCATGATGGCGGAAGGCAACAGAAGGGTGATGGGACTGGATTACGGTTCCAGGACAGTCGGCGTGGCAATCAGCGACGGTCTTGGGATCACGGCGCAGGCAATTGAAACTATCACAAGAACGTCCGAGACGAAGCTGCGCCGGACATGTGCAAGAATCGAAGCACTGATTGAAGAATATAATGTGGGAAAGATCGTACTGGGATTTCCCAAAAATATGAACAATACCATTGGGGAGCGGGCGCAGAAATCTCTGGAGTTTCAGGAGATGCTGAAGCGCCGGACAGGGCTTGAGGTCATCCTGTGGGATGAACGGCTGACAACGGTGGAGGCAAACCGCACGCTCATCGAGGGCGGAGTGCGTAGAGAAGAACGAAAAGAGTATGTGGATATGCTGGCGGCCGTGTATATTTTACAGGGCTATTTGGATTGCGCTGCCAGAGAGAGAAAGCAGCAGTGACTGATTTGGAGAATGATTTTTATGAACAAAATTAAGTTTAAATTTGCGGATTCTGAAGAATCTGCTGAATTTTTTGTGCTGGAACAGACAAGAATTAATGCAGCGAACTATTTACTGGTGGCTGACTCTGAGGAAGACGATGCAGAGGCGCTGATTCTGAAGGATTTGTCGGAAGACGGCGATCAGGAAGCAATTTATGAGGTCGTGGAAGATGATGACGAGTTAGAGGCAATTTCAAAGATCTTCAGCGAGATGCTGGAAGACGTTGATATTGTATTCTAAACAGAAAGGAGATTTTTTTGAAAAATATTAACAATTCAAAATTGAGGATCATTCCGCTGGGAGGGCTTGAACAGATTGGAATGAACATAACTGCCTTTGAATTTGAAGACAGTATTATTGTGGTGGACTGCGGTCTGTCATTTCCTGAGGACGATATGCTGGGAATCGACCTTGTGATCCCGGATATCACGTATTTAAAGAATAATGCGGAAAAAGTAAAAGGATTTGTGATTACCCACGGTCATGAAGACCATATCGGCGCACTGCCTTATGTGATGAAGGAACTCTGCGTGCCGATTTATGCGACAAAGCTTACGATGGGTATCATTGAAAATAAATTTAAGGAGCATGACCTGCTCCGGACGACCAAACGAAAAGTGGTGCGTCATGGACAGTCCATCAATCTGGGCTGCTTCCGCATAGAGTTTATCAAGACGAATCACAGCATTGCCGACGCGGCGGCGCTGGCTATTTATTCTCCGGCGGGGATTGTGGTCCATACGGGAGATTTTAAAGTGGACTATACGCCGGTATTCGGAGATTCCATCGATCTGCAGCGCTTTGCGGAGATTGGGAAAAAGGGAGTGCTGGCGCTGATGTGCGACAGTACCAATGCGGAACGTCCGGGCTTTACCATGTCGGAGCGTACGGTGGGAAAAACTTTTGACAATATTTTCGCGGAGCATCGCAATACCCGCATTATTATCGCTACCTTTGCCTCCAATGTGGACCGGGTACAGCAGATCATCAATTCGGCTTACAAATATGGACGTAAGGTAGTGGTGGAAGGCAGAAGTATGGTAAATATTATCTCTACTGCTGCGGAGCTTGGTTATTTGAACATCCCGGATTATACACTGATCGACATCGAGCAGATGAAGAATTATCCTGATGAACAGATGGTTCTGATTACAACGGGAAGTCAGGGCGAGTCCATGGCGGCATTGTCCCGTATGGCGGCGGATATGCACCGAAAGGTGTCCATCAAGCCGGGAGATACGGTAATTTTCAGTTCCAACCCCATACCGGGCAACGAAAAGGCTGTGTCCAAGGTAATCAATGAGTTGTCCGCCAAGGGAGCGGATGTGATTTTCCAGGACGCCCATGTTTCCGGCCATGCCTGTCAGGAGGAGATCAAGCTGATCTATTCCCTGGTACACCCGAAGTATGCAATTCCGGTGCACGGGGAGTACCGTCATCTGAAGGCGCAGGCCCAGCTGGCTATGGGACTTGGGATTCCAAAGGAAAATGTGTTTATCCTAAGCAGCGGCGATGTGCTTGAGCTTGACGAAACACAGGCGAAAGTTGCCGAGAAAGTGCAGACGGGAGCTATTCTGGTAGATGGACTTGGCGTAGGCGACGTGGGGAATATCGTGCTTCGTGATCGCCAGCATCTGGCGGAGGATGGCATTGTGATTGTGGTTCTCACGCTGGAGCGGTATACGAACCAGCTTCTTGCAGGGCCGGATCTTGTATCCAGAGGCTTTGTCTATGTCCGCGAGTCGGAGGATCTGATGGAAGATGCCCGGCAGGTAGTTATGGATGCGCTGGACTACTGCGATACGAGGCACATCACCGACTGGGGAAAGATCAAGAACACCATTCGGGATGACTTGAATAATTTTATTTGGAAAAAGACGAAGCGCAGCCCGATGATTTTGCCGATTATCATGGAAGTGGAATAATATGCAGGACAATGTAGAAATTTATACAAAAGCGCTGATTCAGGTGATTTACGACAGCAGGGAATACCGGGAATTTGTAAAGGCAAAAAAGAAAGTGGCCGGACAGCCGGAGCTGAAAGCCCAGATTAACCAGTACCGGATGGATGTTTACAAGCTTCAGAATTACTGTGATGCGAAAGATCTTTTTGAGCAGACGGAAGAATTTAACAGACAGCACGCCCAGTTTCGGAAAAATCCTCTGGTGGATGAATATCTGCGAAGCGAATTGGCGGTCTGCCGTATACTGCAGAGAGTGGCTTCGGAGGTTGTGGATTCTGTAGATTTGGATCTGGACGATATTGCAGGAAAGATCCGCCTGTAAAAGGGAGGTTTGCCTATGCAGGCAAAAAAAATTCTGACCAGACTGCTGCTGATGCTGCTGAAAGTACTTCTGGCGGTGATTATTGTGACAGGTATCTATCATTTTGGAGAATATGCCTATCATTTTGGACATAGCCTGTATGACAACCGGGCGGTGTCGGACCCTCCGGGCAGGGATGTGGCTGTGGTGATACCGGAGGGATGTACCGTAAGCCAGATAGCAAAACTTCTGGAGGCGAAGGGACTTATTGAGGATGAAAAGGTATTCCGCGTCCAGGAGAGGACTTCCCAGTACCACGGCCAGCTGAAGGCAGGAAATTATGTGCTGAATACGTCACAGAGCGCCGAGGAGATGCTGGCAATTTTAAGCGGCCATGGTGAGGATGTGGCTGATGGAGATGGCGGGACATGATTGTTGACGAGAGGATGGTTGCGTATATTAATTCCCTGGATACGGGAAACGGAAGCTTTTTGGATGCGCTTGAGCAGCAGGCCAGGGAAGAAATGGTTCCCGTGATACGCCACGAGATGCAGAGTTTTCTGAAGGTGCTTCTTAAGATAAAGCGTCCGTCGCGTATTCTGGAGGTGGGCACGGCGATAGGCTTCTCGGCCATACTGATGTGTCAGTGTACGCCCCGGGAAACACAGATTACGACCATAGAAAAATACGAGAAAAGGATTCCTGCGGCCAGGGAAAATTTCAGAAAGGCCAACGTAGAAGACCGCGTGACGCTTTTGGAGGGAGACGCGGCAGAAATCCTGAAGGAGCTCTCCGGTCCCTTCGATTTTATCTTTATGGATGCGGCGAAGGGCCAGTATATCCATTTTTTGCCGGAAATTTTCCGGCTGCTTGAAAAAGGCGGCGTGCTGGTTTCCGATAATGTGCTTCAGGAGGGCGATATCATAGAGTCTCATTTTGCGGTGGAACGCAGAAACCGTACCATCTATAAGAGAATGAGGGAATACCTGTATGAACTGAAACATGACCGGCGGCTTGAGACGGCCATTGTGCCGATTGGCGACGGCGCGGCGGTCAGCGTGCGCCTGGGAGATGAGAAATGAAAAAACCGGAATTACTGATACCCGCAGGAAGCCTTGAAGTGCTGAAGACAGCAGTAGTATTTGGGGCGGACGCCGTATATATCGGCGGCGAGGCCTTTGGGCTGCGGGCAAAGGCAAAGAATTTTTCAAAGAAAGAAATGCGCCAGGGAATTGCATTTGCCCATGAGCATGGCGTGAAAGTATATGTGACGGCAAATATTCTGGCTCACAACCGGGATCTTTCGGAGGCCGAAACGTATTTTCGTGAGCTGGGCGAACTTAAGCCGGACGGCCTGATTATTGCAGATCCGGGCATTTTTTTGCTGGCGGGCAGATATTGTCCGCAGATTGAGCGCCATATCAGTACCCAGGCGAACAATACAAACTATCAGACCTTTCGCTTCTGGTACGAACTGGGAGCGAAGCGCGTAGTGTCGGCCAGAGAGCTTTCGCTGGAGGAAATAAAGGAGATTCGGGCGAACATTCCTGAGGACATGGAGATAGAGAGCTTTATTCACGGAGCTATGTGTATTTCCTATTCGGGCCGCTGCCTTTTGAGCCATTATTTTACGGGCCGCGACGCCAATCAGGGGGCCTGCACCCACCCTTGCCGCTGGAAGTATGCGGTGATGGAAGAAAAGCGCCCCGGAGAATATCTGCCGGTTTATGAGAATGAGCGGGGAACTTACATTTTTAATTCCAAGGATCTGTGTATGATAGAGCATATTCCGGACCTGATGGAAGCGGGGATCGACAGCTTCAAAGTGGAGGGCAGGATGAAAACGGCTCTCTATGTGGCCACAGTGGCGAGAACCTACAGAAAAGCCATTGACGATTACCTTGCGTCCCCTGAAAAGTATCAGGAAAATATGGCGTGGTACAAAAGCCAGATTGCGAGCTGTACGTATCGCCAGTTTACCACAGGGTTCTTTTATGGAAAAACGGACGAGACATCGCAGATCTACGACAGTAATACGTATGTGAAGGAATACACATATCTGGGCTCGGTGGAAGATGTGACGAAAGACGGCGCCTGTGTGATCGAGCAGAAAAACAAATTTTCTGCAGGCGAAGAAATTGAGATCATGAAGCCTGACGGAAGAAACATTCTTACCAGAGTGCTCGCGATTGCGGACGAGAACGGCGTGAACATGGAGAGCGCTCCCCATCCGAAGCAAACCCTGTTTGTGACTTTAAAAGACAGGCCAGAGCAATATGATATTTTGAGAAGACAGGAGAAGGAAAAGCACTAAAAAAGCGGGTTTTACATAGACTAATAAAAAACCCCTTTGAGGTGCTTTTTTATGAAATCATTTCCCAAGCCGCTTACTCCCGAAGAAGAAGCCTGGTTTCTTCAGAAATATAAGGAAGGCGACCTGGAGGCAAGAAAGGTTTTGATCGAAAGAAATCTGCGCCTGGTGGCGCATGTGGCGAAAAAGTACCAGAAGCAGGGGGAGGATGCAGAAGATCTGATTGCAGTGGGAACCATCGGACTGATTAAGGCGGTGTCCACCTTTGACAATGCAAAAACAAATAAGCTGGCGACTTACGCTGCCAGATGCGTGGAGAATGAACTGTTGATGCTGTTTCGCGCCCGGAAAAAAATGTCCCGGGAAATTTCTTTGCAGGAGTCCATAGGAACAGACAAGGAAGGAAATGAGATCAGCCTGATTGACGTTATTGAGGGCGAACATGTCGATATTATTGAGCGCATGGAACTGGACCGCAATACAAAGAAACTGTACGGACTTTTGGGAAAGGTATTGACGGGCCGGGAGCAGGAGATACTTCGGATGCGTTACGGGCTGTACGGCGGGAAAGAGATGACGCAGCGGGAGATCGCAGCAAAGCTTGGAATCTCCAGATCGTATGTATCGCGCATTGAAAAAAATGCGGTGGAAAAGCTGCGGGAATGTTTTTGAGGAGATACGAAATGCTTTATTATTATAAGAGACCGGCGGAGGCGTCCAGTGAGCATACAAAACAAAAGGAGGAGGCAAAAAGGCTTCTTCTTTTTGGACTGCAGCAGGAGTATGGCATGGAAACGCTTCCCGGGATTGAAAGGGACGAAAACGGAAAACCATTTTTTCCGGAAGAACCGAAGATACAGTTTAATTACAGCCACTGCCGCCGGGGAATCCTGTGCGGCATCAGCTCCGGCTCCATAGGGGCAGATATAGAGACGATACGTCCGTATCAGGAGCGTCTTGCCAGGAAAGTCTGCCATTGCCGGGAATGGGAGCTATTGGAGAAAGAAAAAGCGGAGGGGAAAAATCCTGCGGAGACGCTCACAAAAATCTGGGTGATAAAGGAAGCATACCTGAAATATACCGGGGAGGGACTTCGCAGAAAGCTTCCTGCCCTTGATGTGTCCGAAATTCTGCGGGGAGAACGTATGCTCAGAAATACTGCCGTATTTCTAAAGATACGGGAGGGCATGTGCCTGTGTGCCTGTGCAGAGCATGGCGGCGACCTGAAAATAAGAACGGTAAATATATAAATTGTGTTGCATAATTCAAGAAAATGTGATATTCTATTAAAACAGCAAATCTTTTATTCTGATTTTCTTTTTTATCCCAACAGAACAAAAAAACAATATATGGAAGGTGGAATGTGATTGTTCAGTACAGTGACATCAGCGGCCATTTTTGGCGTGGAGAGCAGAGTGGTTCATGTGGAGGCGGATGTGGGCGAAGGACTGCCGTCTTTTCATATGGTAGGATTTTTGACGGCACAGGTAAAGGAGGCCCAGGAGCGGGTGAAAACCGCTCTTAAAAATGCGGGAATTTTAATGAGCCCAAAGAAGATTACCGTAAATTTGTCCCCGGCGGACGTGCGAAAGAGCGGGACAGGATTTGATCTGCCTATTGCAGTTGCGGTGGCGGCGGCCTATGGAAGAATTGCCAGGGAAAGCCTGAACGGCCTTATGATTGCCGGAGAATTAAGCCTGAACGGCGAAGTATTGGGGATCCCCGGCGTGCTTCCCATGGCGGCAAAAGCCGGGGAGTTTGGCTGCGGCTGTTTTATTGTGCCCAAGGCAAACCTGGAGGAGGCGGCTTTAATTGAGGGAGTAAAGATCATTGGCGTGGAGACCCTGAGCGAGGCAATTTTGTATTTGAATGGCGAGAAAGAGATTCTTCCGGCCAGGCATATCCGGACGGCTTTGGAGAATGTCAGTAACCCGGAGGAAGATTTTTCGCAGATCAGCGGTCAGGAGACGGCAAGAAGGGCAATCGAGGTGGCCGTATCCGGCGGCCACAATATTTTGCTGGCAGGGCCGCCGGGGGCCGGAAAATCCATGCTTGCAAGGAGGATTTCATCTATTCTTCCGCCTCTTACTCAGCAGGAAAGTCTGGAGATATCTCAGATTTACAGTGCGGCGGGATTATTATCGCCCGGACATTCTTTCGTTCAGGCGCGGCCTTTCCGGGCGCCCCATCACACGGCTACCCCGAAAGCTATGGCCGGCGGGGGCAGTACGCCGAAGCCCGGAGAAATCAGCCTGGCTCATCATGGCGTTCTATTTCTGGATGAGCTTCCTGAATTTTCCAGAGAGACGCTGGAGACGCTGCGGCAGCCCCTGGAGGAGAGGCAGGTCTGTATTGCCAGAAATGGGTGTACATATCGGTTCCCGGCCGATTTTATGCTGGTAGCGGCGATGAATCCATGTCCCTGCGGATATTTCCCCGATCTGCGGCGATGCGACTGCACCGCTTCCATGGTACAGCGGTATCTGAACCGTATCAGCTCTCCGCTTCTGGAGCGCATAGATATTACGGTGGAAGCCTCGGCGGTGGAATACCGGGATATAGGGACAGGAGTTGTGGCGGAAAGCTCTCAGGAAATTCGAAAACGTGTAATTTGCGCCCGCGAAATCCAGCAGGAAAGGTATGGAAAAGGGACGGCGCGCTGCAATGGCAGCCTGACACAGCGGGAGATAGGGGATTTCTGTCATCTGGGAAGGGAAGAAAGCGATTTGATGAGGGAGGCTTTTGAAAAGATGGAGCTGAGTGCCAGAACGTATTACAGAATCCTGAAAGTGGCGCGGACGATTGCAGACCTGGAGGGAAGCCAGTCCATTCGGACGGAGCACCTGCAGGAAGCGCTCTGTTATCGGAGCATAAATAAAAAATTCTGGAGGAACCGGTAATAATGGAAGAATATGACTGGATGTGGCTCTGCTGTATACCGGGCTTTGCGGAGCGGGACAGAAAGCGCCTGCTGAAATTATATGGTTCGCCGGAAAATATACGAAGGGCAGCAAAAAGCAGCATGGAGGAGTCCGGGCTTACTCAGGCAAAAATCCGGAGGATAAAGGAACATCAAAAAAACTTTGATGCGGCCGGAGAGTATCATAAATTTGAGAAGCAGGGAATAAAATTTATCAGCAGCATACACCGGGAATATCCGGAGGCCCTGCGGCAGATCTGGGATTATCCGTCGGGTCTGTTCTATATAGGAAGGATTCCGGAGAAGACGGAGATGTGTATTGCGCTGGTGGGGGCGAGGATGTGCAGCGGCTACGGCCGGCAGACAGCGGACAAGCTGGCGTCATGCCTTGCAGAGCGGGGCGTCTCCGTAGTCAGCGGCATGGCCTTTGGAATTGACGCGGCGGCTCAGTCGGCCTGTGTCAGAGCCGGAGGTAAAAGCTATGGAATACTCGGCTGCGGGGTGGACGTCTGCTATCCAAGGGAAAATTATGAACTGTATGAGAAGCTGAAGGAGCACGGCGGAATTATCTCAGAGTATCCCCCGGGGACGCAGCCGCTTCCGTATCATTTCCCCATGCGCAACCGGATCATCAGCGGACTGTCAAAAACAGTGGTCGTAGTGGAGGCCAGAAAGAAAAGCGGAACGCTGATTACAGCGGATATGGCGCTGGAACAGGGGAGAGATGTCTATGCTGTTCCCGGGCGTATGGATGATCCCTTAAGCGAAGGCTGCAACCGTCTGATCAGGCAGGGAGCAGGTATTCTTAATGATTTTGAAGATTTTCTGGAAGAAAGCGGATGTCCCCCGAAAGATGTGCAAATTAGACAAAAATCTAAACTGGTACTTGCAACGCCGGAAAATTTGGTGTATAGTTGTTTGGATTCTCAATCAAAAAGCCTGCAGCAGATTGCCGGAGAATGTAAACTGCCGGTACAGCAGACGATGCAGGCGCTCTGTTCTCTGCAGATCAGGGGAATGATTGAGGAAAACGCAAAAAATTATTATGCGAAAACAAGATGATTTTTACGGAGGATGATGGAATAATGGCAAAAAATCTGGTTATTGTGGAGTCGCCTACAAAAGTAAAAACCATTAAAAAATTCCTCGGCAGCGGCTATACTGTAGCAGCTTCCAACGGCCATGTACGCGATTTGCCTAAGAGCCAGCTTGGAATTGATGTAGAACATGATTATGAGCCAAAATATATTACAATCCGCGGAAAGGGCGAGCTTCTGGCTTCCCTGCGCAAGGAAGTAAAAAAAGCGGACAGAGTTTATCTGGCGACTGACCCGGACCGGGAAGGGGAGGCGATCAGCTGGCATCTTGCCCATGCACTGAAGCTTGAGGACAAAAAGATGTGCCGTATCACATTCAATGAAATTACGAAGAACGCTGTGAAAGCTTCCCTCAAGAATCCAAGGGAGATCAATATGGATCTGGTAAATGCCCAGCAGGCGCGGCGTATGCTGGACCGTATGGTTGGCTATGAGATCAGCCCGCTCCTCTGGGAGAAAGTAAAACGGGGACTGAGCGCCGGACGCGTCCAATCCGTCGTACTCCGGCTGATCGGAGACCGGGAGGATGAGATCAACGCCTTTGTGCCGGAGGAATACTGGACCCTTAACGTACTGCTGAATGTGGATGGTACAAAGAAAGTGCTGGACGCGGCCTTTTATGGCACGGAAAAGACAAAGATGAACCTGAAGTCCCGTGAGGAGCTGGACGCTGTTCTGAAGGGAATCGGACAGGAGCAGTTCAGGGTGACGGATATCAAACATGGGGAGCGCATCCGCAAGGCGCCCCTGCCGTTTACGACCAGTACGCTTCAGCAGGAGGCGTCCAAAGTGCTGAACTTCTCCACACAGAAGACGATGCGCATAGCACAGCAGCTGTATGAAGGAATAGACATCAAAGGAAACGGCACAGTCGGCCTGATTACGTATCTGCGTACGGATTCGGTCCGCATTGCGGAGGAGGCAGACGCTGCGGCGAGAGAATATGTACGGCAGCAGTATGGCGGGGAATATGTGCGGCAGGCATCCCAGGCGGGAGCTTCCCAGAAAAAGATTCAGGATGCTCATGAGGCGATCCGCCCCAGCGATATCACCCGTACCCCGGTGCTGGTAAAAGAGTCGCTTTCCAGAGATCAGTTCAGGCTGTATCAGCTGATCTGGAGACGTTTTACGGCCAGTCGTATGGAAAACGCCCGCTACGAGACGGTCTCCGTCAAAATAGGAGCCGGGGACTATCGGTTTACGGCCTCGGCGTCAAATCTTGTGTTTGACGGCTTTATGTCTGTGTATACACAGGATGCGGAGGAGGAAGAAAAGAGCCAGTCCGTGCTGGCGGGCATCACGAAGGATACAAAGCTGATCCGAAAGGAACTGCAGGAGAGACAGCATTTTACGCAGCCGCCGGCACATTATACGGAGGCCGCTCTGGTAAAGACGCTGGAGGAACTTGGAATCGGACGGCCAAGCACCTATGCACCGACGATCACCACGCTGCTCACCAGGAGATATGTCATCAAAGAGAACAGAAATCTCTATATGACAGAGCTGGGCGAAGTGGTGAACGACATGATGAAGCGGGCGTTTCCAAGCATTGTAGACGTTAATTTTACCGCCAATATGGAATCTCTGCTGGACAAGGTGGAGGAGGGCAGCGTGAGCTGGAAAACGGTGGTCAGCAATTTCTATCCCGATCTTGACGAGGCGGTTCAGGCAGCAAAGAAAGATCTGGAGACAGTGAAGATCGCCGACGAAGTGACGGATGTGATATGCGAGCAGTGTGGCCGGAACATGGTGATCAAATACGGCCCCCATGGAAAATTCCTGGCTTGTCCGGGATTCCCGGAGTGCCGCAACACAAAGCCCTATCTGGAGAAGATTGGCGTGCCGTGTCCAAAGTGCGGAAAAGAGATCGTAGTGCGAAAGACCAAAAAGGGCAGACGGTATTACGGGTGTGAAAACAATCCGGAATGTGATTATATGTCCTGGCAGAAGCCAAAAGCAACTTCATAAAAAGAAAGAACAGGAATTGTAGTTGTAATAAATACAATTCCTGTTTATTTGTCTGAAATTAACAGAAATTTTGTTGCTTCACTCAAAAAAGCGTGATATACTATTCCAAAACAGGGAAAATATAAAGGAGGATGCAAAAATGAGTGTTCAGTTACTGGATAAGACGCGAAAAATTAATAAACTTCTGCACAACAACAACTCAAGCAAAGTTGTGTTCAACGATATCTGTCAGGTTTTGACAGAGATCCTGGAATCGAATATTTTGGTTATCAGCCGGAAGGGAAAAGTGCTGGGCGTCAGTTTAAGCGACAATATTGAAGAAATTCATGAGCTGATGGAAGACAAAGTCGGAAAGTTTATTGACTCCATGCTGAACGAGCGGCTGCTGGCGGTCCTCTCTACGAAAGAAAACGTAAATTTGGAAACCCTGGGTTTTGAGGGAGAAAACGTGCGGAAGTATCAGGCTATCATCAATCCGATAGATATTGCAGGCGAACGTCTCGGAACGGTGTTTATGTACAAGAGCGACGGCCAGTATACCATCGACGATATTATTCTGAGCGAGTACGGCACCACCGTCGTGGGACTGGAAATGATGCGCTCGGTAAATGAAGAAAACGCGGAGGAAAACCGCAAGATCGCTATCGTCAAATCGGCGATCAGCACCCTGTCTTATTCAGAACTGGAAGCAATCATACATATCTTTGACGAACTGGGCGGAAACGAGGGGATTCTTGTGGCAAGCAAAATTGCCGACCGGGTGGGGATTACCCGTTCGGTGATCGTAAATGCCCTGCGCAAATTTGAGAGCGCCGGGGTGATCGAGTCACGTTCCTCCGGTATGAAGGGAACCTATATAAAAGTGGTGAACGACGTGGTGTTTGACGAGCTGGAGGAGATCAAGCGCAGCCGCAAAAAGTTTTAAGTTAAAACAAAAAGTAAGAAAACAAGAGGATTCGGGAGATATCAAAAGATATATTTCGAATCCTCTTAAAATTTGCCGATGTATAAAGTTGCATATTTTACATATATTTACTAATATATGTCTTGAAGTTAGCACTCGACAAAAGTGAGTGCTAATAAAAACCAGAAATTGATAAGGAGGAAGACAAATGAAGTTAGTACCTTTGGGCGACAGAGTTGTATTAAAGCAGTTTGAAGCAGAAGAAACGACAAAATCAGGAATTATTCTGGCAGCAAAATCTCAGGAGAAACCGCAGGAAGCAGAAGTTATCGCGGTAGGCCCCGGCGGAATGGTGGACGGCAAAGAAGTAGTAATGCAGGTAAAACCGGGCGACAAGGTGATTTATTCCAAATATGCCGGAAACGAAGTAAAGCTTGATGATGAAGAATATATTATTGTAAAACAGAATGACATTCTGGCAATCGTAGAATAAAACAGGAGGCACAAGATTATGGCAAAGGAAATTAAATATGGCGCGGACGCAAGGGCTGCACTGGCGGCTGGTGTAGATAAACTGGCAGATACAGTAAAGGTAACGCTTGGACCGAAGGGAAGAAACGTGGTATTGGATAAACAGTTCGGCACTCCCCTTATCACGAACGACGGCGTGACCATCGCAAAGGAAATTGAGCTGGAGGACGCTTTTGAGAACATGGGAGCCCAGTTGGTGAAGGAAGTTGCCACAAAGACAAACGATGTGGCGGGCGACGGTACCACCACAGCAACGGTTCTGGCCCAGGCAATGATTCAGGAGGGCCTGAAGAACCTGGCTGCAGGCGCAAACCCGATTGTTCTCAGAAAAGGTATGAAAAAGGCAACCGACGCTGCGGTTGAGGCGATTGCGTCAATGAGCAGCAAAGTAACCGGAAAACACCAGATGGCAAGAGTTGCCGCTATTTCCGCAGGCGATGAGGAAGTAGGAAATATGGTGGCAGATGCAATGGAGAAAGTGTCCAACGACGGCGTTATCACCATTGAAGAATCCAAGACCATGAAGACAGAGCTTGACCTGGTAGAAGGTATGCAGTTTGACAGAGGCTATATTTCCGCATACATGGCGACAGATATGGAGAAGATGGAAGCGGTTCTGGACGATCCCTATATTCTGATTACAGATAAGAAGATCGCAGTGATCCAGGATATTCTTCCGCTGCTGGAGCAGATTGTGCAGTCCGGAAGAAAGCTTCTGATTATTGCCGAGGATGTTGAGGGCGAAGCGCTGACAACACTGATTGTCAACAAACTGAGAGGAACCTTCAGCGTTGTGGCGGTAAAGGCTCCGGGGTATGGCGACAGAAGAAAAGAAATGCTGAAAGATATCGCAATCCTTACCGGAGGACAGGTGATCTCCGAGGAGCTTGGTCTGGAACTGAAGGATACGACGATTGATATGCTTGGCCGTGCGAAATCTGTAAAGGTAGCAAAAGAGACGACGGTTATCGTGGACGGCAGCGGAAATAAAGAGGAGATCGACGCGAGAGTTGCTCAGATCAAAGCGCAGATCGAGGAGACGACCTCTGAATTTGATAAAGAAAAGCTGCAGGAGCGGCTTGCAAAACTGGCTGGCGGCGTAGCAGTGATCCGTGTGGGCGCGGCTACAGAGACAGAAATGAAGGAAGCAAAACTGCGTATGGAGGACGCTCTCAACGCGACCAGAGCGGCCGTAGAGGAAGGCATTGTAGCCGGCGGCGGTTCCGCTTATATCCATGCTGCAAAGAGTGTGGCTACGATGGTTGAGAAGCTGGAGGGTGACGAAAAGACGGGTGCTCAGGTGATTCTGAAAGCTTTGGATGCTCCGCTGAATCAGATCGCAGAAAATGCAGGTCTGGAAGGCGCAGTGATTGTAAACAAGGTAATGGAATCCAAAGAGGGCGTAGGCTTCGATGCATATAAGGAAGAATACGTAAATATGGTAGAACAGGGAATCCTTGACCCAGCGAAAGTGACCAGAAGCGCACTTCAGAACGCTACAAGCGTTGCGGCAACCTTCCTTACCACAGAGTCCTGTGTGGCAAACATTAAAGAGGATGTGCCCCCGATGCAGGGCGGCGGAATGAATCCGGGCATGATGTAAAATCTGCGGATTTGTGTAAAAAGAGACAGTAAATGAAAGGGGACAGCCCAGAAACTGCCTGCAGGTGGTTTGGACTGTTCCCTTATTATTTACAGGGCGTTTCAGATATGTTATACTTATTGTCAAATTCATCAGTTCAGGGGGCGGAATATATGAGCGATTTATATACGGAGGTTATTGTAAAAAAGAAGACGACGGCAAAGGATATGATATTGAAATCGCTGCTCATTGCGGCAACGGCGCTGGCGGTATTCGCATTTTTCTTCACAACGCTGGGGGTTATCGCACTGGCGGCGGTGCTGGCGCTAGGTGTGGCGGATTATTTTCTGCTCCCGTCCTTTCAGGTGGAGTATGAGTATACCTACGTAAATGGAGAAATTGATGTGGACAAGATCATGTCCAAGAAAAAGAGAAAAAGTGTATACAAAGCGGATATCAAAGATCTGGAAATCATGGCGCCCTCAGACTCCCATGCGCTGGATTCCTACAAAAACCGTCAGGATATCAAAACATACAATTTTTCCTCCCTGGAGGAGCAGAATAAAACGTATACTATGATTTTCAAGGGTGAGAAGGGAATGGAGCAGGTGATATTTGAGCCGAACGAGGTAATCTTAAAGGATATGAAGCGCATTGCCCCAAGAGAGGTAAATCTTTATTGAAAACTGTATTGAAAATGCGTTGAAAATTGGGGCTTGGATGTTGACAGCCGAATTGATATTTGATAGAATATCGGGAAACAAATGAAAGAGAGGATAAAGAGGATGGGTCGTATCATCGGTGAGGGAATTACATTTGATGACGTGCTTCTTGTGCCGGCATATTCACAGGTCATTGGAAATCAGGTCGATTTGACTACGTATCTGACAAAAAAGATCAAACTGAATATTCCTATGATGAGCGCAGGAATGGACACTGTGACAGAACATAGAATGGCGATTGCCATGGCAAGGCAGGGCGGAATAGGCATTATTCACAAAAATATGTCTATCGAGCAGCAGGCAGAAGAAGTAGATAAGGTAAAACGTTCGGAAAACGGCGTTATCTCTGATCCATTTTATTTATCACCGGAAAACACGCTGGCGGATGCCAACGAGCTGATGGCGAAATTCAGAATCTCCGGCGTCCCGATTACGGAAAATGGGAAGCTGGTAGGTATCATCACAAATCGTGATTTGAAATTCGAGGAAGATTTCACAAAAAAAATTAAAGACTGTATGACGTCCGAAGGACTGGTGACCGCGAAGGTGGGCATTACGTTGGAGGAAGCCAAGAAAATCCTTGGAAAAGCCCGTAAGGAAAAGCTTCCCATTGTGGATGATGATTATAACCTCAAAGGGCTGATTACGATTAAGGATATTGAAAAGCAGATCAAGTATCCTAATTCGGCAAAGGATGAACAGGGCAGATTGCTCTGCGGCGCGGCCATTGGCATTACGGCGAACTGTCTGGAGCGCGTGGAGGCCCTTGTGGACGCCCATGTGGATGTGGTTGTGCTGGATTCTGCCCATGGACATTCCATGAATGTAATCAACTGTGTGAAGATGATTAAGGAAAAATATCCCGAACTTCAGGTGATTGCGGGAAATGTCGCCACAGCGGAGGGAACAAAAGCCCTGATTGAGGCCGGCGTTGACGCGGTAAAGGTTGGTATCGGACCGGGTTCCATCTGTACAACGCGTGTGGTAGCCGGCATTGGCGTGCCCCAGATTACGGCGGTGATGGACTGCTACGAGGCCGCAAAAGAGAGCGGTATCCCGATTATCGCGGACGGCGGCATCAAGTACTCCGGCGATATGACGAAGGCAATCGCCGCAGGCGCGAATGTCTGCATGATGGGCAGCATCTTTGCGGGATGTGATGAGAGCCCGGGAACCTTCGAGTTGTATCAGGGAAGAAAATACAAAGTATACCGCGGTATGGGTTCGATTGCAGCTATGGAAAACGGAAGCAAAGACCGCTATTTCCAGGCAAATGCCAAAAAGCTTGTTCCAGAGGGAGTGGAGGGACGTGTAGCCTACAAGGGAAGCGTGGAGGATACCGTATTCCAGCTGATGGGCGGCCTGCGTTCCGGTATGGGTTACTGCGGAACCCCGACGATCGAGGAGCTGAAGCAGAACGGGCGTTTTGTAAAAATTTCCGCGGCAGCTTTGAGGGAATCTCATCCCCATGATATCCACATTACGAAAGAGGCTCCGAACTATAGTGTTGATGAATAAGTATATTGAAGCTTTAAAAGCGAAACAGGACGTGCGGCGCACGTTAATAGAGATGAAAACGTCTCTGAAAAATGAGGCGGATAAAAACACCCTTGCCAGATCACTGGCAGGGGATTTCTCTGTGTTGACAGGTTTTTTGGAGGATCAGGATCCCAAGGTGCGCAAAAACGCAGCGCTGATTCTTGGCGAACTGGGAGAGCAGGAGTTCCGGGAACTGCTCTGGAAGGCTTATTGCAGGGAAGGAACTCTGTATGTGCGTTCCGACTATTTAAAAGCACTGCTGCATTATGACTGCCGTGATTACCTTCCCGCAATCAGAAAACGTATCCGGGAAATAGACGAAGGATTTGTGACAGCGGAAAACGAGAAGCATATGGCGCAGGAGCAGAACATGCTGAAGGAACTGCTGGTGAAAAATGACCGTCCGTCCAAACACAGGTTTACAGGATATGAGGAGCGGCTGGAGGTGATACTGCTTACCAACAGGCTGCACCGCGAGACGACAGCCCGGCAGATTTTGGAGGCCGGCGCCGCCGTGCGAGAAAAGGCTTCCATAAAAATGTTGGCCGGCGGACTTCACTTTGAGACGGAGCAGCTTAAAAAGGTGCTGGAAATACGCACTTACACGGAGCTTTTATTTCCGGTGCCGGGCGCGGCTGTACTTTCGGGCAGTCCCGCTTATATGGCAAAAATACTGGCTCATTCAAGGCTTGTATCTTTTTTGGAGGAGCATCACGATAAAAAAGCGCCTTATTGTTTCAGACTGGAGCTCAGGACTTCTATGCCTCAGGAGCAGAAGGTAGATCTGGTGAAAAAACTGTCGGCGGCAATCGAAAAGGAGAGCGGGCGAAAGCTTTTAAATGTGCCTGGGGATTATGAAATCGAGCTGCGCCTGGTGGCAAATAAGGAGGGCGGATTTGTGCCGATGCTCCGGCTCTTTACGATACCGGACAGGCGTTTTTCCTATCGGAAGGAGACGCTGCCCACTTCGGCGGCGCCGGTGAATGTGGCCCTGATGATGGAACTGGCAAGGGAATATCTCACAGAGGGTGCGCAGGTACTGGATCCCTTCTGCGGAACAGGAACGATGCTGATCGAGCGCCAGTATCGGATGAGCGCGGGCAGTATGTACGGGATTGACATTCTGGGGGAAGCGATTGAAAAGGCGAGAAAAAACACGGCTGTCACCGGTATGGAAAATATATACTATATTAATAAGAACTTTTTTGATTTTGAGCATACGTATCTTTTCGACGAGGTGGTGACGAATCTTCCCGGGGAGGGGAGAACGCGGGGAGAAAAAGAAGTTTGCGAACTTTACTGCCGCTTTCTGGAAAAACTGCCGGAGCACGTAAAACCGGGCGCCTGTATTCTGGCATACACGCCCTGTTACCGGGTTTTGAAAAATTGCCTGAAAGGACACAGAGAATATCGCCTTTTGAAGGAATATTGCATAAATGAGCGGGAAGGCAGCTATATGGCGGTTTTTGTATATAATGGATAATGCGGCAGAAAAATATGGAAAAAAACTGGATGATATGCCAAAAACCATATTGATTTTTGATCATCCATGTGCTACAATGTGACTATCAAAGGGCAGACAAGCCCTAAATTAAAGGAGGATGAATCCCATGAGAAAGAAAATTTTGAGCCTGCTTCTCAGTGTGGCGATGGTAGCATCTATGATGGTTCCCGCTATGGCAGAAGAAACGACAGAGGCAGCGGAGGCAGCGGCAGCAGTTGATATGGAAGGCGTAGACGTTGAGAATACGAAAATCGGTATCTCTATCTATAAATTCGACGATAACTTCATGACACTGTACAGAACCGAACTCGTTCGTTATCTGACCGAGGATCTTGGCTTCAAAGAGGAAAACATTACAGTTACAGACGGCAAAAACGATCAGGCTGAGCAGACAAACCAGATCAACAACTTCATCACCGCTGGTGTGAACGTTATGATCCTGAACCTGGTTCAGTCCTCATCCGCACCGCAGGTTACAGACCTTTGCAACGATGCAGGTATCCCGGTAGTTTACATCAACCGTCAGCCGGAAGAAGCTGAGTCCAACAGATGGGCAGACGAAGGCATCAAAGCTACATACGTAGGCGCAGATGCAAGACAGTCCGGTACATACCAGGGTGAAGAAATCCTTGAAACCTCCAACGGCGGCGACATCAATGGCGATGGCAAAGTCAGCTACATCATGGTTCAGGGCGATCCGGAAAATATTGATGCTCAGAACAGAACAGAGTACTCTGTAAAAGCTCTCACCGATGCTGGCGTAGAAGTTGAAGAACTTCTTCTTCAGAGAGGTGACTGGGATCAGGCAAAAGGCCAGCAGATCGTTCAGGACGCTCTGACACAGTTCGGCGATCAGATCGAAGTTGTATTCTGCAACAACGATGCAATGGCACTCGGCGCACTGCAGGCAATTCAGGCAGCAGGCAGAGTAGTAAACGAAGATATCTATCTGGTAGGCGTTGACGCTCTGACAGACGCCCTGCAGAACATCCAGGACGGCAACATGACAGGTACTGTATTTAACGATCATATCGGTCAGTCCCACATGGCAGCAGACACAGCAGTGAAGTTCCTGAAAGGCGAAGAAGTTGAGCCGGTTATCATGGTTGACTACATCAAGGCAACTGCTGATAACGCAGCAGACATCCTTGCACTGCTTCAGTAATTCAGCTTTTGATTGACAAACTTAATAAACTCTATTTCGGGTGTGTCCTGCACGACACACCCGATTTTGTGAAGGAGATAGTGGAATGGGAGAATACAGATTGGAAATGCGTGGGGTCAGTAAAAGCTTTCCCGGCGTAAAAGCGCTGGATAAAGTAAACCTGAAAGTACGTCCCGGTACGGTCCACGCTCTGATGGGGGAGAACGGCGCCGGAAAGTCCACGCTGATGAAATGCCTGTTTGGTATTTATCATATGGACGAAGGCGAGGTTTATGTGGACGGGGAAAAGGTAAACATTGACAATCCCGATGAAGCGCTGCATAAAGGTCTGGCAATGGTGCACCAGGAGCTGCAGCCGATTCCCGCGAGAACAATTGCGGAAAATATGTATCTTGGAAGATATCCGACGAAAAAAATTGGTCCAATGCAGATCGTTGACCATAAAAAAATGAACGAAGAAGCGAAGAAGTGGCTGGAAAACGTAAAGATGCCCTTCGATCCGAAACGTCCGTTGGGAGAGCTTTCTATTTCTCAGATGCAGTCTGTGGAAATTGCAAAGGCAGTGTCCCAGGAAGCAAAGTTGATTATTCTGGACGAGCCGACATCGTCTCTGACGGATAATGAGGTAGAGGCGCTGTTTCGTATTGTGCGTGATCTGCGTGACAGAGGAGTTTCCTTCGTATTTATTTCACACAAGATGGCAGAGCTTCGCCGGATTTCCGACGATATCACTATCATGCGTGATGGTACATATGTGGGAACCTGGGAAATGAAAAATATCTCGGACGACGAGATTGTAAAACAGATGGTGGGACGCGAACTGACCAATATTTATCCTCCGCTGGATAACGAGCCGGGCGACGTTCTGCTGGAAGTAAATAATTTTACAAGTATTCACAGCAATTCCTTTAAGGAATGTTCCTTCAAGCTGCGCAAGGGCGAGATTCTTGGTTTCGGCGGCCTTGTGGGTGCGCAGCGTACAGAATTGATGGAAGCGATTTTTGGTATTCGTCACATCACCAGCGGTGAAGTGAAGCTGAACGGCAAGACGATCAACATTAAGCGTCCCCAGGATGCGATCAACAATGGTATTGGAATGATCACAGAGGACCGCCGCGGAACGGGAATCCTTGGCTGTCTTTCGATTGCAGACAACGTATCGATCGCTTCACTGAATCAGTATCTGGAAGCCGGCATCAAGCTGGATAAGAAAAAGATTGAGGAACTGGTTCAGGAGAATGTGGCGAAGCTGAGTATCAAGACTCCGAGCAGCAAGACATTGATCCAGTCTCTGTCCGGTGGTAATCAGCAGAAAGTAATTATTTCCAGATGGCTGGCGAACAACCCTGACATACTGATTATGGATGAGCCTACCCGTGGTATTGACGTAGGTGCAAAATACGAGATCTATCAGATCATGATCCAGCTTGCAAAGCAGGG
>JAUNFZ010000037.1 GCA_030524785.1 Eubacteriales bacterium
AATTCCGGCTCCAGATAAAACTCCGGCCGCAGGAACCCCCGAATTTTCGGAGACCATGCCGGAAAATCGTAACAGCGTCTCAGTTCCTCATCCATGCACATAATCGAAACAGAAAATCCCGCGCTGTCCTGGGGTGAAAAAGTTCTGTCAATCAGAATATGGTGCAGTTTGATTTCGTTGATTTTCAGATTCTGCAGCACACGTTTTCCCAGAATGTTCAGTTCCATATCGCTTGTCTTTCCAAATCCGTTGACAAGTACCGCAACCTCATCCGTAGGGAGCGGCTGAATTTCTTTCAGCAGATACTTCATTACCGTATCTACAGTCTTATCCGCGCTTTCAAAAGGTTTCTTAAAAAGGCCGCTCTCCCCGCTGAAACCGCCTCCGTATTCCAGCATGCCATCTTTCAGCTCCATCAGCTTCTGTCCTGTTTCAGGATCATATGCCGAGGAGGCCCATACGCTGAAGGTATACGTATTGTCGTTCGCTTTGGCCGCAATTCTTGCGACATCCTCGAGATTCATTCCCATGGAAGCGGCCCCGCCTGCGGTTTTTACCACAAAAAGCACTCCCGCCGTTCCGCGCCGCTCACTTTTTTCTTCCCTGCGGGCCGAGGCCACGTCGTCCGTCACCACCACAGTCCTGGTGGTGATGCCCTCCAGTTCCGCCAGTTCACTGGCCAGTTCAAAGTTCAGCACATCTCCCGCATGGTTCGTGCAAATATAGACCACGCCGTTTTTGTTCGGCACGCTTCGTGTGACTGCCTGCACTGCCCGGGAGGACGGCGCTGTATAGATCGGTCCAATCACCGCCGCATCCGCAAGCCCTTCTCCCACATATCCGATGCACCAGGGATCGTTTCCGCTTCCGCAGCCCACCACTACAGACACCGGATTTTTACACTCCTGCCGGATAATTCCATTGCAGTTTCCCCGGTCGATAATAATCCGCTTGTACTGGTTAGGATATAATTCCAGAAATCCTTCCACCATCTCGTCAACCACATTTTCTTTCTGATTTATCAGCTTCATCCAGAAACTTCCTCCTCACCTGAACATAACCTGTCGCTTTTTACCATGCGCTCGCTTTAGAAGCATTATATCATTCCCGCCTTTGCAATACAATGTCCCTGTATAAGAAAAACAGCAAAAAAACAGCGCAGGCCCCAAACAGGATCTGCGCCGCTTTGTCTTAAACTGGCTTTTTATTTTACGAATTTTTCTCGATCATTCCGCGCACGGTTTCCGGTGAAATATCGCCTTCCATCGGACCAAAGGCCGCCGCGTTCAATGCTCCTGCCGCCGCTCCCATCTGCGCCGCTTCCTTAAGGCTTTTTCCTTCCGCAAGTCCGCAGATAAATGCCGCGTCGTAGCTGTCCCCAGCTCCTGTGGCGTCAAGCTGTTCCACTTTGTAGATTCCCATCTCCACCTCAAGGCCTTTCCTTGTGTAGATCTGGGAACCCTTGGAACCGTTCTTTAATACCAGAAGCTCCAGGCTCTCATTTTCAAATACCTTCCTGATCGCTTTCTCCAGGTCTTCTTCCCCAGCCAGCATCTTAAGCTCCGATACTCCCGGCATCAGAATTGTGGAATTGTCAAACACCTCCTGCAGGATCTTTAATACCACCGGATCCCGCATCATCTCAAGACGCACGTTCGGGTCGAAGCTGATCTTTGTTCCCTGCGCCTTCATCATCTTCATGGTCTTTACGATCTCATGGGCAAATTCCACATTCGACATCAGGGAGCATCCCATGATGTGCATATATTTTGTGTCCTCGAAGCCTTTCGTGCTCTCCGGGGCTTTCGCCATTACGCAGGGGGAATTGTCCATGTAAAACAGGAACTTTCTCTCCCCATCCGCAAAGTAGGTTACAAAGGCAACGCCCGTATTTCCCTTGTCCGATACCAGCACCCGGCTTACGTCCACACCGTCCTTTTTCAGGCGGCGCATAATGTTCTCGCCAAAATCGTCGGCTCCCACGCCGCTGATAATCGCCGTGGAATGGCCCAGGCGGGCCGCCGTGCTGATAAAAATGCCCGGCGCGCCGCTGGGAAACGGGCCTCTGAAGTAATCGCTCTCATAGAGGGGAACATCCTCGTGGGGACGCATGATCTCCACCAGAAGCTCGCCCATAATCATTATCTCAGCCATAAAAATACCTCCTAGTATTTCTGCAGAAATTCAACGATCTCTGTATTCGGTCCCTGCACACAGATGTATCTTACTCCGTTTTCCCAGAAAGGAAGAAATTCCGGTCCCTCCACGATAGGATACCCTGTCTTTTTCACTTCCTCCATCGTTTTTTCGATATCGGAAACCGCCAGTGCAACATGGTCGATAGCCCCCCGCTTGCCTGTTGCCTGTCCGCCCTTTTCATAAGTCTCAATCAGGATGTCGCCGTGCTCAAAAAACACGACTCTCCCATTATTCTCCGTCTCATACTTAATTTGAAAACCCAATGCCGTATAGAACGCAATCGTCTTTTCCATATCATTCGTTGGGATTCCAATATGCTGATAACCGGTTACATAGTTTGTTGCCGCCATTTAAGATACCCTCCTTTTTTGTTAAGCCATATTTTCACTTCCGAAAATATCAATCTTCGCCATAATCGCCTGAGCGCATGCCTCTTTTACCGGACGCATAAAGGGACGCGGATCATATTCTGTCTCGGGATTTTCCTTCAGAGCCTTTCTCAGCGCATCCGTATAGTCCTTCTTCAGCTGGGTTCCCACATTAATCTTGCTCATACCCATCTTTACGCATCTTCTGAAATCTTCCTCGGGAACGCCCGTGCCTCCGTGCAGTACCAGCGGGCAGTCCGTTTTCTTTGTGATCGCCTCCAGACGCTCAAAGTCAATCTTCGGCTCCGCCTTATAAAAACCGTGCGCTGTTCCGATGGCTACCGCCAGAGCGTCGATTCCTGTTTCCTCCACAAACCGCGGAACATCCTCCGGATTTGTGTATGCCTTTTCCGAATCGCTTACCACCACATTTTCCTCGCGTCCGCCCAGTTTACCAAGCTCTGCTTCCACAGAACAACCATACGTATGGGCAAAATCTACGATGCTCTTTGTGATTGCAATATTTTCTTCAAATTCTTTTTTGGAAGCGTCAATCATAACAGACGTATAGCCGGCGCCCACGCAGGCCTTGATCAGGTCGATATCCGTCGCATGATCCAGATGCAGGCACACAGGAATATTGTAAGTATCCGCCATACCGCGAATCATACCTACAAGCTGCTTCAGACCCACATATTTCACACAGGCCATCGAAGTCATGATAATAATCGGAGATTTCTTGCGGGCCGCTCCCATCACCATACCCTCAGAATCCTCATAGCTGTTCATGTTAAACCCGCCGACTGCGTAATGCTTTTCTCTTGTATCTGCCAGGATCTCTCTTAATGTTACTAATCCCATGGTCTATTCTCCTTTACATTCACTTATTCTGCTGTTCAAGATATTCTTTGATCAGATAATATGCCCCATACAATACAACATAGTCGTTCATAACAGAATACCGGATCCGTTCCTGGGGCACCTCCATCATCGTGCGCCCCTGAAGCTGCTTCATCATTTCCTCATGGAAATATTTCCGCGCCTTTGTCACACCGCCTCCCAGCACAAATACGTCCGGGTCAAAGGCATTAAACAGCGTCGCCAGCCCGCAGCCAAGGTAATATCCCTCCTGCCGGTAAAATTCAAGGGCATATGCATCGCCGTTTTCCGCAGCCTGGGTCAGATACTTTCCCTCAATTTTTTCCGGATCGTATTCCACCGCCTCAAAGGCTGCGCTTTTCTTTCCTGCCTTGATATCCTCTATCATCCTGCGCTTCATGGCAGTCCCCGACGCATACATTTCAAAACACCCTCTGCTGCCGCAGGGACACTGAGGCCCTTCTGGATTCAGTGTAATGTGGCCAAATTCCGCTGCGCTGTCGTTTCTCCCATGATAAATATTACCGTTTATCACAGCTCCGCCGCCGCAGCCTGTGCTGACGGTCATATAGAGCACATTCGAAAGCCCCTTGCCTTCACCGCACCGCTGTTCCGCCAGTGCTCCCAGATTTCCGTCATTGTCCATGCGTACCGGTTTTCCGTAATCCTGCTTCAAGCGGTCAACGACAGGAAAGTTTTTCCACCCCATCATGGGAGAATGAATAATCACACCCTTTTCCACATCCAGAGGGCCGGGGCCTCCTACTCCAATTCCCAGCACATCATCCATGTTGACATGAAAATGCTCAATCACATGGTCTAACGCGCTTTTGGTATTCTGGTAAACTGCCTCCTCGCCCTGATACGTCTGTGACTTTACCACATGAAAATAATTATCTACCGGCTTTCCATCCTCCGTAAAAAGTGCCCCCGTAGTCTTTGTGCCGCCAATATCCATAATCAAATAGTATTTACCCATGCCGCTGCTCCTTTAACATTCCTGCCGTTATCTGCAAAACCTGCATCAGTCTTTCTTATTTTTCTGCGCCATATCCATGATAACAGCCAACAGAATAATCACACCGATAACTACCTTCTGCCAGTAAGAAGAAATCTGCATCAGGTCCATACCGTTTTTGATAACCGCGATAACTGCAACACCGAACATAGCGCGTCCTACCGAACCGCTGCCGCCGACCAGGGAAGTACCTCCCATAACTGCCGATGCGATTGCAAACATTTCGTAAGCATCGCAGGCGCCGGGCTGGCCGTTCTGAATCTTGGACGCTGCGCAGACACCTGCCAGACATGCCATAATAGAACAAATCACATGGCCTGTCAGAGTAACCTTCTTCACATTGATACCACTCAGATGTGCAACGCTCTTATTACTTCCTACTGCATATACATGACGGCCGAAAACAGTCTTGGACAGAAGAATATGCATCAAAGCTACAACGATTACCGTAAAGATTGTGATCGCCGGAATGATACCGTTCGGCATCGCCTCAGTTTTAATCAGACGGCTGGCGCCCAGGAATGCGTAAGCATCCGGCAGGCCGTATACCGGCTGGCCGCCTGTGATAACATAGGCAAGACCTCTGGTGATATTCAGCATTGCCAGCGTACAGATCATCGGCACTACGTTCAGGTAAGCAATCATAAAACCATTCAGGAAACCAACCACAATACCTACTGCAAGAGCAGATACTACCAGGATAATGATTGACGTAAAGATGTTCATGTTCGGGAACATCAGTCCGACATACGCTGAAATAACGCCCGCCAGAGCCGCCGTACCGCCTACAGAGATATCAATACCGCCAAGAATAATTACATACACAAGACCAGTCGCCATCAGCGCATTGATACACATCTGCGACAGCAGGTTCAGAATATTTTTTACTGAGAAGAACACCGGGTTACCGATTCCAAAGAGAATACATAAAACAACCAGGGTAACAATAACGACGTTCTCACTGACCCATTTTTTTGTTTTTTCCATGATATTTTCACCTTTCTGTTGTTATAAATACAGCAAACCTTCTGCTATTCCTTATTCAGCGTCGCTGGTAAAGCTTGCCAGAGCCATAATCGACTGCTCGCTTGCCTCCTCACGGGACAGCTCGCCGCTGATCTTACCGCCTCGCATAACGACAACGCGGTCGCTTACGCCCAGAACCTCGGGCATTTCAGAAGAAATCATGATGATGCATCCGCCGGATTCCACGAAATCGTTCATCAGCGTGTAAAACTCCGAACGTGCATTTACATCAATACCTCTCGTCGGCTCATCCAGAATCAGTACTCTGGAATTTGCCACCAGCCATTTGGAAAGGATAACCTTCTGCTGGTTTCCGCCGGAGAGCGTGCTCAGAATCGTGTCGATATTCGGCGCCTTAATTCTCAGCTTCTTCATATATTCTTCCGCTACTTCCGTCTCCCACTTTGTGTCAACAAAACCGATGCTCGATTTGTGCGCCGGAAGGCTGGGAAGCGAAATATTTTCTTTGATCTTTTTCTGAAGCAGAAGACCTGTTCTTCGTCTGTCCTCCGTCACCAGGCCAACCTGAGCGTTGATGGCGTCAATCGGGCTCTTAAACTGAACTTCTTTTCCCTCCAGGTAGATCTTGCCTGAATCGATATGGGTAGCTCCGAAAATCGCCTCCATAACTTCTGTACGGCCAGCGCCTACCAGACCGGAAAAGCCGACAATCTCGCCCGCATAAGCGGTGAAAGAAACGTTTTCAAATACGCCTTTTCTGGTGAGATTCTCCACCCGGAGCATCTCTTTGCCTCTTGTATGCTCGTGTTTGTTGTAGTAGTCGCCCATTTCACGGCCTACCATGCTGGCAACGATCTGTTTTTCCGTTACATCCTTCACCATCATGGTATCTACCTTGCAGCCGTCACGAAGAACCGTAACGCGCTCGCAGATTTCCGTCAGCTCTTTCAGACGGTGCGTAATATAAATAATGGCAACGTTATTTTTCTTTAAAATATGTACCTGCTCGAACAGAGCGTCAATTTCCGACTCAGACAGCGAGGAAGTGGGCTCATCCATAACGACAACCTTTGCGTTTTTGGAAATTACCTTTGCAATCTCAATCATCTGCTGCTGGGCTGCATTCAGTTTTCCGGCAAGCTGCGTCGCTTTCATGTTTACCTTCATGAAATCCAGAATATCCTGGGCGTCCTGATTCATTTTCTTCCGGTCAAGCAGCCGGCCTTTTTTCGGCTCGCGTCCAAGATAAATATTCTCAGCCACTGTCAGATCTTTTGCAATACTCAATTCCTGGTGAATAACGGCAATTCCCGCGTCGATAGCCTGTCCCGGAGAAGTAAAGTTCATTTCTTTCCCTTCCAGAATAACCTTTCCCTCGGTAGGTGTATACACGCCGGATATGATTTTTATCAGGGTAGATTTGCCCGCGCCGTTCTCACCGACCAGTGTGTGAACCTCGCCCGGATAAAAATCAGCCGATACGTCTGTCAGCGCTTTTACGCCCGGAAATACTTTGCTTATATTTTTTACTTGTAAAATCGGCTCCATAAAATATTTCCTTTCTGAATATTAAACTTCAATATCCTAAAAATTGCCCAAACAGGTTACCCCGCCTGGGCAATTTGTGCCTTGTGTTAAACGAATTTTTGTTTTTCTACATTATTCAGCAGCTTCTGTTTCAGCTTCCTCTGCCAGAGTCTCAGCAGTGATGATGTACGGAGCGATGTAGATAACTTCGTCTGTTACAGTACCGTCTGTCATGAACTGGTTCATTTCTTCAACGATACGTGTGCCGATCTCATGAGGATTCTGAGAAATCTCAGATACCCACCACTGGCCGTTCTCGCCAAGGATCGCTTCTTTTGCTTCCGGATTGCCATCGAAACCGATGATCTTGCAGTCGGATGCATTTGCTTTAATGGATGCCAGAGCGCCGCTTGCTGCCGGATCGCCTACACAGAAAACAGCTTTTACATCAGGATTGGATGTCAGGATGTTCTCCATGATCTCCTGTGCCTTGTTTGCATCGCCTTCGTAGTTGTAGCCTGTCAGTACGTTGCGGTCTGCTTCTTCCAGAACTTCCAGAGCGCCGTTTTCACGATCGAGGCAGGAAGATGCTGTCGGATAACCAATGATTGCTACTGTGTCGCCATCTTCTGTCAAACGGATAAGTTCCTGTCCGCCAAGTCTTCCGCCTTCGTAGTTGTCTGTACCAACGAAGCAGTTGATAGCGTCAGAATCTGTTGTACAGTCGAATGTGAACATCTTAACGCCTTCTTTGTCAGCGTTCTCGATTGCCGGTTTTACGCCTGCAGCGTCGTTACATGCCAGAGCGATTGCAACGTTGCCGTCTGCGGAAAGGTTCTGAATCTTATCGGAAGCGATGTTTGCATCCAGCTCTGCGTCAAGAACAGTAGCTTCGATGCCAAGCTCCTCAGCCTTCTCCTCGATACCTTCAGCGATCAGGTTGTAGAACACATGCTCAAAGGAACCAACGATAAATCCCATCTTCAACGGTTCCTCAGCAAATGCTGCTGTTGACAATGCGCTTGCTGACAGTGCTGCTGCCAAAAGGCCGGCCAAAACTTTCTTTTTCATCTTGTAAAATCCTCCTTTGATTTTATGTATTTTTTGAAACAAAACATTTTCGTTTCCTTTTGTTTTGTTTCATTTCATAAAACCACTATATTTCATTTCGTTATTTTTGTCAATAGAAACTTTATCCCATTTACCATTTTTGTCATATTCCATTATTTTGACTATCCATTTTTGTGCATTTTGTACATTAGGTTTGGCTAACCCGAAATTTTAAAAAAGATTCCCGGCAGCACATTGCTTTACAGGAACCTTTTGCCTCTTTCTTAACAGAATATCCGCACTCCCCGCTCCTCCAGACTGCTCTGGATCATGGGAGAAAGGCCGGCATTTGTAATAATGCCGTCTATATCAGATATGTCCGCTACTTTCGCCATATAAGCCTTTCCATATTTGTTTGTATCCGCCATCAGATAGCACTCCTTGCTTCTCGCAACGATATTTCGCTTTACCTCCGCCTCGTACGGATTCGGCGTCGTAAGCCCTTCCTCCAGCGTATAGCCGTTGATTCCCAGAAATCCCCGGTCCGCGTGAAGTCCCTTAAGCATCTGCACTGTATAGGGACCTACAAAGGACATCATGCCATGGCGGAACTGGCCGCCCAGCATCACAAGATTGTACTCCTTGCTGTGGCTGAACACGTTTGCGATATTCAGGGCATAGGTAATAATCGTAACGCCCTTTAATTTCTTTTCCACCAAAAGCTTTGCCAGCTCCAGCGTTGTGGAACCAGCGTCAAGAAGAATGGTACTGCCCTCCTCCACCAGCGGCAAAGCCTTCGCGGCAATCTCCTGCTTGCCGGCAATATTGATGGACTCCTTTGCATCCTCCGTCTCCTCATAGCTGCTCTTATTCAGGCTCATTGCCCCGCCATGGGTCCGCTCAATCTTGCCGTCGCCGTTTAACTTGTTCAGATCCTTTCGAATTGTTACAGTGGATACCTTAAAAATATCACTCAGTTCCGTCACCGAAACAGAGGGCTTCTGCCTGATATACTCCAATATTTTTTTCTGACGTTCCTGGTGAAACATGGTGTCCTCCTTCCAGTTTCTGCTTCTTTGTTTTTAATACTAGCATGTTATTTTTAATAACACAATTGATTTTTTTAATTTCATTGATTTTCGTTTGCTTATCTTTTATACTAATATCGAAAGATGATGGGACAGGCACCTGTCCCGCAAAAAAACAGGGAGCATTGTCATATGAAGTTAAAACACAAAAACACTGTCATTATTGTGACCGGCGGCCCCGGTACGGGAAAAAGCTATGCCGCAGCCCGGATACACAGCAATATTGAAGATCTGGACGTTCTGTCCTACGACAAAATTAAAGAAAAGGAATGGGATCGCTTTGGTTTCGACAACAAAGAGCAAAAGGACCGCCTGAACTGGTTCAGTCTGGAGGAATTTTACCTTTCTCTGCAGAAAATGATGTGGGAAGGAAAAACGATTCTGATCGAATATCCCTTTTACCAGCGCCACAGAGATCAGCTTGCGCAGCTGACTGCCCAGTATGACTACCGCGTCATCACCCTTCTCCTTTACGGCGACTGGAAAACCATCTATGAGAGGGGCCTTACCAGAGATACAGATTCCGGACGCCATCCGGGCCATCTCACAAATACATACCACATCGAGCGCGGTCTGTCTCCCGAAGACATTATTCCGGACGCCGTGCTCACCTATGAGCAGTTCCGGGCGGATATCGACCGGAAAAATTACGATATACAGCTGGGCGTTACTATCCCAGTGGATGTGACAGATTTTTCCAAAGTAAATTTTGACGATATTTTTGCGGAAATAGAAAAAGCGGACTCCATATAGTGGAATCCGCTTTTCTTAACTTACGCCGTAGCGTATTCGTAATCCTGCATAAATTCTATAATTCCATCCAGCGCCAGCTCCTTGGGATCTTTGGATATCTCGCCCCTTAATACCTTCTGATACTGCAGCGGCATATACTGGTGCAGCATGTTCATGGGGATCTCATACTCCCGCAGATTTTCAAACAGGCGGTCGATGGACAACTGTACTTCCGGCAGGCCGATATAATAGCGGGCCCGGTCCGAAAAACTGTAGCGTCTCGCCAGCTCCAGCTGCTTTTCGTCGCCGTGATAATGCTTTTTCCAGTTTCCCGGATTCGCCAGCATCACATCTTCCAGCGTGTCGATGAAGTAAGCCTGTTCTTCGTCGGGCACCAGCTCCTTCTCCATCATGGACAGGGAAAACAGAGCTTCCCGCAGACCATAGGTCAGCGCAGGTCCCACCTTGAGAATCACAATTCCGTCCTCCACCATAGCCTTCAGGCACTCAGGGCTCTGGTAATCTGTGGAATGTCCCTCGAAAGCAATCTCCGGATAATCTTTAAGCTTCGCACAGAGAGCTTTGGACGCCTCGTGGTCATAGAGAAATACCTGATCATCCCCAAATTCTACGCCCGGCTGAACAACCACCGCAATGACGTCCTTCCAGCCATCCTCCACACCGGCTTCCTTAAAGCAGCGCTTATAGGTATTCACAGTATCCTCAAAAGCTTCCGGCTTTGTGACCTCCAGGGAATCCTCCGCCTCCTGGGCTCCTCCTGGGATCGGCACCTCGGAACCGATAATGAATACCGGCCGCATAGCCTCCGGTTTTTCCTTTTTCAATTCTTCGTACGCCTTCATGCAGACTTTATAAAGCTGCACGCCCCTTCTCGCCACGGTCTCCGTAACCAACATTCCTTCCGGGTCGTCCGCCAGCTTCATGCTGGTATCAAGATGGATTTTTGTAAATCCTGCGCGGACATACTGATATACCAGCTCCTCTGATTTTGCCATTGCCTCTGCCTCCGGCTCATCCTGCCAGGTCAGCGGCCCCAGATGGTCTCCGGCCAGTATCATGTGATTTTCCGGCACACCGATCTCCTCTGCCATCTTCTGCACTTTCTGATAAAAATCTGCCGGCTTCATTCCTGTATAACCGCCGAACTGATTTACCTGATTTGCCGTAGCCTCAATCAGCACCGGCTTATTCAGCTTTTTTGCACGCAGAAGCGCTGCCTCCAGAGCCAGTTCGTTCGCTGTACAGTAGGACGGAATACCGCATTTTACTCCGTTTCTTCTCTGTTCCATCATTTCCTGCAGTGGATGTTTCATCGCAATCTTCCTTCCTCTCTAACATTCTATGCCGTCTGCTTTGCCGTCGCAGCCGCAGACGATCATTCTGTTCTTTACAAGCTCTGTCACCGCCGCCATGCCAACTTTCCCCAGCGCCTTGGGATCAAAGGTTTCCGGCTTCTCCTTCAGCAATTCTTTTCCCGCGTCAGTGTATGCCTTTCGAAGCTCCGTGGCAAAATTCACCTTACAGATTCCCCGTGCCACGCAGTCTCTCACATCCTGATCGCTCAGGCCGGAAGCGCCGTGAAGCACCAGAGGAATATCCACCACCTGGCGGATCTCGGACAGGCGCTCCTTATCCAGTACGGGCGTTCCCACATAAAAACCATGGGCCGTTCCAATCGCCACAGCCAGGGAGGTAATGCCGGTTCTTTCCACAAACTCCTTCGCCTGCTGCGGATCTGTATTCGTATCGGCCTCCGCCTCAAGGTCGTCCTCTTTTCCTCCGACTTTTCCAAGCTCTGCCTCGCAGGGAATATTTACTGCCTTTGCCACATCAGCCACCTTTTTGCTGACAGCCACATTACCCTCAAAATCCTCCTTTGAGCCGTCGATCATCACGGATGTATACCCCGCCTTGATCGCCTGAACTGCCAGATCAAAGCTGCTGCCATGATCCAGATGAAGGCACACCGGCACCGAAGCCTTTTTTGCCTCTGCAGCCACAATCGCCACAAAAGTTTCCAGCGTACCGTATTTTACGGTAGACGGCGTCGTCTGAAGCATCAGCGGCGCCCGCAGCTCCTCTGCCGCCGCGATGATCGCTTTCACCATCTCCATGTTCTCGCAGTTGAACGCGCCGACCGCATATCCTCTTTTCTGAGCATCCAACAGCATTTTTTCTGATGTTACCAATGGCATAATTAAAACCCTCCTACATTTATTTTTTTATATCTCAGTCCTTTGCGGGCGGATATTCATTGCAGAGCAGGCGGTAGGGCGCTTCGTCCTCCTCGATCGTCGGAAAACGTCCCAGCGGCTCGTAGAAACGGTTGTCCGTGTTGTCGTCGTTGCACATGGACACCTCGCCGATCAGCACCTTCTGTGAATCCTTCGGTATCACAAATTCATGATAGTAATACGGATACAGGGAAAGGCTCTCTCCCGGTTTCAGAATGACATCGGATCCCGCCGGCACCATGTAACGCCGTCCGTCCTTGCAGATCTCCACGTCCGTGTCAAGAAGTTCTCCCTCGTTCTCACGGTTTGCATTCCACAGGTGGAAAATGATGTCCCCGCCTCCGCGATTAATGATGTCTTCCATCTTGTTCCAGTGGAAATGGTTCGGGGATACCTGCCCCGGATACAGCATCATGATCTTCTCCGCATAGCTCTTTGTATATTTCGGATTATGTACGTTGCCGTTGCGGATCGTAATCAGGGAAAGCCCCTTTGTCTCGAAATTGCCTTCGCCGTAGTCCGTGATATCCCAGCCCAGGGCGTTGTCGCGGATCTCGTCATACTCGTGTCCCTTCGTCTCCCATTCCTCGGGCGTAAAGCTTAAGAATGGCGGCAGTGCAAACCGGTACTCCGCAAGCATCGCCTCAAACTCTTTGATGATACTGTTGATCTTTGATCGTTTCATTTTTTCTTCCTCCTACTGTAAGTGAAATTTCTTCTTGAAACCGCAGACTTCTTTTTCTATCTCATCTCTGCCGTCAAAAAATGCAAATGTCAGCCTGTTTTCCTCTTTTTCAAAAGGCGCAAGCATATGAGGCCCTCCATTCTTCTCATGAAAGGGTCTGCCGTAAACGCTGGAATTAGACGGTTCCAAACCAATCACATAATCGCCGGCCGCTGTAGATTTCCACTCCATGAAGTACGGAAGATATTTTGTATTATAACACAGTTTCATTCCAATTTGAAGTACTTCATTAATTACAAGAATCTGTGTGTTTCCATCCTCGTCCGTCATCAGGTCATGTATAAACACATACTCCGGCTCGTTGGGTTTCGGAGCGTCCATTCGGTCGTATCCGTCCTCGTGTCCTTTCGACGCCTCGTCCCTGGGCGTTACTTCCTTTGTGGGAATATAAAGTCTCGTATCCTCCGACAAAAACGGATATCCCATATTAATATGGTACAAAAGCATTAACGGCTCCGGCCGGTACGCCTCGTTGGTGATCTCGTCTCTGACGGTAATACTGTTTTCTCCGTACACGCTGCTGATTTCCCGGCGAAGCACCATATTTTCTCCGAAAAGCTCGGCCTCACGCATTTCGCCGCTTACCTTCAGCACATAATTTTCACCGTCCCAGAAAGCGTCTCTGCAGACATGCTCCGCAGGCGTGGTGCGCACGCGTCCGTGCATGGGGTAGTCCTTTCCCTCTACGGTACAGGGCGCGCAGATGTTTTCCATACCCGCAGTGAAGAAAAACCCGCCCATAATACTGCGCAGTGCTTCCTCTCCATTGGTATCGTAATGATTTCGTCCCTGCAGCCCCGGTTTCGACAGAAAATTAATGTTTACTCCCTTATAAGACACCTCAGCCACATCCAGACATTTGTCCGCCATCACCTGATAGGAAAGCGGTCCGTTTTTTACCTGGAGCACCTTCATATTTTCCGCGCGGCCTTCCTCACATTCCACCGGTCTGACATAAGCGAGCTGCTGCATATTTCCAATATACTGATATAATTTTTTCTTTTCCATTTTTTTACTCCAGATTTGCATGGTATTTCCACAGCGACTTCATATCCAGTTCTCTCTGCTCGATAATCATTTTTGCCAGGATGTCTCCCAGAAGAAGTACAGACTGCTCAAAGAGAGACGTCATAGGCTGGCAGGAATCAATTTCATCCTCCAGATAAAACTTCGTGCGCACCGGAATCCTCACCATAAAATCACAGATATCTTTCATTTCACTGTTCGGATTGGAGCCGATATGCACGATCCTGCAATCCACTGTATTCCTTGCCTTTTTTGCAATTCCCAGCGGAAACAGCGATGCCCCTGAACCGGATCCCACAATCAGAAGGTCGTTCTTTGTGATGGCCGGCTCTGTGATCTCGCCCACATAATGGGCCTGTATTCCCAGATGCGCCAGACGCTTGCACACACACTGCAGCGCCAGCATAACGCGTCCTACACCCACGAAAAACACCTGCTCTGCCCCAAGAATTTCCTCCACAAGGCGCTCAAGAGACTTGGCGTCGATACTGCCCAGCGTCTTATCCAACTCCGCCAGGACATCTGTTCTTGCTTTTTCATACTGCTGCTGAAATTCTGACATTTTTACTTCCTCCCTATCTCTCTTTGTAATTCTTTCAGGCCGCGAAGACTTTCTTCCATATTTGACCGGTCAATACAAGTGCTGCCCGTCACAAATATATCAACGTCGCCGCTGCCGTACTCCCTGATATTATCAACAGAAATGCGCCCGTCGATTTCAATCTTGGTATCCAGAGCGCGCTCCGTAATCATGCGGCGCAGGTCTTTTATTTTTCTCTGCCCGTAGGCAACCTGCTTTTCGCCCTTCACAAAAGCATATCCGGGATTAATCAGCATCAGCAGAACCGTATCGCATTTTTCCAGAACATAATCCACCTCAGACAGAGGCGTAGACGGCTTCAGTGCCACGCCCGCACGCACTCCCTTTGCATGGATACGGTTCAGCATCCCGTCAATATGCGGCTGCGTTTCCCCGTGAAATACAATCTGCTCTACCCCAATGTCCAAAAGCTCGTCCACAAAATAATCCTGCTCCGTTACCATCACATGGCAGTCAAACTGCAGGTCCGTAATTTTGCGAAGCTGGCGAACCGTATCCAGGCCCAGCGGCATACTGGGGCTGAAATGGCCGTCCAGAATATCCACGTGAAGCATGTTGATCCCCGCCTTCTCCAGAATACGGATCTGGCTCTCCAGGTTGCACATGTCCAGGCAGATCAGCGACGGTGAAATAATACAGCGCTCATTCCATATTTTTTCAGTCATTTTCTTTCCTCCATTTTTCTCTTTTTTAATTAGTAATGTGAGTGTACTATCTGCTTATTTCATTGTACAGCCTGCCCTCTGCAATGTCAATAGTTTCCCTGAAAGACTTTGTCTAAAATGTTGCAGGCTGCTCCCAGCACATGGGCCTTTTCCATAAAATATGCTTTCTTCACCCGGGTTCTCACTTCCTTATTGCCGTATTTTCCCCGGTTAATGTTTTCCTCCAGAAGGTCAATATAAGTATCGGGCCAGTATACCCCGTCAAGCCCCAGAATAATCATATCTGAATTCAGCATGTTCAGCACGCTGGTGATTGCAATGCCAAGCTTCTCTATTACGTCCCGGATAATCTCATCAATGGCAGGGCAGTCGCACCTGCTGCAAAATTCCTTATAGCTCATATCCCATCCCGTGGCCTCTCTCATGCGCTTTTTCACCACTGCAGAACGGATATAATTCTCCAGACATCCCTTATTTCCGCAAAAACATGCTTTTCCATGGTAGTCAATGGACACATGGCCAATCTCCGGCGCATATCCGGAATAGCTCTGGTAGCGCTCGTCCTGCACAATAATACCGCAGCCCACGCCGTCTCCGATTCCCACCAGGAGAATATCCTTACAGCTCCGCCCGTTTCCAAACAATTTTTCCGCCAAAGCCGCGCTCTGATTGTCGTGATCCAAAGACACCGGAAGGCCGTACCGCTCTCTTAAAAGACGCTCTACCTCCACATTGGCCACATGATTGAAAAAAGCCGGATTTACAATCTTTCCCTCATTGACATTCACAGGGCCGACACTGGCTGCGCCAATACCGAACACATTGCCGTCCTCCGGCATAACCGCATCCACCAGCTCATACACCGATTCCATCAGCTCATCCCCGGTATACCACTCCTTTTCTATCTTTCGGTAGTTCAGGATATTCATCTGCATATCGCACAGAACCGCCTCCCCATAGCCACGCTGGAGCAGCACGCCGATACACTTGGGAGCATCAGGCGCAACCGTCAGCCCCATCGGCTTTCTTCCCACGTCGTTTATACTCTTTTTATGAGTCTCCGTCAGCAGCCCGTTTTCAATCAGCTCATTTACAATCTGGGAAATTGCCGTCTTTGTAAGTCCCGTCTTTTTTGACAGTTCAATCCTCGATCCGCACTGTCCTGTAGCCACCAGCTTCAGCGCCAGTCCTCTGTTTTTCCTTTTCAGATCTTCTCTGTTTATTCCCAGCTTCTGCATTGCCAGTTCTCCTTCAGTCCGCAAAATCTACAACAAATCTTCCCCCGCAAACGCATCCGGATATTCCAGAAAACAATTCACCTCCGCGCCCACAAAAAGCAGCCACATACAAAAGTACAGCCACAGCATAATCATAACGACCGTCGTCAGGCTGCCGTAAACGCTCGACCGCTTTCCCGCATAATCAAAGTATACAGAAAAGCCATAGGAATAAATCGACCATGCCGACGCAGTAAACACTGCGCCCGGTATCTGCCTGATTGCATTTACTTTGCAGTTCGGCAAGGAACAGTACATCGCCCAGAATACCAGCGACAGCACCAAAATGGAAATCACCGCCCGGATGCTGATAATCATCCCTGTAAATTTTGCCAGAACAGGCACATACTGAAGCAGAAGGTTCTGGATGCGGTTGCCAAACAGCAGCAGGATGGTTGCCATAATGATCGCCAGCAGCAAAAACAGAATATAGATTCCCGACCGAAGCCTCATATACAGGTAATTTCGATTTTCCTGCACGCCCCGCACAGAGTTCAGCCCATTCGTGATAGATAAAATACTTCTTCCCGCCGCCCACAGCGCCGCCACCACCGTACCGGACAGAAGCACGGTAGAGCTCGTAAAGAGTTCCTCCACAATCCCCGCAATAACGTCGTAAAAACTTGTCGGAAGCATTTCCACCAATAATTCCATCACCATATCGGAAGTCAACGGAGTATATTGTATCAGCGTAAGCAACAGCATAACAAAGGGGAAAAATCCCATGATAATAAAAAGCGCTGACTGGGCAGCAAACGCATCTACCCTGTCTTTCTTCATCTTCCCCATAAAGCGCAGATAAAAATCTTTGTATTTTGAAAACCGCTTCATAATTCCTCCGTCCTCTTTGACATCCGCATTGACGTTTCCTGACGAACCTTATTTCTTATGTATGCAGTTTATCATGTCAACGTTCTTTTCGCAAGTCACCCCTGTGCAATCCATGCCCCTGCATAGTATTTTTCCAGTATTTGCGTATAATCCAGTCCCTCCAGCGCCATATGTTTGGCTCCGTTCTGGCTCATACCGTTTCCATGCCCGTATCCTCCGCCAACAATATGATAGCCCTGCAGATTTCCGTTCTCATACCGGGGCTGCATCAGAAAAAAGGCGCTTGGCAAAAGTCCCATATCTTTGGCCGTCTCGCCGTTCTGCAGCAGGACGACAGGATGTGCCCCGGCCAGATACTCCCGCACACTGTACTCTCCCTCGCATACTTTCTTTACTTCGCCGTCCTCTCCAATGACCTCCAGCCGATTCACCGCACCGTTTGGAAGGCGTTCCCGAATCTGAAGCCCGGACACATCTTCCAATGCCTCCAGCGCTATATCTGTCTGCCATCGATACCAGGGTTCCCCGGTTTCATAGGCCTTTAAATTATTTTCCGTAATAAATGCCGCAAAAATTGTTTCTTTTGACAAGTCAATCCCCGCATCCAATCCGCAGGACGTTGAATAATAGAGAGCCTCCACAAGCCCGTTTTCATCCATCAGAACATCTCCGGCAGTCTCTCTGACCGCCTTGTCCGTTTCCTCTGTACGGTCCTGATTGTTATATACCTGATAAGAAACGCTGTCGTCCACATCCGCAAAGAACTCTGACGCACGCCCCTCCTGCATCTGTTTTCTGGCATAGGTTCTTGCGCAGACCGCCTGCGCTTTTAAAGCTTCCGCAGGATAATTCGATGGCATCTCGCTCGGCACCACACCGCACAGATACGTTTCCAGCGGCAGCTCGTTAATCAACAGCAGCCCCTCCCGGGTTCGGTGAATTTCCATCTCTCCTTCGTATAAAGTGCTCTTGCGGTCCCGCACAAGCTCCGGCAGCAAAAAGCTGCCTTGCTGCGCGCTCAGATATAATGTTTCGTTCTCCGAAAATTCCCCGCTGTCCATGGTAAACACGCTCTCCTCCCCTGCGCAACATTCCCACGTCTCCCGGCCGTTGGAAACTGTATAGTCCGAATCAGAGGTCAGTGTAACCGTCCTGTGATATTTATCTTCATAGCGATCCGTTTTAATCAATACCCGAATCTTTCTTGGCACATTCTCGTCCGTCTGGGTCTTCTTGGCTTCCCGCGCACCGGCATCTTCCCGGGCCTTCCCATCCGCCGAAGCTTCCCTCGCGCCGGCATCTTTCTGCGCATCCTCTCCCGCCGAAGCTTCCCGCGCACTCTGGCCGTCCGCTTCCTCCACATTCAATTCATTCAGGCCGTTTTTCTCTCCCTCAAGCTCCGACCAGACTTCTTTACTCTTTTGTATTCTTGCATCTGCCAGTCCCGCCAGCAAAAGCGCGGCCAGGCAGCCGCAGAGAAACAAAATTTTTTTCATGGCTTCCCCCTTTTTCTGACATCAGGTCAACATTTGATTTCTGCTGAACAACTTCCCCTCAAATCGAAAGAAGCTGCCGCAGGTCTGCGGCAGTTTCTTTTGTATATCTTATTCAACTGAAAATTTATAAATCGTAGTAGTGAGGAAAGGTTCTCCCGCCTTAAGGACCGGGGATTTAAAGTTTTCATGATTGACCGCATCCGGGAAAAACTGAGTTTCCAGGCAAAAACCATTTCTCTTTTCATATATGGCTCCTCCCTTGCCCACCGGAGTCTTCTCAAGGAAGTTTCCGCTGTAAAACTGCATGCCAACACAATCTGTAAAGACCTCCAGCACTCTGCCGCTGACCGGTGCCTTTACCTTTGCAACCTTCTTCACACTGCCATCGACATTCAGCACAAAATTGTGATCATATCCACCGCCATTTTTCAATTGTTCTTCCTCCTGGCCAATATCCCTGGCGATAGCTTTTTCCTGTCGGAAGTCGAAGGGCGTGCCCTCCACCGGACGGATTTCCCCGGTAGGAATTGAGGCCGCATTGGCCGGAGTGATTGCGTCTGCATCAATCCAGAGGACATGCTCCAGAATATCTCCGCTGTCGTGTCCCTCCAGGTTGAAATAGGTGTGGTTCGTCATATTCACAACCGTATCCTGATCGGCCTTTCCGTCATATTCAATCCTGATCTCATTGTCGTCTGTCAGCGTATATGTCACCGTTACGTCAAAATTTCCGGGGAATCCCTGGTCCATATCGGGGCTGTGGTGCGAAAATGCAACGGAAGACGCAGCTTCATCTGCTTTCATCTCCCAGATCACTTTATCGTATCCGCAGAAACCGCTGTGAAGCGTATTTCCATTTTCATTGTTATCCAGCGCATACGTTTTTCCGTTTAAAGTAAACGCAGCGCCGCAGATTCTGTTTGCACACCTTCCAAGCGTAGCTCCCATATATCCTTTATTCTGCATATAATCTGTCGCGTCGTCATAGCCCAGAATTACATCCGCACATCTGCCATTTTTATCCGCAGTAACCACGGAGACCAGCGTTGCGCCGAAATCTGTCACCTCAATCGTCATACCGTTCTTATTGGCAATTGTCGCCAGATGCGCTTCACGTCCATCACTCAGTTTCCCAAATCTGCTGATTTTAATACCCATAAGATTTTCTCCCTTTTAAAATGTAACTTTTTTATATCCTTTGTATCATGGAAACGCAGTTTCCTATGATATGAAAAGAGAGCCATTTAAGGCTCTCCTGACATTTGATGCCCCGAAATGCCGGTTCCTGCCTTTTGACTCCTAGCAATGCTAGGTGGGTAACCGCAACCTTTCTTTTGTCTTCCCCTGACTAATGGGGGCCTGACATCCAATTGGCAATGTAGGAATCCCGTTTAAAGTAAATGTAGGTTCAAAACGGCAGGAGTTATCGAACATTCCAGGATAATATATGATTTTTGGAAAAGTCCGTTCGTCTTTCCTGTTTTTCTGTTCGCACTAATTATCTCATTTCCCATACAAAAAGTCAAGCGTTAAGCACTTCCAGGTCAGCTAAATTTATTCTCGCCGTCGGCAGGCCAGGCGGGTATGCTTATATATTGATTTGACTGCTGCCGCAATGCCGCCAACTTTTCCGGCTTCACATCTTTTAATAGTAAATTTATATTTTCTTCACGCTTTTTATATGCTTTTATTTCCAACTTTGTGGTATACTGATAAAGTATCTCTTTTTAGATTGGAGGATGATTTATGACAAATTTTTCAGAAATTACACCTGATATACTTGCCTATTCGAAACTCTGTGAGTCTTCCGGTCCAATTCCTTCTGAGCTGTATGAGAAATACGAAGTAAAACGCGGCCTTCGTGATATCAACGGCCAGGGCGTGCTCGCCGGATTGACCGATATTTCAGAGATTCGTTCTACCAACCTTGTAGACGGCAAACGGGTTCCCTGCGAAGGCAAACTCTTTTACCGCGGTATTGATATCGAAGATATTGTAAAAGGTTTCATCACAGATAACCGCTTTGGATTCGAGGAGGTCACTTACCTTCTTCTGTTTGGCTCTCTCCCCGAGAAAAGTGCTCTCGATGAATTTTCTGCCCGCCTTGGAAGCTACCGCTCCCTTCCCACGAGTTTTGTCAGAGACATCATCCTGAAGGCTCCGAGTCCCGATATGATGAACACTCTCGCCAGAAGTATTCTCACACTTTACGCCTATGACGACCGTGCAGACGACATTTCTATTCCAAATGTACTGCGCCAGTGTCTTCAGCTCATCAGCCTTGTTCCAATACTCTCCGTATATGGTTACCAGGCTTACAGCCATTATCACGATGGAAACAGCCTGTTTATCCATGTGCCTCAGCCGGAGCTTTCCACGGCAGAAAATATTCTCTATCTGCTGCGCCCCGACAGTAAATATACGCAGCTTGAGGCCCGCATCCTGGATCTGGCGCTTATTCTTCATATGGAACACGGCGGAGGCAACAACTCCACGTTCACAAACCATGTGGTGACATCCTCCGGCACCGATACTTATTCGGCCATGGCCGCCTCTCTGGGCTCTCTTAAAGGCCCCCGCCACGGCGGCGCCAACATCAAGGTAGTCCGCATGTTTGAGGACCTGAAAAGCACAGTAAAAGACTGGAAAGACGAAGATGAACTTTCCGCTTATCTTACGGCTCTCCTGAACAAAGAGGCCTTCGATCACGCCGGTTTGATTTACGGTATGGGACATGCCGTTTATTCCCTTTCCGATCCCCGTGCAAACATCTTAAAGTCCTTCGTAAAAAGCCTTTCGAAGGAAAAGGGCCGGGAAGAAGAATACGAGCTTTATGCTACTGTATCCCGTCTGGCGCCCCAAATCATCGCCAGAGAACGCCGCATTTATAAAGGCGTCAGCCCAAACGTAGACTTTTACAGCGGCTTTGTTTATAGTATGCTCGACCTGCCCACAGAATTATTCACTCCAATTTTTGCCGCAGGCCGTATGGTGGGATGGAGCGCCCACAGAATTGAAGAACTGGTAAACAACGGAAAAATCATCCGTCCCGCTTACCGGGCAGTACAAGAACACCAGGCATACGTTCCCCTTAAAAACCGATAACGCAAACAGCCCCGCAGCTTTCTGCGGGGCTGCAGAACACCGGCCTGTTGTCCGGCAAGCACTGCTGCAGTTATCCTTTTCTTTCTCATCTACCAATATTTTTTAAGCAATTTCTTCGTCATTACTCCAAACCATACTGTTCCCGCCAGAAAAACTACCAGAATAACATAATAGAAGTTTCCCATGATTTTATACGTATCATCTAAAAGCCCCAGAGCACCGCAGATCGTTACCAACAGGCCATATGCCAATACCTTCGGCGACATCTCCGCTATGTATGCCTGCTTGTCTTTGCACTTTGCTATGGAAGTTCCCTTCGGCAGCAGCATATTTTCCGTAATTACCCCTTTATATTTCAACTGGTAAAATACGTACAGAATATACACCCCGCAGAGCAATATCATAATATCAATTAAAGAAAACATCGAGCCCATTTGCCTTCCTCCTTTTTTGATGCGCCCCCGCTCCTTCGTCGCGACGGCAGGTCGATACAAGTCATTTTAAACCAAGTATTTTTTCTACAATTGCTTTCATCTCTGTTTTTTCCACCACGGTGTCATGGAGCACCGGTGCTCTGCGAATTTCCTCGACTGCCCGGGGAACCGCTGTTTTCGAGATACTCGAAAGCTCATCTACCAGTTCAAAATCATCCATGGCGTCATACTTTCCATCAATCGCGTTCATCACGCTTCGCGCAAATTTGTAAGGACTTGCTGTGGAAGCAATCACCGTCTTCGTCTCATCTTGCGACGCCGCCCGGTATTTTCGGTACACGCAGGACGCCACTGCCGTATGGGTATCAATCACATAGCCGGTCTTTTGATACAGGCTGCCAATCTCCTCTGCTACCTCCTGTTCAGAAGCAAAACCGCCGCGAAAATCCATAAGGCGCGTTCTCATTTCCTCTGTGATCCCGTACTTTCCTTCAGCCGAGAGCGCCTGCATCAACAAGAGATTCTTCTTTGCATCATCCCCCGCAATGCGGTAAATCAGGCGTTCCAGATTGCTGGAGATCAGAATATCCATAGACGGGGACGACGTCAAAAGGAACGGACGGTTCTTATCATAAATTCCTGTCTCAAAGAAATCAAAAAGAACCTTATTGTCATTCGAGGCGCAGATTAGCTTGTCAATCGGCACTCCCATATTCTTCGCATAATATGCCGCCAGAATGTTTCCGAAATTTCCGGTAGGAACGACCACATTGATCTTTTCTCCCTCCTTGACTTCACCCAAAGCAGCAAGTTTTGCATATGCATATACGTAATAAACTACCTGAGGAACAAGCCTGCCTATATTGATGGAGTTTGCAGAGGAAAACTGAAAGCCCGCGCCGTCCATGATTTTTGTCAGCTCTTTGTCACCAAATATTTTTTTCACTCCGCTCTGGGCGTCGTCAAAATTCCCATGAATCCCTATCACATGAGTGTTCGCGCCTTTCTGCGTTACCATCTGCTTTTCCTGCACCGGACTAACGCCGTTTTTCGGGTAAAATACAATAATCCTGGTCCCCGGAACGTCCGCAAATCCCGCCAGAGCCGCCTTTCCGGTGTCGCCGGAGGTGGCCGTCAAAATCACAATTTCATTTTTTACCTGATTCTTTTTTGCGGAAACTGTCAGCAGATGCGGCAGAATCGACAATGCCATATCCTTAAACGCTATCGTTGCCCCATGAAACAGTTCAAGATAATATGCTCCGTCTTCCTTTCGCAGCGGAGCAATTTCTTTCGTATCAAATTTATCGTCATATGCCTTTCGGATACATGTTTTCAGTTCTTCCTCTGAAAAGTCTGTAAGGAAGCACTTCATTACCTCATATGCGGTCTCCTGATAGCTCATTGCCTTCAGTTCTTTCAGGCTGACCTTCAGCGCAGGTATTCTTTCCGGCACAAACAGGCCGCCGTCTTCGGCAAGCCCCTGCAGAATTGCCTGGGATGCTGTCACTCTTTTCTCATCGTTCCTGGTACTTTTATAAAGCAACTTCTTTCCTCCTTTTTCGCAATCATACATCATGTTATACAGTGTAACACATTCTGCAAAAAATTCAAGCCAAATACCCCGGGCAAAACAAAACGGCAAAAAACTACGGGGATGTCTCCTTTTGGATTAACATCCCCGCAGCCGCTTTCTCAGGACACTCTTGCGTCCTCAGACAACGTATAATATTCATGTCCGCCATACGAGAACAGCGGTATCAGCGTTTCATCGAACCATCCCACGCTGGCATCATCCGATGCCGCCCGCGCCATAAAATACAGCGCCCCCCTGGAATCGTCCTCTCCGGCCAGTACTCTGTCCACTGCTTCAATCGTTTCCTCCGTAATCTCCACAGAATTGATTCTTCCGTCGATCGTTGGCTGAAACTGTGCCGCTCCGCCGATTTCCTGCCACACCACTTCTTCTATGGTATTTGGAAAACGCTCGTCGCTGACGCGATTCAAAATCACATTTGCAATCAGCATTTTTCCCTTGAGATCTTCTCCGGTTGCCTCTGCTTCCACAATACGCAAAAGCGTATAATATTCGCTTTCCGGCATCTGATTATCTCTCACCAGCTGCGTGGCTGTCGGAACAATATCAGCAGCAGACTTTGTACCCTGCTCTATCGTGCTTCGCATAGCCTCCTGGCGGCTCACCTTTGCGGCTCCCACCAGAATTTCTTCGTTCGCACCCGCCATATCGATTTCTTTCGCTGCCTTTAAGTATTCCTCCATGGTAATTGCGCCATGGACAACCCCTTTCAGTCCTGCATGTAATTCCTCCGCCTGCACTGTCTTTGCCGCCTGCACCTCATTGATGCCGCCACCAGCCGCAGACACCGTACTTTTTCCTATCCTGACAAGCTTTCTGCTTCCCCCGCTAACCCCTATCGCGCACAGAAATGCTATTGTCAGCATACATGCAGTAAGGATGGCCGTCGAATGTCGTCGATACAGGCGCCTTGTAAAACGCCTTGTCCTCTTATACGTCGTCCCCAGAAGCGTTTCTAACACTTCCTCCATATGCTGTTTTTCCTTTCTTGCTTTTTATACTCCCATATGTTGTCATTATATGTAAATTTTGTAACATTGTCAATACTAATTTCATATTTTTGTAATATTTTATTCTCTTTTTTGCAATTTTTTTCGACAAAAAAGTGCGAAATCTCACATTTTTCATGGATTTCGCACTTTTCTTTTCTTAATATTTATGAAATATTTTATCGAATACCTTCCATCATATTATTAATCGCCGTCAAAAGCGCATTAATGGATGCCCGTATAATATCCTGGTCAACGCCGGCTCCCCAATGGAGCACCTCATCTTTATCTTTGATTCCCACATATGCAATTGCCCGGGAACTGGAGCTTGCCTCCAATGCATGCTCCTGATAAACCACCAGATCATACTGCAGCCGGAACTGTTTTTTCATTGCGTTGCTGACAGCATTGAGACGGCCGTTTCCAGAAGCTACCGCCACCTTTGATTCTCCATTGTAGTCTACCGTCACCTCCGCAATAATTCCATTGTGCTGTTTGAAGTGCACCTCGGTAATATTAAACGGAGATGTAATATCCTCATAACGGGTCTTGAACAACTGGAATATTTCATCCGGAAGCAGCTCTTTATGCTGATGATCGGAAACATCCTTTGTGGCATAACCCATTGCCTCGCGCATCTTCGCCGGCAGATTGAGGCCATAGTACTGCTCCAGAATATATCCCACGCCGCCTTTGCCCGACTGGCTGTTGATACGGATCACATCAGCTTCATAATGTCTTCCGATATCCGTGGGATCAATCGGCAGATACGGCACAGTCCAATGATCGCACTTATGTTCCTCGCGGTATTTCATGCCCTTTGCAATCGCGTCCTGATGAGAGCCTGAAAATGCAGCAAACACCAGCGCTCCGCTGTAGGGGCTCCGCATATCTATGTTCATGCCGGTATACTTCTCATATTCATCGCAGATCTGAGGCATATTTGTAAAGTCAAGCCCGGAATCGACTCCCTGAGAATACATATTCATCGCCAGAGTTACAATATCCACATTTCCGGTACGCTCGCCGTTTCCAAACAGTGTTCCCTCAATTCTGTCTGCGCCTGCAAGGATGCCCATCTCGGCGTCGCTGACGCCAGACCCTCTGTCATTATGGGGATGCAGGGAAAGCACTACATTTTCGCGGTATTTCATATTTTTGCTCATATATTCAATCTGGCTGGCATACACGTGAGGCATGGAATGTTGTACCGTACTGGGAAGATTGATAATCACTTTCTTGTCCGGCGTAGGCTGCCATACATCCAGCACCGCGTTGCATACCTCCAGAGAATATTCCACCTCTGTTCCCGTAAAGCTTTCAGGGCTGTATTCAAAGAAAAAGTTGCCTTCCGTCTTATCTGCCAGCTCCTTTAAAAGCTTTGCGCCGTCCACGGCAATCTTGAGGATCTCCTCTTTCGACTTGTGGAACACCTGCTCTCTCTGCGCCACAGACGTAGAATTGTACACATGCACTACCGCCTTCTTCGCGCCCTTAAGCGCTTCAAAAGTCTTTTTGATAATATGCTCCCTGGCCTGTGTCAATACCTGAATGGTAACATCATCAGGAATAAGGTCCTGCTCGATCAGCGCTCTTAAAAACTGATACTCTGTCTCTGAGGCAGCCGGAAATCCCACTTCAATCTCCTTAAATCCCACCTTCACCAATAATTTAAAGAAACTGATCTTCTGCTGAAGCGTCATCGGAACAATTAACGCCTGATTGCCGTCACGCAAATCCACACTGCACCAGATGGGGGCCTTTTCAATATGATCCTTTTTCGTCCAGTCCATACATTCCACCGGCGGTAAAAAGTATTGTCTTGTGTACTTCTTAAAATTTTCCATAATCTGCTCTCCTTTTCTTTTTTTCTGTTTTCTGCTTTGCGCAGCATGGTATTTGACCCTCGCGGCAGTTGCCAAATATCCGCACAAGTGCGGCTACTTGGCTCGTTGCCCGCGGAAATAAAAAAATCTTCCATCTCCTGACACTTCCTGCCATCAGAGACGAAAGACTGCTGTCCTACGCGGTACCACTCTTTTTCATGATTTCTCATGCACTCATCCGATACGGATTCCTAAGAACCTTATATCTTTCCCTGGATAACGGCCGGGCACACCGTCTGCGTCTACTCTCCCGCGTTCAGTCCTGCAGGATTTCGGGCAGCCGCTCCGAGGCGAGTTCCAACTGTTTTCTCTGCTGTCTCGCATCACCCGGCAGCTTTCTGGATTCAAAAACAACTGTACTATTCCTCATCATCGCTTTTATTATTTTATATTGTAAAATCGGAGTGACAAGATTTGAACTTGCGACCTCTCGGCCCCCAGCCGAGCGCGCTACCAAGCTACGCCACACTCCGGCAAACTGCGTTCCGCTTCTTTTATCCGACGGAACATTTAACAGTATAGCAGAAACTATCAACTTTTGCAAGCCCTAAAATTTACTTTTCCCTACTTTTCCCGGCCGTCTCCCGCCCCTTTTCCCGGCCGCCTTTTCCAAAATCGGCGGCCGGATCCGACGTTCTTAAAATCCCTGTTTTTTCAGCGCCTCCGCTATTTTTTCATAGGTCGGAACAGGCACTTTATATTTTCGTCCCATGCGCACCACCTCAAAAATGAGTCCGTCGATCTCAGAAGATTTTCCCTGCCTGATGTCCCGCTGCATGGAGGTAGATGCCTCTGGCGTCAGGTGATCGAGTATATTAAGATTTGTCTCTACAACATCCACGTCAAAGGGAATCCCCATGGCCTTTGCCAAGCCGTCAATCTCGCGTATCAGCGCTTTAAAAGTATCTCGGATCTCACCCGGTTTCTGCATTTCTCCTGCATCAGCGTTATAATATTGTCCGCATGCCGCCGCAGGAGAAACATAGGAAAATTTCCGCAGCGCATCCCGCTTTATATTATCTGAAAGAACGCAGGAAATGCCGCTGTCCTCCAGATCTTTTTTTATATCCGCCAGCACCGGCCGGTATTCCTCTGGCCTGCGCACGCCAAATACCACACGGAAAATGTCACCATTCTGCCACAGACAGCCGGGCTCTTTGATTTCCGCCGCAATATAAATACAGCCGTCCATTACCAGAAGCCCCGGCAGCTTTTCCTGAAGGCGGCCGCCTGTTCCGTAAATATTTAAAACAGGAATCACTACCGTTTCCGGCTTTGCCGTTCTCTGAATAAACGGAATCGTATCCTCCAGAGAATAGCCTTTTACACAGACAAAAATAACGTCCGGATGCTCGCTGTAATGTTCCATATCCTCTGCCTTTACCGGCTTTACTGTGTAATTTCCCTTTTTCGTCGTCTCCATCCGAAGACCGTTCTCCTGCATCGCCGCAAGGTGTGCTCCCCTTGCAATCAATGTAACATCTTTTCCTGCCTCCGTCATATAGGCGCCAATGCATCCTCCGGTACCGCCGGCGCCAATCACCAGATATTTCATATTTGTATTTTCTCCTTTTCGCATATATTCCCGTCTTTTATTATCATGACAGATTTTCAGAAACCGTTCTTATAATTTCAATCTGACACATCTCCATCGCTTTCAGCGCATTTTCGTGGCTTTGGGGCGTTACCCCGGCACAGCAGGAAGCATCTACGCAGACCCGAACCTCCGGTGCGAACGCCTTCGTCAGCATTGCATTAGAAATCACGCAGATATCGGTACAAAGCCCTGCCAGCTCCACTTCCTCCACATCGCTGTAAAAGCCTTTCTTCCAATCCAGCGCATACTCCTCTGAGCCGAAGGCCGCTTTTTCATAAACCTTGCAGGCTTTCAAATCCACCGCCTCCTGAATCTGAGGACATATCTCCCAGCCTTTCGTTCCCCTGACGCAATGTGCAACCGGAAGTTTTCTCCCCTCCTGCGTCCCAAGATACGACTCATCATGCGTATCCGCAGTAAAAACAATCCGCCATCCTTTTTCCTGGTACACTCTGATTTTTTTCACCACGCTATCCACAATTTTCTGGGCTTCCTTCGTTCCCAGTGCCCCGTCAATAAAGTCGTTCTGCATATCGACCACAACCAGAAGCTTCATTTTATTCTTTTCCCCGCTTTCATTTTCCTTTTCTACTGCACCATTTTATCATAAATTCCTGTTTGAATCCATATCGTATTCCTTAAATTCTTCATTCAACGTCAAATTCCTTCTAATAACAGAATTTTCTGCTATCATCATAAAAAATTCACAATTTTCCCATAGATTATTTTGTAATTATATGTTAACATAAATGTAACATTCCAATGTTGAAAGGGAGAACTTATATAAGGAGGGGTTACGTATGAAAAACAAGCATATTTTCACTGCAAGGTGTCTTTCCTGCATCACAGCGCTGACTCTTGCATTTTCTTCCTTCCCGGATACTCACGTATTCGCGGAAGTCGAGGTTCTGGAATCCGCGGAAGATATTCCCAATGTCGCCGAGGTTCCAGCCATATATATTGTAACGGAATTTCCTGAATTTAAAAAGAATCCTGACGGGACCTACACAGACAGCACGATCCAGCAAACTTACGGTTCGTTAAGTGCTGTTTCCGGTACTGCTGCGGATGATCTTGGACTTCCCGATGATCTGACGATCTCCGGATACTGGGAGGTAAACGGCCCGGAAGTGCCTGCCGAGCAGTTTGTTCTGACGGATATTTCATGGAAACTGAAATCCGCCACCGGCGAAACTTATTCAGAGGCAACGCCGGCGGGCGAATATACCTTTGTTCCTGACCTGAACGCTTATGTTGCTTCACAGCAAGCGATGGGAAATACGACGTTTGATGAAATAAAAATGGAAGAAAACGTTTCTCTGCTGGAACTTAAAGTTACCATCACCGCAGAGGCCCCGGAAGAAACGGCGCCC
>JAUNFZ010000101.1 GCA_030524785.1 Eubacteriales bacterium
TGCGAAGTGTGAGTTATGAAATATATTAGCTGTTTGCTAATATGCTGTTAGTATAAACGGTAATTGTGTTCAAAATATGTTCATCGTCTAAAGAAATTGTGAATTTCCTAAAAAGGTCTTTAAAAAAATGTAAGGGTGATTTATACTTGTCCTAGATACAAGGAAAGGGGCAGTCAGATGAGTATATCGGATATCGGAATTGACCTGGGAACGGCCAGTATTCTGATCTATTTAAGGGGTAAAGGCGTTGTCCTGAAAGAACCTTCTGTTGTAGCGTTCGACAGAGATGCAAATAAAATCAAGGCGATCGGGGAGGAAGCCAGAATGATGCTGGGGAGAAGCACCGGCAATATTGTGGCGATTCGTCCGTTGAAAAACGGCATTATTTCAGATTATGCGGTTACAGAGCAGATGCTGAAATATTTTATACAGAAAGCAAGCGGAAAATTATCTTTTAAGAAACCGCGTATCAGCGTGAATATGCCCTGTGCGGTGACGGAAGTGGAACGCAAGGCTGTGGAGGATGCTACGTACCAGGCGGGCGCCCGGGAGGTTACGCTGGTTCCAGAGCCTGTTGCGGCGGCGATCGGCGCAGAGATTGATATCTCAAGGCCCTGCGGAAAGATGATTGTGGATATCGGTGCGGGCACCTGTAAAGCAGCGGTACTTTCGCTGGATGGCATTGTGGTGGAAACGAGCATTAAAGTGGCGGGAGATAATTTTGACAGCGCCATTATTCACTATGCGCGTATGGCCCACAACCTGATGATAGGGGAGCGTACGGCGGAGGACATCAAGATTCATGTGGGAACGGCGATTGAACGGCCCCAGCAAAAAATCATGGAAGTAAAGGGAAGGGATTTGACGACAGGGCTGCCAAAGACAGTGCGAATCAGCTCTGAGGATATCCGGGAGGCGATCAAAGAACCTGCGGGAGATATCCTGGAGGCAGTACACAGCGTATTGGAGAAAACGCCGCCGGAGCTGGCTGCAGATATTGTGGAGCGGGGAATCGTTCTGACCGGAGGAAGCGCTCTGCTGGATGGCCTTGAGGAACTGATTGAGGAAAAGACCGGCATCAATACGGTGACGGCAGAAGATCCGATTTCCGCGGTGGCCGTGGGGACAGGACGCTATCTTGAAGTAATATCTGCCGGCACAAGCCAGCGGGGATAGTACGATGGAAAAAATTTCTGGATATATCGATCATATCATTTATCGCAACGAGGACAATGGCTATACGGTAATGGTGCTGGTCTGTGAGGGAGAGGAGATTACCTGCGTGGGAAACCTGCAGTTTGTCAGCGAAGGAGAATTGCTGGAGGCGACAGGCTCTTTTTCTGAACACAGCCTGTATGGAAGGCAGTTTAAAATCAACTCCTGCCAGTTTAAAGCACCGGAGGACGAGCTGGCCATCGAGCGGTATCTGGGTTCTGGCGCTGTTAAAGGCATCGGCGTGGCTTTGGCAGCGCGTATTGTCCGCCGTTTTAAAGAGGATACCTTTCGAATTATTGAGGAGGAGCCGGAACGTCTGGCGGAAATCAAGGGAATCAGCGAGCGCAAAGCCATGGAGATTGCAGAACAGCTGGAGGAGAAGCGCGATATGCGCAAAGCCATGCTGTTTTTGCAGCAGTACGGCATTTCCACTGCGCTGGCAGTTAAAATTTATAATCAATACGGCGCGAATTTGTACCAGATCATCCGGGAAAATCCTTATCAGATGGCGGATGATATTTCCGGTGTGGGATTTCGGATCGCAGACGAAATCGCAGCCCGGGCGGGGATACAGACAGATTCAGATTTTCGTATCAGAAGCGGCCTTTTGTATATTCTGTCTCAGTCCATGTCCGAGGGCCATGTTTATCTGCCCAGGCAGGAGCTTTTTGCCAAGGCATCGGAGCTTTTGGGAGTATCTGAGGAAAGCATGGAATCTCAGATGATGGATTTGGCAATACAGAGGAAAGTAATCGTAAAGGAAAACGGCGTTTACAGTGCGTCCAATTATTACATGGAGCTGAATACCGCGAAGATGCTGCATGACCTGAATGTGTCTGAACCAGTTGCGGAGGATATTCTCTGGAAAAAACTGGAGCAAATTGAGAGAGAGACAGGGACAAAGCTGGAGGAAAAACAAAAAAGAGCGGTTGCTGAGGCCGTGGGACACGGACTGCTTGTGATTACCGGCGGTCCTGGTACAGGAAAGACTACCACTATTAATACCCTTCTTCACTATTTTGCATCGGAGGGGTTGGAAATTTTGCTGGCGGCTCCTACAGGGAGGGCGGCCAAGAGGATGACGGAAGCCACAGGCTGGGAGGCCCAGACAATTCACCGGCTTCTGGAAGTCTCGGGGGTGCCGGAGGAATCCACAGCTCATACGCATTTTGAGAGAAACATGGAAAATCCGCTGGAGGCGGATGTGATCATTATAGATGAGATGTCCATGGTGGATATGTTTCTGATGCATGCGCTTTTAAGCGCGGTCACGGTGGGAACCCGGCTGATTATGGTAGGCGATGTGAATCAGCTTCCTTCCGTGGGTCCTGGCTGTGTGCTGAAGGATATCATTGAATCGGGATGTTTTCCGGTGGTGCGTTTGACCAGGATATTCCGCCAGGCGAGCGAGAGCGATATTGTGGTGAACGCCCATAAAATTAACCACGGAGAGCATGTGGTGCTGGATAATAAGAGCAGGGACTTCTTTTTCCTGTCCAGAGACGATGCGGATGTGATTATCAGGGTGCTGATTTCTCTGATTTCCCAGAAGCTGCCCAAATATGTGGAGGCAAAGCCTTATGATATTCAGGTGCTTACGCCCATGCGGAAGGGTTTGCTTGGGGTAGAGCGGCTGAATACGATTCTTCAGCGTTACCTGAATCCCCCGGCGGAGACAAAGCGTGAAAAGGAATATGGCAGCGGGGTGTTTCGCGAGGGCGACAAGGTGATGCAGATTAAAAACGATTATCAGCTGGAGTGGGAAATTCGCGGCCGTTATGGCATCCCCGTGGAAAAGGGCGTGGGTGTTTTTAACGGCGATATGGGGATTGTAAAGGAGATCAATCTCTATGCCCAGATGATGACGGTGGAGTTTGACGAGGGAAAATTTGTAGAGTACGCGTTTGGGCAGTTGGAGGAACTGGAGCTTGCCTATGCCATTACCATCCATAAATCCCAGGGAAGCGAATATCCGGCGGTGGTGATGCCGCTGCTTTCAGGTCCGCGGCTTCTTATGACGCGCAATCTTCTTTATACGGCTGTTACGAGAGCAAGGAAATGTGTGACGATTGTAGGGCAGCCCGAGGTATTCTATCAGATGATAGATAACCGCTTTGAGCAAAAGAGGTATTCCACCCTCAGAGAAAGGATATGTGAGTGGGAAGAAAATGGATTGAAATAATTCTGGATCTCTTGTTTCCGCGCCGGTGTCCGCTGTGCGGGGAACTGTCGGAGGGAATCTGCAGCGAATGTGGAAAGAAAATCGTATATGTGCGTCAGCCACTCTGTTTTCGCTGCGGCAAACCGCTGGCGGCGCCGGATATGGAATACTGCGGGGCGTGCAGCGCACATCGCCATGCTTACACGCAGGGGAGGGCGCTCTGCCTTTACACCGGACCGGTGAAAGAGGCTGTGCATGCCATAAAATACAAAAACAAAAGAGAATATCTGGAAGTTTTTGCCGGGGAGATAGAAGAAAAACTGGGACCGGTGATCCGGCGCTGGAATCCGGAGGTGATTCTGCCGATTCCCATGTATTCCTCCGCCAGAAGGCGGCGGGGCTATAATCAGGCGGAAATACTGGCAAAAGAGCTTGGGAAAAGGCTTGGCCTGCCGGTGGACACAAAACTTTTGAAAAAGAAAAGAAAAACTCTGCAGCAAAAGGAACTTGATTACCGCAGCCGGCGCAGCAATCTGAAGGGAGCCTTCTCTGTGGAATATCCTTCGGCGTACCGGCGGGTGCTTCTGGCGGACGACGTTTATACTACTGGCAGCACGATGGATGAAGCGGCAAGGACGCTGAAAGAAGCGGGCGTGGAGGAGATTTACTTTGTCACGATATGCATTGTACCGGACAATCTCCCTGGATTGGCGTGAAGACGGTTCCATGAAAATGCAGGCGTGAATCTGGTTGCTAACTTGAAAAAGTAAATTCCAGTGCAGAGGTAAATTCCACCACACTTTGT
>JAUNFZ010000102.1 GCA_030524785.1 Eubacteriales bacterium
TTTTTAAGATGGCTTGCACCGACCTGCCGTCGCGACGAAGGAGCGGGGGCGATACCGCAGAGCATTTTTAAGATGGCTTGCACCGACCTGCCGTCGCGACGAAGGAGCGGGGGCGATACGAAAAGGAGGATAACTTATGAAAGCTTTATTTATTGGAGGAACGGGAACGATCAGCACTGCGATATCCAGACGCCTGATTGAAGAAGGTCATGAACTTTGGCTGATCAACCGAGGCAGCCGCAACAACGAACTGCCGGAAGGGGCACATATTATCACGGCGGATATCAATGACGAGGCGTATGTGGCGGAACAGATCAAAGGACAGAAATTTGATGTAGTGACAGATTTTATTGCTTTTGAGCCAAAGCAGCTGGAACGGGATTACCGGCTGTTTCGGGAAAAAACACGACAATTTATTTATATTAGTTCCGCTTCGGTATATCAGAAGCCGTTGTCTGATTACCGAATTACTGAGGGTACGCCGTTGGCGAATCCCTATTGGGAGTATTCAAGAAATAAGATTGCCGGAGAAGAATTTCTGATGAAACTGTATCGGGAAGAAGGATTCCCGGTTACGATTGTGAGGCCGAGTCATACCTACAGCGAACGCAAAATTCCGGTGGGACTGCACGGAAAGAATGGAAGTTTCCAGGTAATAAAGCGCATGTTGGAAGGAAAACAGGTGCTCGTTCACGGCGACGGCAGCGCGCTTTGGACCATGACTTTTAACACGGACTTTGCAAAAGGATTCGTAGGACTTATGGGAAATATTCATGCAATCGGGGAGGCGGTGCAGATTACGGGGGACGAGACCCTCACCTGGAATCAGATCTACCAGACATTGGCGGATGCTCTGGGAGTAGAATATAGGCCCTTTTATGTATCGTCATATTTTCTTTCCGCCTGCAGCAATCCTGGACATGATGTGAGAGGAAATCTGCTGGGAGATAAGGCGAATACGGTTGTCTTTGATAATTCCAAATTGAAGCGGCTGGTGCCGGAGTTTTGCGCTACAATCCGTTTCGACCAGGGAGTGAGAAAAGCAGTGGATTATATTATGTCTCATCCTGAATGTCAGATAGAGGATCCCGAGTTCGACGACTGGTGCGACCGGGTAATTGCTGCCCAGGAGGAAGCACTGCTTCGGGTGAAGGATGCTGCCCCAAAGGGAAAAATTTGATTGTAAAATCAAAGGAGCTACGATATAATAAAGCTTAATAATTTATAGGAGGTATCCCGTGTGAAGCGAGAATTAGTCATCGTTCTGGACTTTGGCGGCCAGTACAATCAGCTTGTTGCCCGCAGGGTTCGTGAATGTAACGTTTACTGTGAAATCTATTCATATAAAACCGATCTGGACAAGATCAGGGCCATGCAGCCGAAAGGAATTATTTTGACAGGCGGGCCTAACAGCTGTTATGAGGCGGATTCCCCCACGTATTCGGCGGAACTTTTTAAACTTGGTATTCCGGTTCTGGGACTTTGCTATGGAGCGCAGCTTATGCAGCATGTATTGGGCGGAAAAGTAGCCCGCGCGGACGTCCGTGAATACGGAAAGACAGAGGTGCTGATTGATAAGCGGGATTCACGTATTTTCACAGGCGTATCAGAAAAAACGATTTGCTGGATGAGCCATTTTGATTCAATTTTTGAAACGGCACCGGGATTCGAAATTACTGCACATACGGCAGACTGCCCGGTGGCAGCTGCAGAAAATGAAGCAGAAAAGCTTTATGCGATTCAGTTCCACCCTGAAGTGCTTCACACTCAGGAGGGTACGAAAATGCTGGCCAATTTTGTTCTGAACGTTTGCGGATGCGCCGGAGACTGGCGTATGGACTCTTTTGTTGAGGAAACGGTTAAGCGGATGCGTGAAAAAGTTGGTGACGGCAAGGTACTCTGCGCACTGTCCGGCGGCGTAGATTCCTCTGTGGCGGCTGTGCTGCTTTCCAAGGCTGTAGGGGAGCAGCTGACCTGTGTTTTTGTAGACCATGGCCTTCTGCGAAAAGACGAAGGCGACGAGGTGGAAGCTGTTTTTGGTCCCAAAGGTCCATACCACTTAAACTTTATCCGTGTAAATGCGCAGGAACGTTTTTACAATAAACTGGCGGGCGTATCTGAACCGGAAAAAAAGCGCACGATTATTGGGGAAGAATTTATCCGCGTATTTGAGGAGGAGGCAAAGAAGATCGGCGCCGTAGATTTCTTTGTCCAGGGAACCATCTACCCTGACGTGGTAGAAAGCGGCCAGGGCGGCGAATCCTCTGTCATCAAGTCTCACCATAATGTGGGCGGCCTTCCGGAACATGTAGATTTCAAAGAAATTATCGAACCTCTGCGCGATCTGTTTAAGGACGAAGTCCGCAAAGCCGGTCTGGAGCTTGGCATCCCGGATTATCTTGTATTTCGCCAGCCTTTCCCGGGCCCGGGCCTTGGCATCCGAATTATCGGCGAAATAACTTCTGAGAAAGTCCGCATCGTCCAGGAAGCAGATGCAATTTATCGTGAGGAAATTGCTAACGCTGGCCTTGCCGGCAGCATCGGCCAGTACTTTGCAGCACTTACAAACATGCAGAGCGTCGGCGTGATGGGCGACGAGCGCACCTACGATTATGCGGTGGCGCTCAGAGCAGTAAATACGATAGATTTCATGACAGCAGAGGCTGCGGAGATACCGTATGAGGTGCTGAAGAAAGTCATGAGCCGGATCATCAATGAGGTTAAGGGCGTCAATCGGGTAATGTACGATTTGACCAGCAAGCCGCCGGGAACGATTGAGTTTGAGTAATATAATTGTTGCGGCACAATCTCAAATTGCCGACTGATATAAAAATTGATCGCTAAACGAAGATAGAGATAACCTTGAGATTGGAAACAGTCTTGAGGTTATTTTTTACGCATAGATCCAAGAAATCTTGAAAATCAGTCATTTTTGTTGATAAAAATCAGTTTTATTGATAAACGTGCGATCGGAAAGGTAAAAGTGAAGTGCTGTATTGTAGTAAGGCAATCACGAAAGATATTAGCGTGAAAGAGCTGAAGCACTGCCCTATATTTTTGTGGTAAATGGAAATTGGAAGTGGTATAATCAAAAAAATGAACTAGTTTTAGAAAAAAGGTGTGTTTATGAAATTATTTGTTGCTCGTCATGGTCAAACAACTTGGAATGCTCAAAATAAAGTATGTGGTATTACTGATGTGGAATTAACAGAAAAAGGAATAGAACAAGCAAAGAAATTGGCTGATATAGTAAAAAAATACAATATTGATACAATTATATCTTCACCATTAAAGAGAGCTATAAAAACAAGTCAAATTGTTGCTGACAAAAATAATATTACTTTACAAATAGAAGAATCACTTGTTGAACAGAATTATGGAATATATGAAGGTGCGGACAGAAAGGATGATAATTTTTTAGCCAATAAAAGAAATTTTGCATACAGATACCCTAATGGAGAATCTATGATGCAGGTGGCATATAGAATATACGGACTGATTGATAAAATAAAGGGGCAATATCAGGGGAAAAATATTTTAATTATTTGTCATGGCGGGATATGCCGTATAATTAGGACTTATTTTATAGATATGTCAAATGATGAATTTTTTAATTATACACTAGAAAATGGTAAATTGGAGGAATACGAATTGTAAGCGGTTTTTAGTTTATCTGATTGAGAAAACAAAATTTTATAAATTTTTATTTTGGTTGTGCATTGGAAAAGAATGGTGAAATATATGATAAAGAAAATACATGAAGAAGACATTGCAGGATGTGTTAATGTTATAAAAGAAAGCTTTCTTCGTTCGCAGACGATTTAGGTTATACGGTCGATAATGCTCTACGTTTTACGGCATTTGCTACAACAGAGGATAGACTATTATATCAATTAAAGAATGAACATAGACCTATGTTTGCATATTATGATGATGATAAAATTATTGGCTATTATTCATTGGCATTACAAGATAATAATGAGTGCGAACTTAATAACCTATGCGTTCTTCCACAATATCGTCATAAGCATATTGGTGCAAAGTTGCTGGAGGATGCTTATATAAAGGCAAAAGAAATGGGATGTAAAAAGATGAATATTGGAATTGTAGAAGAAAACACAATATTAAGCCTGCAAATAAAAAGTCAAGGCTAAATTGAAAGAACATTGAAAATT
>JAUNFZ010000038.1 GCA_030524785.1 Eubacteriales bacterium
GCAGTACTTCGGGCGGCAGCGCGGGAAATGGTTCCGGCAGCACTTCAGGCGGCAGTACAGGAAGCGGCTCCGGCAGCACGGCAGCTTCATGGACGGTGACGCCCTCAAGCGGAACAATGTATGCAACCTGGGATGTGAATGTGCGTTCCGGAGCAAGCAAGGATAACAGCCGCCTGGGCGGACTCAGTAACGGTGAAGCGGTTACGGTTACCGGATATACGGACAATGGCTGGATTCAGGTCAGCTACAATGGACAGACCGGTTATGTGGCTGGAAATTACCTGAGCTGGGATAGGCCGACGGTCAGCACCGGAAGCTCTGGAAGCTCCAACAGCGGCGCCTGGGACGATTCCTATATTATGTCGGATATTAACAGCCGTTATGTTTCGGAATCCGAGCTTAACGGATGGTCTTCTGAAAACCTTGCAATTTTGAGAAACGAGATTTTTGCACGCCATGGAAGAATTTTCACTACGCAGAAGTGGAGCAATTACTTTGCACAGAAGACCTGGTATGTACCGACTTATGATCCGTCATACTTCGACTCAAATATGTCCAGCTTCCTGAATGAATACGAACGGGCAAACCTTGACGTTATTCTGAAGGTTGAGGCGCAATAGGCAAAGGAGGTATGTGTGATGGACAACAATCAGCAGTATAAATGGAGACAGAGAAAGAAGCGCAATACGCGCATTACGATTTGGATTATCCTTGTGATTCTGGCAGCGGCAGGCGGTACGTTTGCGTATGAGGGGATGAAGGAAAGCAATCCCCTGAATGTGGCCAAGAAGTATTTCAAAGATGCCGTCGGCGCAGAGGAATATACAGTAGAAACGGGAGACCGTTCACTGAATAAGCAGAATCAGTTTGTGCAGAACTATACGTTTACTTATACAGCGGATGGAAAAGAAGTACGTCAGAGCGTGAACATGGTTCAGCAGAATGAAAAGAAATACGGGCTCTTTGAGCAGTGGGCCATGGAAGCGGCGGGAGCCAGCGCTGTGGATATGGAACTGATTGTTCCGGCGGGAACGCAGGTGCTGATTGACAGCCGCGTGCCGGATCAGGCTTCCATAAAGGAGGACGAGGATCTCTCCCCGGGGGCCGTGTGCTACCAGCTTTCCGGTGTGGAACCCACAGCGAAGCTGCAGATCAACGGACTGCCCTTTGAGTCGTATGAGGGCACGCTGGAGACAAGCGGCACAGTACTGGACGTCAGGAATCAGATGAAAGTCAGCGACAATGCGAAGGTACAGATGGAAGAAATTGCAAAGACAATGATAAACGATCTGTACACCAACGTTCTGAATGAGGAGGGCGAGGAAGCGCTGGGCGATCAGTTTGCGCAGGTGCCCAATAAGTCGAATCTCTACAGGGCGATCTCAGAAAACCTGTTTCGCGACGGCCAGCTCCAGGTGAATAGCATCAGCTTTGAAGGCTTTCAGGCAGAGTTCGGAGATATCTATTATCCCGGAAAGGATGAAGAAAGCTTTGTCGGCATCGAGATGAAGCTTTCCTATACCTGCAATTATGAGAGAGCTGCGCAGGAAACAGAGGCCGAACAGGAAGAAGAATCTGAGACAGAAACGGAAAATGCCGCGGACACATCGGTTCAGAAAGAGGCTACGTTCTACTTCCGGTATCAGGATGGAAACTGCGTAGTAACTTCTGCGGAAGTTCCGGGAGTACTTTAAGGAAACTTTGATGCATGGCACAGTTCCGGTGAGGAAGGGCCGTTTAAGGCGCTTCCTCAAAACCGGTTAAATTGAGGTTGCAGAATATGAAAAAAATGATAGGATTTGCAGCGCTGGCGTTTGCCGTTGCTTTTGCAGGGACAGCGGCCGTTCCTGTTCGGGCCGAGCTGACTGTGGAGGAACAGGAAGCGGCAAAGCAGAAGAAGGCCGAAGAAGCAGCCCGTCAGAGCGAAGCAGCCAAAGCGGCGGCAAAGGAAGCGCAGACGGAGACAGAGGCCGACGGCCCTGTCGTGGCGATTGATCCGGGACATCAGACGCCCGGGCTCAGCGAAGGCGTGGAGCCGGTGGCGCCGGGGTCGGAGACAATGAAGGCCCGTGTTGCGGTGGGAACCAGCGGAAGCTTTACCGGACTTGGGGAATACGAACTGAATCTTCAGGTTTCCCTGAAACTCAGGGACGAGCTGGAGAACAGGGGATACCGCGTTGTGATGACCCGCGAGACGAACGACGTGGATATCAGCAATATGGAGCGCTCTCAGCTCGCCCAGGAAGCAGGAGCGGAGATTCTGGTAAGAATCCACGCAAACGGCTCGGACGACAGCAGCGTATCAGGTGCGCTGATGGTGGTACCCTCTGAACAGAATCCATATACAGCGGATATTTACAGTGAATGTATCCGTCTGTCCGGCGATATTTTGAATGCATACTGCGAAAAGACCGGAATGATCAACTGCGATTTCTGGGTGACGGACGATATGACAGGCATTAACTGGAGTGAAATACCGGTTACTATTCTGGAAATGGGATTTATGACAAACGAGGGCGACGACTATTATATGGCCGACGAATCGAACCAATATATCATGGCAGAGGGAATCGCGGACGGCATTGACGCATACTTTGGGAGACAGTGAAAATGATCTGGTATACGATTGAAAAAATCGGCAAAGTAGTGGGGCCGGTTCTGATACATTACCTGGCGATGATGATTGTAATTATTATAATGGATACGGTTGGGCTGCATGTGGATGCAGCCTTTCTGACAACTCTGACGGCAGTTTTGGTACTGCCGTTGTTTCTGTGGATGTACCGTAAGGATGCCAAAAGGAAAGAAGCTTTTGCCGGGGAAACGGTGAAGACATTGCCGGACGGATTTCCCGGGGAACAGGAGAAACAGGGCAGGCGGCCGGTAAAACAGAAGATGAAGCCGGCGGATTACGTCAGTGTGGCGGCCCTGGGCGTGGGATGCAATGTCGTCTTAAGCTTTCTGATGAATATTTTGATGGTTTTTCTAAAGCTTTCCAATGAGACGCAGGAAGCGCTGTTTGGAAGCTCCCTCGTTTTTTTAGTGGCAGGAGTTGGAATAATTGTGCCGGTTATGGAAGAAGTTTTATTTCGGGGGCTTGTCTATAAGCGTCTGAGAGAGTATACTGATTCTGTATGGACGGCGGTTTTGGCAGCGGCGATTTTTGCTCTTTACCATGGAAATGCGGTCCAGGCGCTGTTTGCATTTCCAATGGGTCTGGTCTTAATCGCAGTGTACCGGAAGTGGGACACGTTAAGGGCGCCGGCGGTGTTCCATATGGCAGTAAATTTAAGCTCTATTCTGTTTTCAGCGCTATGACGGATAATTGAGCAACAAAGCTGCAGGAATATATTTGCGGTAAAAGGAGAGGCTAATGAAGAAAGAAATATTAAGCTGGATTGGATGTTTTGCGGTGGCGATCGCCGCAGCATTGTTTATTGTAACGTTTATCGGTCAGAGGGTGCGTGTGGACGGCCGTTCCATGGAGTCCACCCTGCAGGATGGAGACAACCTGATCTGTGATAAGATCAGCTACCGCTTCAGCGATCCGGAAAGATTTGATATCGTCATTATTTATCCGGAGGAGAACAATAAAAAGGATAAGTGGATCAAGCGAATTATCGGACTTCCGGGTGAGGAAGTGCGGATTGATACGGACGGAACAATCTACATTGACGGGGAAAAACTGGAAGAAAATTACGGTAAGGAAGTCATTGAAGATCCGGGAATGGCCATTGAGCCGATCCAGTTGGGAGAGGACGAATACTGGGTGATGGGAGACAACCGCAATCACAGCAGCGACAGCCGGGTGATTGGGCCGGTGACGAAGGACAGAATTTTGGGAAAAGCCTTTATTCGCATCTATCCTTTCAGTAAATTTGGATTTATCAGGCATCAGTAAGCGTGATGAGAAAATGAAATTGTAAAAAGATGAAAAAGGAGCCTGGAAATGAGCAGTGAAAATGTCTGGAACAGCTACAGTAAAAAGCAACTGGAACAGTTGGAACAGCTTGGCAGGAATTACCGCCGTTTTCTGAATCATGGAAAGACGGAGCGGGAATGTGTAAAGGAAGCGGTAAAGATGGCAAAAGACGCCGGGTACCGCAGCCTTGAGGAAGTAATCAAAGCCAAAGAGACCCTGAAGGCCGGCGATAAGGTGTATGCCGTCTATATGGAGAAGGCAGTTGCACTGTTTCACATCGGAAGCAAGGACATAGAAAAGGGTATGAATATTCTTGGGGCCCACATCGACTCTCCGCGTTTGGATTTGAAACAGAATCCTCTCTACGAAGATACAGAGCTGGCATATTTTGATACCCATTACTATGGAGGTATCAAGAAATATCAGTGGGTAACGATTCCGCTGGCCCTGCACGGCGTTGTGGCGAAGAAGGACGGCACCGTGCTGGAGATTTCCATCGGCGAAAAGGAGGAGGATCCGGTCTTTTGCATTACGGATCTTCTGGTGCATCTGTCCGGAGAGCAGTTGGAAAAGAAGGCGGCAAAGGTGGTTGAAGGGGAAGCGCTGAACCTTTTGATCGGCAATCTTCCTCTGAAGGATGGCGAAGAAGACAAAGAGACGGTAAAGAAAAATATTCTGAAGATTCTGAAAGAGCAGTACGATATCGAGGAAGATGATTTTCTTTCCGCAGAGCTTGAAGTGGTTCCTGCGGGGAAAGCGAGGGAATGTGGCCTGGACCGCAGCATGATTCTGGCCTATGGCCATGACGACAGAGTCTGCGCCTATACATCGCTGGAAGCCATGCTGGATATGAAGAAGGTGAAGCGGACAGCCTGCTGTATCCTGGTGGACAAAGAGGAAATCGGAAGCGTAGGCGCTACCGGTATGCAGTCAAGATTTTTTGAGAATACGGTGGCGGAGCTTCTGAACTGTATGGACGGCTATTCTGATCTTAAGCTGCGCAGAGTGCTGGCAAATTCCAGAATGTTGTCTTCGGATGTAAGCGCGGCCTACGACCCCGAATTTGCCTCTGCCTTTGAAAAGAAAAATACAGCTTATTTTTCAAAGGGAATCGTGTTTAACAAATACACCGGCGCCAGGGGAAAATCGGGTTCTAATGATGCAAATGCGGAATATATGGCCGAGCTTCGCAGAATCCTGGAGAAGCATAAGGTGGCCTTTCAGACGGCGGAGCTTGGAAAGGTGGATTTTGGCGGCGGCGGAACGATCGCGTATATTCTGGCATTGTATGGGATGCAGGTGATTGACTGCGGCGTGGCGGTGCTGAATATGCACGCGCCCTGGGAGATCGTCAGCAAAGCTGACGTGTACGAGGCAAAACGGTGCTACACGGCGTTTTTGTCTGAATAATGACAGGAAACAGGGATAGAGGATAAATGAAATCAAGAATACCCATTGAAATTTCTGCAAAGCATATTCATCTTTGCAGGGAGGATTTTGAAACGCTGTTTGGCGCGGGAAAAGAGCTGACGCCGGTCAAGGAACTGAGCCAGCCGGGGCAGTTTCTGGCCCAGGAGCGCCTGACGGTTGAAGGCCCCAGGGGGCGTATGGAGCATATGGCAGTACTGGGACCTTTCCGAAAGGAGACCCAGGTGGAGCTTGCGATTACCGATACCAGAAAGCTGGGGATTGCAAAGGTGATCCGCCAGTCCGGCGATATTGAGGGAACGCCGGGATGCCGCCTGATCGGGCCCTGCGGAAGCGTCGATTTGAAAAAGGGAGTGATTGTTGCCAAACGCCACATTCACATGACCCCCAGCGACGCATATCGGATGCATGTGCGGGACAACGAGGAAGTTTTTGTGATCACCCAGAGCTATGAGCGGGCACTGATTTATGCCAATGTGGTGGTGCGCGTTCATCCCGATTATGTGCTGGCGATGCATGTGGACACGGACGAGGGCAATGCCTTTGACCACAGCGAGGAGCAGTATGGAGTTATTTTAAAGCTATTCGACGGAAACGCTTACAGCCTGAGCGACTGGGCGGACGAGCTTCTGTCGGGAATACAGAGGTAGGAGGAGAAAAGCGGATGAGTAATGTAAAGAGAGTGTATGTGGAAAAGAAACCGGCTTTTGCGGTGCAGGCGAAGGAGCTGCGTCATGAGGTGCGCAGCTATCTGGGGATCAGCAACATGACCGGCGTGCGTGTTTTGATTCGTTATGATGTGGAAAACATTTCCGACAAAGTATTTGCAGACGCGTGCAGAACTGTATTTGCGGAGCCGCCGGTGGATGTACTTTATCAGGAAAGCTTTCCGTTAAAGGAGACAGACCGGATCTTTTCTGTGGAATATCTGCCGGGACAGTTTGACCAGAGAGCCGATTCTGCGGAACAATGCATCAAATTTCTGGATGAGACAGAGGAGCCGGTGATACGTTCCGCCACCACTTACGTAATTGAGGGAGACGTTACCGACGAGGAATTTGCGGCGATTAAAAATTATTGTATCAATCCGGTGGATTCCCGGGAGACCGGCATGGAAAAGCCGGAAACGCTGGTGACGGTATTTGAGGAGCCTGAAGACATTAAAGTGTTTGACGGCTTCAGGAAAATGGATATCCAGGAGCTGGAAACGCTTTATGGATCCCTGAACCTGGCTATGACGTTTAAGGATTTCCAGCATATCCAGAAATATTTCCAGGAAGAAGAAATGCGTGATCCAACGGTGACAGAGATCCGCGTGCTGGATACGTACTGGTCGGATCACTGCCGTCACACCACCTTTTCTACCGAATTAAAGGAGATCGAGTTTGGCGACGGCGATTACAGAGAGCCGATTGTCAGCACTTACGAGAGATATCTGGCAGACCGCGCAGAGATTTTTCAGGGCAGAGAGGATAAATTTGTCTGCCTGATGGATCTGGCGCTGATGGCTATGCGCAAGCTGAAAAAAGAGGGAAAACTTCAGGATCAGGAAGAATCTGATGAGATTAATGCCTGCAGTATTGTGGTTCCCGTGGAGATAGACGGGCAGACGGAAGAATGGCTTGTGAATTTTAAAAATGAAACGCACAACCATCCCACAGAAATTGAGCCTTTCGGCGGAGCAGCCACCTGCCTTGGCGGTGCAATCCGCGATCCGCTTTCAGGAAGAACGTATGTATACCAGGCCATGCGCGTGACGGGCGCGGCCGATCCCACTGTTTCTGTGAAAGAGACTATGAAGGGGAAACTGCCCCAGAAAAAGCTGGTGCGCGGCGCCGCAAAGGGATATTCTTCCTACGGTAATCAGATCGGACTCGCCACCGGATATGTAAAGGAAATCTATCACCCGAATTATGTGGCAAAGAGAATGGAGATCGGCGCTGTTATGGGCGCTGCTCCCAGAAAAGACGTAAAAAGGCTGACTTCCGATCCCGGAGATATTATCATTCTGCTGGGCGGCCGCACAGGCCGTGACGGCATTGGCGGAGCAACAGGTTCTTCCAAGGTACATACGGAAGCTTCCATTGAAGTTTGCGGGGCTGAGGTACAGAAGGGAAATGCACCTACGGAGCGCAAGATTCAGCGTATGTTCCGGCGTCCCGAGGTGAGCCGTCTGATTAAAAAATGCAACGATTTCGGCGCAGGCGGTGTTTCTGTGGCAATTGGAGAACTGGCGGCAGGACTTCAGGTCTATCTGGATAAAGTGCCGAAAAAATACGCAGGTCTGGACGGTACGGAGATTGCGATTTCTGAATCCCAGGAGCGTATGGCGGTTGTAGTGGATCCAAAAGACGTGGAAGAATTTTTGAAATACGCCAACGAGGAAAATTTGGAGGCCGTGGAGGTGGCTGTTGTCACGGAGGTTCCGCGTCTTGTGTTGATCTGGAGGGGCAAGGAGATCGTAAATATCAGCCGCGCTTTTCTGGACACCAACGGTGCGCACCAGGAAACCGGCGTGTATGTGGAAATTCCTTCAAAGGAAGATAAATACTTTAAGCGCAGCGAAGTGGCGGATGTGAAAGAAAAATGGCTGTCTGATCTGGCAGATCTGAACGGCTGCTCCCAGAAGGGACTGGTGGAGATGTTTGACAGCTCCATTGGCGCCGGCAGCGTGCTGATGCCCTACGGCGGCGTATATCAGATGACGGAAACCCAGGCAATGGTGGCGAAGCTGCCGGTGATGAAGGGGAAGACAGACACAGTGACGATGATGAGCTATGGCTTTGATCCGTATCTTTCCAGTTGGAGCCCCTATCACGGTGCGGTATATGCGGTTTTGGAATCTGTGGCCAAAATTGTGGCGGGCGGCGGGGACTACCGCCGGATACGTCTGACATTCCAGGAGTATTTCCGCCGGATGACGGAAGATCCGAAGCGCTGGAGCCAGCCCTTTGCAGCTCTTTTGGGCGCTTACGACGCGCAGCTCGGATTTGGGCTTCCCTCTATTGGAGGAAAGGATTCCATGTCGGGAACGTTTAATGAAATTGATGTTCCCCCGACCCTGGTATCCTTTGCGGTGGATGTGGCCAGCGACAAAACGATGCTTACGCCGGAGCTGAAAAAACCGGGAAATAAACTGGTGCTCTTAACGATTGCAAAGGATGGCTACGATCTGCCGGATTATGAGCAGATTAAAGACCAGTACGGCAAGTTCTTCCAGGACGTAGCAGAGGGAAAGATTGTCTCTGCCTATGCACTGGAGGGCAAGGGATTGGCGCTGGCATTGTCCAAGATGGCTTTTGGAAACCGTCTGGGCGTCAAAGTGGAGCACAATGTGGATGAGCGTGATCTCTTTACGGCAGGTTTCGGCAATATTGTGGCTGAGGTGCCCGGCGATCAGGTGGGACGTCTCTCCATAACGTACACTGTTGTAGGAGAGGTGACGGAAAATCCAGTCTTTGCATACAGGGATACGGTGATTACCATGGAGGAAGCTCTGGCTGCATGGACGGGAACGCTGGAAGGCGTATTTAAGACGGTATCCGGCGAGCAGGGCGGTACGGCTTTTGCCGAAAAGTCCGGTATGGCAGAAGAAATTGCGGGCAATTTGGGCTGTGCGAAGGAAGACCCCACGGCGGTATTTCTGGCGGGCAGAACGCCTGAGGATGGCCACGCGGTAATCGAAGACGGCGTATACAAAACAGACCGTGTATATATCTGCAGGCATAAGGTGGCGAAGCCCAGGGTATTTATTCCGGTGTTCCCCGGAACAAACTGTGAATATGACAGCGCAAAGGCGTTCGAGCGCGCAGGCGCCGAAGCGGACATTCGGGTATTTAAGAACCTGACGGCGGAGGATATCCGGGATTCCGTAAATATTTTTGAAAAAGCAATCAATCAGGCCCAGATCATTATGTTCCCCGGCGGATTTTCTGCAGGAGATGAGCCGGACGGCTCCGCAAAATTCTTTGCGACGGCTTTCCAGAACGCAAAGATAAAGGAAGCCGTAATGCGTCTCTTAAATGAGAGAGACGGACTGGCGCTTGGCATTTGCAACGGCTTCCAGGCGCTGATCAAACTGGGGCTTGTGCCTTACGGAGACATTGTGGGGCAAAAAGAAGATTCGCCGACGCTGACCTTCAACACAGTGGGCCGCCATATTTCCAGGATGGTGTATACCAGAGTGGTATCAAATAAATCTCCGTGGCTTCAACTGGCCACGCCGGGAGCAACTTACTGTAATCCCGCTTCCCATGGCGAAGGGCGTTTTGTTGCCAGCCAGGAGTGGCTGACGAAGCTTTTTGCCAATGGCCAGGTGGCGACGCAGTATGTAACGCCGGAGGGATGTCTGGACGTCAACAACGAAGAATGGAATGTCAACGGTTCCCATATGGCCATCGAGGGTATTACCAGTCCCGACGGACGTGTCTTCGGAAAGATGGCTCACTCCGAGCGCCGGGGAGATTCTGTGGCGATCAACATTTATGGCGAACAGGATATTAAGATTTTTGAGTCTGGCGTGAAATATTTTGAATAAAATATTCTGCAGGCTTTGCATAAGCAAATAGTTACACAAAAGATACCCTTCAGGCGGCAAAATCGCCTGAGGGGTATTTCTTTGTCCGGAGACGTTAGAAAATCATGTGACATTCTGTCACATAAAATAGCGTAGGGAACAAAACCTGCATAAACATGTTTCATTTTGTTACACAGGCAAAAAGGGCTTGAAAACAGGCTGAAAACAAGCATATGATAGTGCTGTAGCAATCGGCGTCATGGCATCATCCGGTGTGATTTTGCCCGACATATATCTAATGATGAAGGGAGTGCAGTCTTATGCAACGTATTTTTGAGAATACGCATGTCTGTTACGCGGTTCTGCGTGGAAAATCGAATCTGCAGGTTTTTGAAAGTGAAATTCAAAAAATGAAGGTACTGGATGCTGCTGTGAATGTCCAAAACAGGCTGGGGATACAAACCCTGGCTTACTGTGTGCTCGACAATGAGATTCATATGATCCTGCAGGCGGAGGAAAAAGAGGACATCCACAAATTTCCTGAACTTATTTTACAGCGGTATAAAAAATCATGCCTATCGGATACGGATGATTTTGCCTGGTTTTCTGCGGCGGTCAGCCCCTGTCAGTTCCGGAAACCAGAGCTGCGGGAGCTGAAGGACGAAGCCTGCGCTCTGCGCTGCTGTATAAAATTGCATATGATGCCGGTCAGCACGGGGATTGCGGCCAGTCCGGGAGATTACTGGTGGAGCAGCTATACGGACTATCTTGGAAGAAAGTGGATTGCACTGACGGATACGCAGCCGCTGTTGATTTGGCTGAGTCCGGATGAAAGAACAGCTGTGAGAATGATGAAAAGGAAGCACGAAATGAAAAGGGCAGCAGTGCGATAAAACAAACAGCGGTGCGGTAAAAGAACAGCAGCAGTGCGATAAAATTGTGATTGACATTTTCAGGAAAGATGAAATTGAAAAATGTACGTGATATGGATTAAGAGACTGACATAGAATTACAGAATCTGCGTGCGGGGCTTGCCCCGCAGCGCCAATATAGAAATAGTGTCTACAGAAAAATTAATCCGTGATTTCAGAGGTGCAGTGAGGACAGCGCGTTGCCCTGATGTCAATATCACTCTGACAGAACGGACATTTTTTTGTTGTTGGAGCGTTCTCCTTTTCTTCTTCATGATGGCCAATGGCGGCAAGACGGTTCATTGCCTTTACCAGCGCGAAGATGACAAGCGCCATAATCAAAAAGTTGATCACGGCCGTGATGAAATTGCCGTATCCGAAAACAGCAACGCCGGCGTCCTGGGCAGCGGCCAGCGTGGAAAATTTCTGATCTCCGCTCAACTGGATAAACCAGTTGGAAAAATCGATGCCGCCGGTAATCAGACTGATAATCGGCATAATAATATCGTTCACCAGTGAATTGATGATGGACTGAAAAGCGCCGCCGATGATAACGCCGACAGCCAGGTCCATGACATTTCCCCGCATGATAAAGGTTTTAAATTCTTCTGCAAGTTTTTTCATGTTCTTCCTCCCAATACCTAATTTTTACAAAATTTGTATTATTATAACAGCTTTGCGAAAGCAGTGCAAGGTGTGAAGCGGTATTCTGCGAAAAACGCGGGCGATATTCTGCAAAAAAATACATCGGGAAAGCGCGGGAGAAAATGCGGGCGCGGACAGCGGGCAGTATTCTGCGAAAGAAAATGCGAAAGAAAATTGCCGGCAGGAAATTGCCGGCGGGAGGAAATAGTGCTATACTACCCCATAAGGGCGCTGCCGGCAACGGGCCGGCATTAGAAAATACCGCCTGCCCGGCGGCGAAATGGAGAGTATAATGAGGTTTATTCACATTGCAGACGTGCATCTTGGCGCAGTACCGGATAAAGGTTATCCCTGGTCGAAGAAACGCTCGGAGGAAATATGGAGTACCTTTCGAAATATCATACAAGAAACGGAAAAAGAACAGGCGGATCTGCTTTTGATTGCCGGCGATCTGTTTCACAGGCAGCCGCTGCTGCGGGAGCTGAAGGAGGTAAACTATCTGTTTGGCCGCCTGAGCAGAACGCAGGTGGTCTGGATTGCGGGAAATCATGATTATCTGAGGCCCGATTCCCCGGAGAGAACCTTTGAATGGGCGGAAAATGTGATTTTCCTTGACGGGCGGGAATGTGAGTGCGTGTATTTTCGAGACATAAATACTACGGTGTATGGGATGAGCTACTATCAAAAAGAGATTATGCAGCCGCTGTACGATAATCTTGTGCCGGAAGGCCGGGAGAGCTGCCATATACTGCTGGCTCACGGCGGAGATGCAAAGCATATTCCTATAGACAGAAAACGCCTAAGCCAAAGCGGCTTTGATTATATAGCTCTGGGCCATATTCACAAACCTCAGGCCCTGGCGGAAAACAGAATGATATATGCGGGGGCTTTAGAGCCTATTGACCCAAACGACACGGGAGAACACGGGTATATTCTGGGAGAATACAGGAATGGAAAAATACGTACCCGGTTTGTGCCCTTTGCCGTCCGTTCGTATATCCATCTGACACTGCACAGCGATGAAGATATGACAGATTCCCGTATGCGGGAGATACTGGCGCGAAAGATAGCCGAATATGGCAGCCAGAATATTTACAGAGTACAGCTTACGGGATACCGCGACCCTGACGTGATTTTCCAGACGGATGCCTATGGATCCTTTGGCAATATTCTTGAGGTGGACGACGCCACAGAGCCGGAGTATGACTTTGGTGAGCTGCTTGCCCGGCATGAGACAGACGTGATCGGCAGATATATACAAAGACTGCTGCCGGAAGAAACTAAGGTGAAGGAATGCGGGGAAACTCTGACGAAAGAGGAACGTGGGAATATTCGGTACCGGGCGCTCTGTCTGGGCGTTCAGGCATTAAAAAAACGCAGGTGAGGCTGGTTATGGAAATATTGGAAATTCACATGAAGCATTTTGGAAAGTTTACAAATCAGACGATGCAGTTTCACCCGGGTATCAATATTATTTACGGGGAGAACGAAACGGGAAAAAGCACGATGCGCGCTTTCATACGGGGGATGTTTTTTGGGATTGAGCGAATGAGGGGACGTGCGGCAGAGACGGATGAATACAGTCTTAGGAAGCCCTGGGAAAATGGAAGTTACTTCGCGGGCACTATGCGGTTTCGCAGCGGAAGAAAAGTATTTCGCCTGGAACGAAGCTTTTCAAAAGAGGAGAAAGAGGCACACTTGATTTGTGAGACAGACGGCGAGGAGATGGACATTGAGCGCGGCGATCTGGAAGTGCTTTTGGAGGGGATGGATGAAACGGCCTTCGATAATACCGTATTTCTGGCGAACGCCACAGGACGGACAGACGAAGGGCTGGCGGACGCGGTACGCAACGAGATGATTAATGCGGATATGGCGGGCAGCGATCGTGTCGACGTGGCCGCAGCTATGGAGGAACTGAAGGATAAGCGGCGTGCCCTGGAACGTGAAAAAAAACAGAAGATGGCGGAGAAAATTGAGAAACTGCAGGAGATATCCGTAAAGATTGACTATGCAGAGCAGGAGATAGAAAAGCTGGCGGCGGAGGAGCAGGAACTGCGCGGACAGCTTGGACGCCTCCAGGGTGATGAGCAGGAGGAGTATGAACAGCAGCAGGCTGTGATGGAATGGGGCCGTCAGGAAGAAAGGGGCCCCGTCATCTGGAAAGCGGGAAAAATTTCTATGGCCGTCATTGCGGTAGCGGCATTGGCGGTAAGTCTTGTGATGGAAGCCTGGGAGATACGTGCTGCGGCGGTAGCTGTCATTGCTCTGGCCTGCCTTGGAGTGCGCTTCTTTGGAAGCCGCGATGAAATGCAAAAGGAAGAAGAACGCGAACTGCATCAAAAACGTCGGGAACAGGCTTTGCGGGAGTCTTATGAGCGGCAACAGGCCTGGATGGAACGGCGCCGGGCGACGGAACCAAAGCGCCAGCGGATTTTAGCGAAGCTGGAATGGACGGCAAATGTGAGAAAAGAAAAAATGGCGGCGCAGGCGGAAATGAAGGAGGAATATGACGCTCTTTCACGTTCCGAGGGAGAGATTGAGGAATTAGAGCAGCAGATCTCTGCTGCTTATCTGGCAGCCGATACGCTGGAGGAAGTGACCTTAGAGATTTACGGGGAAAATGCCCGGAAAATAAACGCATATACTTCTGAGATCTTGGCGCAGATTACCGGCGGAAAATATACGGCGGTTTCCCTGGATGAGAATTTTCAGGTACGTATCAGCACGCCCCAGCGGCTTTTGTCTATCTGGCAGGTCAGCCGCGGAACGATGGAACAGATTTATTTTGCGCTCCGCATGGCCTGTGCGCGCTTTTTGAATCCGGGGGAGGAACTGCCGGTGATTCTGGATGATGCGTTTATCACCTATGATGACGCCCGCCTGGAGAGCACCTTGCGGTGGCTGTACGCAGACGGGCGTCAGGTTTTATTGTTTACCTGCCATAAACGCGAGCAGGAACTGATGCAGAAAATATGTGGCCAGTGATACTGTAAGGCAATTTTGAAAGATCGCCTTAATCAGCGGTGACCGGACCGTTGTTTTTTTCAAGAAAGCGGTTGATACGGTCTACCGGGCTTAACAGCTCGCTGATAGACTCGTCATGATTCAGCGTGTCGATAATATACGCCAGATATTTGCTGAGGTCGCAGCCGGTGTAGTAGGGCTTTGACAGGAGCTCCGGAGTCTGATATACCAGATTCGTTGTCAGAAGATAATCGAAGATTCCCTCATCATAAGCTTTGTCAAATTTTTCCATACCGTTTGTGAAAAGACCAAAGGTAGAGCAGAGGAAAATCCGGCGTGCTTTCCGCTTTTTCAGGGCTGATGCAACCTCCAGCATGCTGTCTCCGGAGGAAATCATATCGTCAATAATGACCATATCCTTGCCTTCCACGTTGGAACCGAGAAACTCGTGGGCAACAATGGGATTGCGGCCATCCACGATCTTGGAATAGTCGCGGCGCTTGTAAAACATACCCATATCCAGACCGAGCACATTCGCCATATAAACGGCGCGGCTCATACCGCCCTCGTCCGGACTGATAATCATCATGCTGTCCTTATCAATATGCAGGCCGGGAGCCGCCTTAAAAAGCCCTTTAATAAATTGATAGACGGGCTGGATTGTCTCAAAGCCGTGCAGGGGAATAGCGTTTTGAACCCGGGGATCGTGGGCGTCAAAGGTGAGGATATTGTCAACCCCCATATTGGTCAGCTCCTGCAGGGCAAGAGCGCAGTCCAGGGATTCGCGTCCGTTCCTTTTGTGCTGGCGGCCTTCGTACAAAAACGGCATAATCACATTGATTCGCTTTGCCTTTCCCTCGGAAGCGGCGATTATACGCTTCAGATCCTGAAAATGATCGTCCGGGGACATACGGTTTGTATGGCCTGAAAGCGAGTAGGTAATGCTGTAGTTGCAGACGTCCACCAAAATAAAAAGATCGTCTCCCCGGACAGAATCCGTGATGATTCCCTTCGCTTCACCTGAACCGAATCTGGGAATCTTTGCCTTCACAATGTAGCTGTCTTTTTCGTAATCGCGAAAAGCGACGGTAGATTTATGTTCATGTTCGCGTTCATGACGCCACTCCACTAAATACCGGTCAATTTTTTCTCCCAGAGTTTTACAGCTCTCCAGGGGAATCAGTGCCAGAGCACCGACGGGAATAGATTCTAAATTGCGTGTTTCTGTCTGCATGACAATTCCTCCGTGGATTGTTTCATTGAAATCAGATATAGGCTGCCGTTTTTGGCGGCAGAATACAATTTTATGCCCGTGGATAGTATATCAGACATAAGAGCTGCTAGGCAAGCCTTAAACTATCATTTTTTTGCCTGTTTTTCCAACTTTTTTATCAGACGGATATCGTTTCCAAACAGCTTCAGCATGGTATAGCTGTTGGAGATGCGCGAAAAGATTCGTTCCGAATATGTATCGGCGAAGGTTTTCAGCGAGAGATTTGTAGAGATAATCGTGGAACGGCGGCGGCTCAGACGCTCGTTGATGCAGAGAAACAGCTCAGAGCTGACAAAAGAATTTGTCAGTTCCGTTCCCAGATCGTCGATGATGAAAAGATCGCAGCCGTAAATGATATCGGAAAAGCCGTTATCCTCCTCTGTCTTTCCAAAACGTTTCCGCGCAAACGCTTCAAAGAGTTCCTGGGCTGAGAAATATACAACCGAGTGGGTAGTGTCCAAAAGCTCTTTCGCCACGCAGTGGGAGAGAAAGGTTTTCCCAACGCCGGTGTCGCCGTAAAAGAACAAATTTGAAAAGGTCTGGTCGAAGTCTCGGGTGAACTGCCGGCAGACCTCGAAGGCTTTTTTTGCGCGTGCAAGGGAGGATACTCCGGAAGCATCCACAATATCTTCAGAGTAATATTCCAGAGAAAAAGTTTCAAAATTTTCATCCTCAAGAATATTCTGTAAATTTGACTGGGTGTAAAGAAGATCAATCTCTGCTTTGCAGAAGCAGCGGCATTTCCTGCCGCCGATATATCCTGTGTCCAGACAGTCGGGACAGTCGTACGTCATTTCCAGATAATCGGCGGGATAGCCAGCCGAACACAGCAGGGTTTCGCGTTCCCGGGAAAGCGCTGCGATCTCGTTTCTTAAATCTGTAAGCGATGCAGACTCCCCTGATAAAAGACGTTTTCCGCACTGCACGCTGACAGAAGCAATTTTGTCGTCGATTTCTTTTATGCGGGGAAGTTTTTGACGAACTTCCTGAACGCGCTCGTCCCGTAGACGGCGGTGTTTGATTTGCCGGAGATTGTAATCTCTCATGATGGAATCGTATTGTGAGTTATTCAGTGCCACAGTGTCCTCCCTGTCAGTCTAAAAGCTGCTGTTCCAATTGTTCGTAATCGTAGTTGCGCTGCGCAAAATTGTTGAATTTATTCGGCGCGGAAACGGTGTTTTTTGCCGGTCTGCAATTTTCCGCTTTGTTTTGCTTTTCATTTTTTTCCAGAGCCAGCCTGTCTGCTTCGGCAATCTGGGAAAGCTGGGTAAATCCGCTGTTTTTCCAGCTTTCCAGTATCTTGTCGGCATATTGGAAGCTTGGCGTATGCGTACGGCGGATCGTCCGCCGGCAGGCCTCCAGAACGATTTCCAGGGAGAACCCGAACTGGCGGAACCAGCGGGACATGTGTTCCGCTTCGTCCTGGGCAGGTCCCCGATCCTTGATGCCGAAGGCGTTTAATACGGCGTAATAATCCTTGGTATACAGGTTTGTATCTTTTTTTGCCTCCGCTACGGTTTTGATGTCCCGGGCAGCCCATTCCAGAGCGACGGTGCGGATATAATTGATGCTGCGCTTTCCCTTGGAGACGCAGTACTCAATGAGATATTCGATCAGATCTACGGAAAAATGAAGTTCATCATAAAAGTACAAAATATTTGTGACTTCCGTGCTGCTGAGTTTTTTGCCGAGGTACTGCTCCGCAATGTAGATAAGTTCGCGGATATCTTCCTGGGCCGCCAGCTCTTTTTTGCGGTCGGCGGATATGGAGATGCGCTTTGGCTCGGACAGAGTACGGTTCTGCAGGTCTGACATGCGGGAGGCGTATGTATTCAGGCGGTTCTTCTGCTCTGAACCGGCAAGAACACCGTCGGTGAGAACGATGTCGGTGAGCGCGCCGTCCTCGCTGTAGGAAAGCTTAAGAAGCTGCAGCCGTTCCCAATAGGCAAGCGCCCGCTTCACGTCGCTTTCCGTATGGTTGAAGGTATCTGCGATGGAGGCAAGCGTCAGTTCCCGGTCCGCGGAAGAACAACGGAGAAGGTAAAGATAAATCTTTACGAATTCTCCGTTTGCGGAAACCATATATTCATCTAAAAAACGGTTCTGAACCAGCGTAAAATCGCCGGCGTTGTATTTATGTAAAGTCAATGTATTCACCTGTGCACCTTCCAGAAATAAAGATCAGACAAACGCATGTCATTTTCATAAATGCAGTATAACACAGCTTTTTTGAAATGGGAACAGATACTTATACCTTGGGCGATTGTGAGAAACGGATGTGGATAATGTGGATAACATGAACAAAAGATTTTCCGTAAACCTTTGGAAGGGCGAAAAAAGTCGCAGAAATTATAAACTTGTCGAAAAAATAAGAAACAGCGAAAAGAAGTTATGTTGACAAAGCTGTGCACAAAAAAATCCACACGCCCTTCGCACAAATTTGTGCATAAGCGTGTGGATAATGTGGATAACTATTCTCCTAAAAGTTTTTCTCCGATTTTTACCACATCGCCGGCGCCCATGGTTATCAACAAATCTCCGTGCACACATTTTTGCAGAAGAAATGTCTCGATCTCATCAAAGGAGGGGAAATAATGGGCTTCTGTTCCCAGGCTGCGGATCCGCTCCATAAGCGTCTCGGAGCTGATGCCGAGATTATCTGTCTCCCGGGCTGCGTAAATATCGGCAAGCACAACTTTATCTGCGAGGGAGAGCGCTTTTGCAAAATCGTCCATAAGCGCTTTGGTGCGGGTGTATGTATGGGGCTGAAATACGCACCAGAGGGTCTCATGGGGACGGTTTTTGGCAGCCCGAAGCGTGGCCGCAATTTCGGTGGGATGATGGGCGTAGTCATCGATAATGGTTACGCCGCCAATGCTCCCTTTGTATTGGAAACGCCGGTCGGTTCCGGTAAAATCCTGCAGGCCCTGTTCAAGGACAGTCTCAGGAATCCCAAGCAGATGGCCAAGGGCCAGCGCTGCTACAGCGTTGTCAACGTTGTGGCTTCCGGGGACCTTCAGGGAATAGCGGCCCAGAAGCTTTTGGCCGTTCATCAGGTCGAAAGAAGCGCAGGCATAATTGTCATAGACAATGTTTTCGGCGTGGTAGCCTTCTGTATAATGGATGCCGTAATAGATCACGCGGCAGGGAAGTCCCTCGGTAATCGCGGCGACGTTGGGAATGGCGCCGTTGATAATCAAAGTGCCGTCTGCCGGAAGCTTTTCGGCAAAGAGGCGGAAGGAGTGACGGATATCATCAAGATCCTTAAAGAAATCCAGATGATCTGCGTCAATATTTAAAATGATGCTGATTTTCGGAAAGAAGTCCAGAAAACTGTTCGTGTATTCGCAGGCTTCCGTCAGAAAAATTTTACCGCTGCCCACCCGGATATTGCCGTGAATGGCGGGAAGGATTCCTCCCACGGAAATTGTGGGATCGTCGTCATGCGCAAGCAGAATATGAGAGATCATGGAAGTTGTGGTGGTTTTTCCGTGAGTGCCCGCGACGGCGATGGGAATTTCATAATTTGTCATCAACTGGCCAAGAAGCTCCGCCCGGGTCAGCATAGGGATATTTGCTGCGGCCGCCGCGGCAAATTCCGGATTGTCCGGGTGGATGGCTGCGGTATAGACCACCAGATCAATGTCGGGACTGATATTGGAGGCGCGCTGGCCATAAAAGATGGAGGCGCCGGCTTTTTCGAGCCACGCTGTCAGGGGAGATTCGCTTCGGTCGGAGCCCGATACGGAAAATCCTCTGTCGATAAGAATTGCGGCAAGGCCGCTCATGCTGATGCCGCCGATGCCGATAAAATGTACCCGGATGGGATGCTGAAAATCTATTTTGTACATGGTGTATACTCCTTTGTTATACAAAAATAATAAGGTGTGGCAGGCTTGTGCCAGGCCAACGGGCAGACTCGGAAAACCTGACGGTTTTGCTCGTGCTGCCTGCAGGTGCGACAGAACTGTGCTAGGCCAACGGGCAGACTCGGAAAACCTGGCGGTTTCCCTCGTTCGCTTCGCTCGCCAAAACGCCGCAAACATTTCCGGTTAAGCGAGCTTACCGGAAATGCTTCCGCCGTCTTGGCTCTGCCCTATACGCAGTATAGCGCAAATTTGTGAAAAAGGAAAGTAAATTCAACGAATAGTAAATTTTATACAAAAAATGAAGGCGTTTTTACGACAAAATTAGACAAAATATGTAATAAAAGATAAAGCGCTGAAGGGTGAAATGAATGTTTTATGAGAAATATTCATAAAATTGATTTGTCTAATCATTATTTTTTGTAAAAAACGCGTAAAAAGTGTTCCCTATTTTTGAAAGCTGTGCTATAATATCCGCATGAAGAATTTAACCGGGGATAAGTCAGAATCCGGCTCGCAGCAGCCGGATAGCTTGTTCCCGGCGTCAGTAAAAAACAGCAAGAGGTGATAACGTGATTAAGAAAGAAATGATTGCAATGCTGCTTGCGGGCGGGCAGGGAAGCCGTCTTGGCGTTCTGACCTCAAAAGTGGCAAAGCCGGCAGTTACTTTCGGAGGGAAATACCGTATCATTGATTTTCCGCTGAGCAACTGTATCAATTCAGGCGTAGATACGGTCGGTGTTCTGACGCAGTATCAGCCGCTCCGGCTGAATACGCATATCGGTATTGGTATTCCATGGGATCTGGACCGCAATATCGGCGGAGTAAGTATTCTGCCTCCCTATGAAAAGAGTACGGATACGGAATGGTACACCGGCACAGCAAATGCAATCTACCAGAACCTGACATATATGGAAATGTTTAACCCCGAATATGTGCTGATTCTTGGCGGAGATCATATCTATAAAATGGATTATGAAGTCATGCTGGATTTCCACAAGGCCAGCCAGGCAGCCGTCACTATTGCGGTGATGCCGGTGCCCTGGGAGGAAGCAAGCCGTTTCGGCGTTGTGGTGACGGATGACAGCAGCCGCATTACAGAATTTCAGGAAAAACCAAAGGAACCAAAGAGCAATCTCGCTTCCATGGGTATCTACATATTTAACTGGAGTGTATTAAAGGAAGCGCTGATTTCCAACGCCAACGTACCCGGATGCGATTTCGGAAAGCATGTTATCCCGTACTGTCACGAAAAAGGGGAAAAGCTGGTGGCGTACGAGTATAATGGATACTGGAAAGATGTTGGAACCCTGAGTTCCTACTGGGAAGCCAATATGGAGCTGATCGACATCATTCCGGAGTTTAATCTGTACGAGGAATTCTGGAAGATCTATACCTCCAGCGAGATCATTCCTCCTCAGTATATCGCGCCGGAGGCGACGATTGAGCGCAGCATCATAGGAGACGGCACAGAGATTTTCGGCGAGGTGAGAAATTCTGTGATTGGCGCCGGCGTCACGGTGGAGCGGGGCGCGGTGGTCCGGGATTCCATCATTATGAAAGGCACGCGAATCGGTGAAAACTGTGTGATCGACCGTGCGATTATAGCGGAGAATGTGGAGGTTGGTCCCGGAGTTGTCATGGGCGTCGGCGAGGAAGCCCCGAATAAATTCAAACCGGGCGTATATGCCGGCGGACTCGTAACTATTGGAGAAAACAGTACCATCCCTGCAAATGTGACGATAGGGAAGAATACCGCTGTTTCAGGCGCCACACTTCCTGAGGATTATCCCGGAGGAAGGCTTGAGAGCGGAGAATCTATTATTAAGGATGGTGACAGGGTATGAGAGCGGTAGGTATTATTTTAGCGGGCGGCAACAATCAGAAGATGCGTGAACTGTCAAACAGGAGAGCAATAGCGGCTATGCCGGTGGCGGGAAGCTTCCGCAGCATTGATTTTGCTCTCAGCAGTATGACAAACTCCGGTATTCAGAAGGTTGCAGTGCTGACACAGTATAACTCCAGATCCCTGAACGAACATCTGAGCTCATCGAAATGGTGGGATTTCGGCAGAAAGCAGGGAGGGCTGTATGTATTTACGCCGATGATTACAGTCGGAAATAATTTCTGGTATCGCGGAACGGCCGACTCCATTGCCCAGAATCTTGATTTCCTCAAGCGATGCCATGAGCCGTATGTGGTGATGGCCAGCGGTGACGGAATCTACAAGCTGGATTACGGCAAAGTTCTGGAATATCATATTGAGAAAAAGGCAGATATTACGGTAGTATGCTCGGACGTGCCGGAGGGCGACGATATCAGCCGGTTCGGTGTGGTGAAGATCGACGGAGACGGACGCGTTACAAGTTTTGAAGAAAAACCTGTGTCCGCGGAGGGAAATGCGGTATCCACAGGTATCTACGTGATCCGCAGGCGCCAGCTGATTGAGCTGATTGAAAAGGCCGCCTCTGAAGACCGTTTTGATTTTGTAAACGACATTCTGGTACGATATAAGAATGTAAAACGAATCTTCGCATATAAGATGGATACGTACTGGGCCAATATTTCTACGGTGGAGGCCTACTACAAGACAAACATGGATTTCCTGAAACCTGACGTAAGAGACTACTTCTTCCGCCAGTATCCGGACGTATATTCGAAAATTGAAGACATGCCTCCTGCAAAATATAATCCGGGAGCGGCAGTTAAAAACAGTCTTGTGTCTGCCGGCTGCATCATAAACGGAGCGGTGGAAAATTCCATTTTGTTTAAGAAGGTATTTGTAGGTGAAAACTGTGTGATAAAGAATTCCATTATTCTCAATGATGTCTACATTGGTGATAATACGCATATAGAAAATTGTATTGTGGAAAGCCACGACACAATTCGCGCAAACTCCAGTCATATCGGCGAGGATGGTGTGAAGATCGTCATCGAGACGAACGAACGGTATGTCATGTAAAAAGACTGCCATTGTTACTATGTGAGGAAGGAGGACTGGTTATGAATATCACTGACGTAAGAGTCCGCAAAGTATCAAAGGATGGAAAAATGAAAGCTGTAGTGTCCATTACCCTTGATGAGGAATTTGTCATTCATGATATCAAGGTAATCGAGGGTGAAAAAGGTTTGTTTATTGCAATGCCCAGCAGGAAAGCTACGGACGGTGAATACCGCGATATTGCGCATCCGATTAACTCCCAAACTCGTGACAGAATACAAAAAATGATATTTGAGAAATACGACGAAGCCATCAGGGCGGAAGAAGTGACGCTGTAAAAGGGGTTTTACAGGGTTGTGGGGCGGCTGCAGAACATGCAGCGCCCCTTTTTTCTATCATAGGATACACCTTGTTCTGAGGGCAAAGAGCGAAAGGAGAACCATATATGAAATTGATATCCTGGAATGTAAATGGTATACGTGCATGTATGCAGAAGGGATTTGCAGATGTTTTTGAAAGGGAAGCGGCAGATATTTTCTGTCTTCAGGAGACAAAAGTGCAGGAGGGGCAGATTGAGCTTGAACTGCCCGGATATTATCAGTACTGGAATTATGCTGAAAAGAAGGGGTATTCCGGCACGGCGGTGTTTACAAAAAAAGAACCTCTGCGGGTAATCTTTGGAATTGGAATAGAGGAGCACGACCGCGAGGGACGGGTCATCACCTGCGAGTTTGAGGATTTCTTTCTGGTTACGGTATATACGCCAAATTCCCAGGAGGGACTGAAACGGCTTGACTACCGTATGAAATGGGAAGATGATTTCCGGGCGTACTTAAAAGGGCTGGAAAAGCATAAACCTGTGATTGTAACGGGAGATATGAATGTGGCCCATCAGGAGATCGACCTGAAAAATCCAAAGACAAACAGAAAAAACGCCGGGTTTACCGACGAGGAACGGGCAAAATTTACAGAGCTTTTGGGGGCGGGATTCATTGACACCTTCCGGTACTTTTATCCCCGGCAGGAAGGAATCTATTCCTGGTGGTCCTATCGGTTCAGGGCAAGAGAAAAAAATGCCGGATGGCGCATTGATTATTTCTGTGTGTCTGAAAGCCTGAAAGGAAGACTTAAGGGCGCGGGAATTTTAACGGAAGTGATGGGATCCGATCACTGCCCGGTGATGCTTGAGCTTGCGTAAAAGATGTTCATCTGCTATACTGAACGTACCATACCTCGGAAACAATGTTTCCGGGGTTGTATTCGTGGAAAAAACAGGAAGATGTGAGGAGATTATGTATATTATAGCGGGACTTGGAAATCCGGGGAGCAGGTACGCCGGTACGCGTCACAACGCAGGCTTTGAAGTTATTGATGTGCTGGCGGAAAAATGCCGGGTTGACGTGGAGACAAAAAAATTTAAGGCTCTTTGCGCCAGCGGCGTGCTGGAGGGAGAGAAAGTGCTCCTGGTAAAGCCGCAGACCTATATGAACCTGAGCGGGGAGAGCCTGCGGGCAGTCACAGATTTTTATAAAATTGATATACCGTCGGAGCTGATTGTGATCTACGACGATATCAGTCTGGAGCCGGGGCAGCTGCGTATTCGAAAAAAGGGAAGTGCCGGCGGACACAATGGGATGAAAAGCATCATTCAGCAGCTGGGTACACAGGAGTTCCTTCGTATTAAAGTGGGAGTGGGCGAAAAACCGGAGGGATACGATCTGGCGGATTATGTGCTGAGCCGTTTCCACGGAGAAGAAAAAATTACGATGATCAATGCCTGCGAGCGGGCGGCGAAAGCGGCTGAGGCAATTCTGCGGGAGGGTGCCGACAGCGCCATGAATGAATTTAACAGAAAGGTGTAATCCATGAGAGCATTTACCGCGCCTCTTGAAAATCTGGAGGAATTTGCCCTGATACGGGCAGGACTAAAAAAGAATCAGGGAGTTTTGCAGGTATCCGGCTGTATTGAAGCCCAGAAATCGCATTTCATGTACTGTGCGGGCAGAGAGTTTGCAAAGCGCCTGATTATCACCTACAGCGATCTGAGGGCAAAGGAAATTTATGAAAATTACCGGTTCTTTGATGGGGACGTTCTGATATATCCGGCCAGGGATCTGATGTTTTACAGCGCGGATATCCATAGCGGTCAGATTGGCCGCCAGCGTATGGCGGTGCTTAAAGCGCTGCTGGAAAAAGAGGATGTAACGGTAATTACCACACTTCCCGGATGTATGGAGCGTGTGCTTCCCCTGTCTGTGATCCGCGACCATGTATTGGAATTTGCCCAGGATAGTGAATTGAACTTGGAGGAACTGTCCCGGAAGCTGACGGAAATGGGATATGAAAAGCTTCCCCAGGTAGAGGCTCCCGGACAGTTTGCCGTGCGGGGCGGCATTGCGGATATCTATCCGCTGACAGAGGAGAACCCTGTGCGGATCGAGCTGTGGGGGGATGAGATTGATTCCATCCGAAGTTTTGACGTGCAGAGCCAGCGGTCGATTGAGAATTTGGAGTCGGTGAGAATCTATCCCGCAGGGGAAGTGATTGTGGACGGCGCTCAGGCGGCTGCAGCGGCGAAGCGTATACGCCGGGAGAGCCAGGAGCTGGAGCAGACGTTTCGGAAAGAAATGAAGACAGAGGAGGCCCACAGGCTCAAAGAAATGTCCCAGGAGGTCTGTGAGAGGCTTCTGGAGCTTCATGAACGGATGGGGCTTGACAGTTTCACCCCTTATTTTTATCGTGAGACGGTGTCCTTTCTCGATTATTTTGGCGGGGAAGCGCTGGTTCTTCTGGATGAACCGAATCGGATTGCAGAGGAAGGACGCGCCGTGGAATCAGAGTTCGGAGCAGGTATGCAGAACCGGCTCGAAAAAGGATATATACTGCCCGGGCAGACAAAGCTTCTTTACTCCTGCCAGGAGACTGTGGGCAAATTAAACCGCAGGAATTGTCTGGGGCTTTGCATTATGGATCTTCCCAGAGATGAATGGGATGTTACGAAGCGCTTTTCTATGACCGTGCGCTCCATCAGTTCCTACAACAACAGCTTTGAGCAGCTGGTAAAGGACCTGAAACGCTGGAAGCGGGAAGGATACCGGGTTGCGCTTTTGTGTGCCAGCCGTACCAGGGCCATGCGCCTGGCGCAGGATCTGCAGGAGTACGAACTGAACAGCTTTTTTACGGAGGATATGGATCGGGAGATACAGCCTGGCGAAATTCTTCTGGCCAGGGGAAACACCCACAGGGGTTATGAGTATCCGCTGATTCGTTTTGCGGTGATTGCGGAGAGCGATATTTTCGGAAAGACGAAAAAGCGAAGGAAAAAGCAGCGGCTCTATGAGGGAACGAAAATATCAAGCTTTGCAGAGCTGAATGTGGGGGATTACGTTGTACACGAGAACCACGGCCTGGGAATCTACCGGGGAATTGAAAAGATAGAGGTAGATAAAGTCCTGAAAGACTATATGAAAATAGAGTACAGCGGCGGCAGCAATCTCTATGTGCTGGCGACTCAGTCGGATGTGATACAAAAGTATGCGGGATCCGACGCAAAAGCGCCGAAGCTGAACAAGCTGGGAACGCAGGAGTGGAACCGCACAAAGACAAGAGTACGCACCGCCGTGCGCAGCATTGCAAAAGATCTGGTGGCGCTTTACGCTGCAAGACAGGAAAAGCAGGGATTTGTCTACGGAAAAGATACGGTTTGGCAGCGGGAGTTTGAGGAACTTTTTGAATTTGAGGAGACAGAGGACCAGCTTGCGGCAATTGAAGCTACAAAGCGGGATATGGAAAGTAATAAGATCATGGACCGGCTCATCTGCGGCGACGTGGGCTTTGGCAAGACGGAGATCGCTATCCGCGCAGCCTTTAAGGCGGTGCAGGAGGGAAAACAGGTGGTTTATCTGGTGCCCACCACGATTCTGGCCCAGCAGCATTACAATACCTTTGTGCAGAGAATGAAGGATTTTCCGGTGCGTGTGGATCTTTTGTGCCGTTTCCGGACGCCTGCGGAACAGAAAAAGACCATAGAGGATCTGAAGCGGGGACTGGTGGATATCCTGATCGGCACCCATCGGGTGCTGTCGAAGGACGTGGTATTTAAAGACCTGGGGCTTCTGGTAGTGGATGAGGAACAGCGGTTCGGCGTGGCGCACAAGGAAAAAATAAAGCAGCTTCGGACAAACGTGGATGTGCTGACGCTGACGGCCACTCCTATCCCAAGAACGCTGCATATGAGCCTGATCGGTGTCCGGGACATGAGCGTTCTGGAGGAACCGCCCATGGAGCGCATTGCAATTCAGACTTATGTGATGGAGTACAACGAGGAAATGGTGCGGGAGGCGATCGGCCGGGAATTGTCACGGGGAGGCCAGGTATATTATGTGTATAACCGGGTCAACACGATTGCAGAGATGACAAATACCATTGCCAAACTGGTGCCGGAGGCAAATGTGGCCTTTGCCCATGGGCAGATGAAGGAGCGGGAGCTGGAGCGCATCATGTATGATTTTATCAACGGAGATATTGATGTGCTGGTGTCTACCACCATCATAGAGACGGGCCTTGACATTTCCAATGTCAATACTATGATTATCCATGACGCAGATACCATGGGCCTGTCCCAGCTGTATCAGCTCAGGGGGCGCGTGGGCCGTTCCAACCGCACGGCATATGCCTTTCTGATGTACCGCCGCAATAAAATGCTCAAGGAAGTGGCAGAAAAACGCCTTCATGCAATCCGGGAGTTTACGGAGCTTGGCAGCGGCTTTAAGATAGCCATGCGTGATCTGGAAATCCGGGGCGCCGGAAATCTTCTGGGAGCGGAACAGCATGGCCATATGGAGGCAGTGGGATACGATCTTTACTGCAAGATGCTCAATGAGTCGGTGCGTGAACTGAAAGGGGAAACGGATCCTGCGGGCGCCTTTGAGACGGTGATAGATCTTGATATTGATGCGTATATTCCGGAGAAATACATTCGCAACGAATACCAGAAGCTTGATATTTACAAGAGGATTGCCGCCATAGAGAATCAGGAAGAATACGACGATATGCTGGAAGAACTGATGGACCGTTTTGGGGAACCGCCAAAAGCCGTGCAGAATCTTCTGGCGATTGCCCTTCTAAAGGCCGTTGCCCATTCGGTATACGTCACAGAGCTGACGCAGAAGGGAAATTATATCAAGTTTGTCATGTTTGAAAAGGCTCCGGCCGACGCAAAAAAAATTGAGGCTCTGATGGAACGCTTTAGAGGGAAAATGAAATTTGTGGTGGAAAATAATCCCTATTTTCTGTATTCCAAGCCCAGGGTAAGCCCTAAGGATAACGGAGACGTACTCACTCTGGTACGGGAGATACTGGAAGGAATTGGCACCATAGGCCCCTGACCAGGTGCGGATCAGTATCCGGGTCCTGGCAGAGAGTTTTATCCCTGCGGCAAAAAGACCATGGCAGGAGACAGAAAAACGTTGCGGGATCAGAAAAAAAGCGATATACTAATCTATAAGCGTCCGGGGCGGGTACTGCCCCGGCAATATTGAGGAATAAAAGGAGAATACGTATGAATAAGTTTGGAAAAAGAATTGTTCTGGCAGGTATCTGCACAGGATTGGCCGCATTTGCACTCACCGGCTGTTCCAATGTGAATAAAAGCGACGTCGTGGCAACTATAGATGGGGATGCCGAGATTACGCTGGGAGTGGCGGGCTTTATGCTTCGCTACAATCAGATCGGTATGGAAAGCTTTGCAAGCGCGCTGATGGGGCAGACAGATATCTGGAGCCAGACGATATCCGACAGCGACGGAACGGAAATCACCTATGGTGAGAGCTTTAAGCAGGAGATGCTGGATGACGTCAAGGAGATGATGATTCTGGAGCAGCATGCCTCCGAATACGGCGTAGAGCTGACCGGGGAGGAGCAGGAGAAGATTGCGGCGGCCGCAAAGGCTTTTGTGGAAAGCAATGACCAAAAGACGCTGGACGCAATGTATGCGGATGAAGAAAGCGTTGCCAGGGTGCTGACGCTGTACACGATTCAGGAGAAAATGCAGGCAGCGATCAAGGAAGGCGCCGACAAAGAGGTGAGCGACGAAGAAGCCGCGCAGAAAACAATCGAGTATGTGACCTTCAGCACGGCAGGCACTACAGACGACGAGGGCAATACGGTGGAGCTGACCGAGGAGGAAAAGGAAGCCGTAAAGGCGCAGGCGCAGCAGGTGATCGATGCGGTGAAGGGCGGAAAGACGCTGGAGGAAGCCGCAAAGGAAATTGACGAAAATAAGACGGTACTGTCAAGCTCCTATGGCACAGACGATACCATTCTGGACGACAAACTGAAAGAGGCGGCCGATGCGCTAGAGGACGGAGAACTTGCAGAGGAACCTGTAGAACTGGACAGCGCATATTATGTGGTACAGATGAAGTCGACCTTTGATGAGGAAGCCACGGAGACAAGAAAGCAGACGATTATTACAAAGCGCGAGAATGATCTGTATGATGAGGTGCTGGCAGGCTGGGAGCCGGAATCCTTTGAGATTCAGCAGAAGCTTTGGGATAAAGTAACCTTTGCGGATTCCTTTTCTGTAAAACAGACGGAAGCGGCGGAAACAGAGGCCGCGGCAGAGAGCGAGACGCAGACGGAGACAGAAACTGTGGCAGAGAGC
>JAUNFZ010000039.1 GCA_030524785.1 Eubacteriales bacterium
CTGTATCCAGTGTAACAGATGTTCTTATGTCTGCCCGCACGCTGTTATCCGTCCGATTGCTATGACGGAAGAAGAAGTCGCGGCAGCTCCGGAAGGACTGAAGACTCTGCCGATGACAGGCATGGCAAATTACAAGTTTGCAATGGTAGTATCCGCTTACGACTGTACCGGATGCGGTTCCTGCGCAAATGTCTGCCCGGGCAAGAAGGGTGCGAAGGCTCTTACCATGGAGAACATGGAAGCAAACGCGGCAAGCCAGAAATACTTCGACTACGGCGTAGAGCTGCCGGTTAAGACAGACGTAATTGAGAAATTCAAAGAGAACACCGTAAAAGGTTCTCAGTTCAAACAGCCGCTGCTTGAGTTCTCAGGCGCATGCGCAGGCTGCGGTGAGACACCGTATGCAAAACTGATCACTCAGCTGTTCGGCGACAGAATGTACATTGCAAACGCGACAGGATGTTCCTCCATCTGGGGCAACTCCTCACCTTCCACACCGTATACGGTAAACGCGAAGGGTCAGGGTCCTGCATGGTCCAACTCCCTGTTCGAAGATAACGCAGAGTTTGGTTATGGTATGCTGCTGGCGCAGAAAGCGCTCCGCGACGGCCTGAAAGTGAAAGTACAGGCTCTGATTGACTGCGACTGCTGCGGCGAAGACGTAAAAGCAGCTGCAAAAGAGTGGCTGGATACCTTCAGCGTAGGCGCAACAAACGGCGCTGCTACAGACAAGCTGGTAGCTGCATGTGAAGCATGCGGATGCGACGAGTGCAAGGATGTGCTTAAGAGCAAAGACTTCCTGGCTAAGAAATCCCAGTGGATCTTCGGCGGTGACGGATGGGCATACGATATCGGATTCGGCGGCGTTGACCATGTTCTTGCAAGCGGCCAGGACATCAACGTGATGGTATTCGATACCGAGGTTTACTCCAACACAGGCGGACAGTCCTCCAAGGCTACGCAGCCGGGCGCTATCGCACAGTTTGCAGCTGCTGGTAAGGAAGTAAAGAAGAAAGATATGGCTTCCATCGCTATGTCTTACGGATATGTATACGTAGCGCAGATCGCTATGGGTGCAGATTACAATCAGACCGTAAAAGCAATTGCCGAGGCAGAGGCTTATCCGGGACCGTCACTCATCATCGCATACGCTCCGTGTATCAACCATGGTATCAAGAAGGGTATGAGCAAAGCTCAGACAGAGGAAGAACTGGCGGTTAAGGCTGGTTACTGGCATCTGTTCCGTTTCAATCCGGAAGCAGAGAACAAGTTTACTCTGGATTCCAAAGCTCCGGATTACAGCGGATATGATGAGTTCCTGAACGGCGAAGTACGTTACAATTCTCTGAAACGTGCGAACCCGGCGAGAGCGGAAAGACTCTTTGCGAAGAACCAGAAGTGCAACGAGGAAAGATACGCATATCTGAACAAACTGGTTGACCTTCACGCAGCGGACAAAGAGTAATCGGAATAAATAAAAGAATCATTTGAACTACAGGCAGGCGCCGGTCTTTGACCGGTGCCTGTTTTTGAGTTTAGGAAAACAGCAGACATGGAAAAAGGCAGATGCGAAAAGTTGCTGGCATCTAAAAAAGTAAAAGAATTTTTATATAAAAATTTATATAAATGAAATTCGAAATCCTCTGAAAATGTCGATTTATCGAAAAATTTATGTGCATAATGCACAAAAATTAAAAGATGAAATTATGAAAATGTACAGAATATCGAATGGAATGTAAAAAAACTATTGAATTTTTAATATATAAGTTTATAATAAATTTACAACAAGCAGTTCGGGAACTGCAAAAATAAAGGTATCAAGGAGGAATAGGAAATGAAAAAGAAAATGTTGGCAGGCGTTATGACAATCGCTATGGTGGGCGCTATGTTCACAGGAACAGCTATGGCAGAAGAAGCTGAGCTGCTTCCGGGCGGCGGAAGCAATATCATCTACTGCATTACGCCGGATCCGTCAAATCCGTACTTCAAGACAGTACAGGATATCGCAACCGCTACAGGCGAAGAACTCGGCTACGAAGTAAAATGCCAGTCTCATGGCGACGACGCTGCAAAACAGTTGGAAATGTTTGAGGCAGCTATCGCAGACGGCGCAGCAGCAATCATCTGTGACAACGCAGGCGCAGACGCTTCTATCGAGGCAGTACAGAAAGCATATGACGCTGGAATTCCTACCTGGATGGTAGACCGTGAGATCAACCAGTCCGGCCTTTGCGTAGGACAGCTCGTAGCAGATAACGCTCAGGGCGCAGCAGCAATCGCTGAGGCATGGGTAGAGGCAATGAACTACGAAGGTAAGTATGCAGAGCTCCTTGGACTGGAATCTGATACAAACTGCCAGGTACGTTCTGACAACTTCCATTCTGTAATCGATGATTACGAAGATCTGGAAATGGTAGCTCAGCAGTCCGCAAACTGGGATCAGACACAGGGTTACGAGAAGACAGAAGCTATCCTTCAGTCCAATCCTGAAATCACCGGCATCATCTGCGGAAACGACACAATGGCTTGCGGAGCTGTTCAGGCATGTATCGATGCAGGACGCGAAGATATCAAGATCATCGGCGTTGATGGTTCTGACGAAGCAGCAAACTACATCAAATCCGGCAACATGGTTGGTACAGCACTTCAGCAGATCGCTCTGATCACAGAGACCGCTGTAAGACAGGCTGATGATTATCTGAAGAACGGCGTCGTTCCGGAAGAAAAACAGCTGATCCCCTGTATCGCGATTACGGCAGACAACGTAGAAAATCTGAGCGCATTCGTTTATACAGAGTAATAGAAAAACAAAATATGTAAGTTGCCAGAAAGGGGCAGTGCAAATCGTGCTGCCCCTTTCAGTATAAAGCGGTAAGGAGAGGTTGGATATGAAAAAGAAAATAGCCCTTATATTGGCGGCAGCAGTTGCTGCGGGTACGCTTACCGGGTGCGGTATTGTGAAAGTGGTTCCCATCGGGGAAGAAGCTGCATATTCAGGAAAAAAGACATTCGATTCGGCTGAGGAATCGGGAAATGACTGGGCTGCGGTAGTGGAAGAAATCAGCGGCGCAGCAGTAGATGTTGCGGAAGCTTTGAAAGGAGACGGCGTAGGCGACGGACTCGCTGTTTCAGGCAAAGGAGAGATCGTAGAATTTAATACAGACACTCCGAAATACTATCTGCTTGTAGATGTAGACGGTACGGAAATCAAAATTCAGGCTGGCGGCGTTTATTCAGGCACGGCGGTTCGCGACGTACAGACGCTGAAGAATTTTGAAAGCTTTACCAACCAGACGGAGTGGTCTCAGTACGGCAAGGCATTAAATAAAGAAGTAGATGCGCAGGTGGTGGCGCCGTTGGCTCTGGATGAGAGCGTGGCTGGAAAAACGGTGACATTCGTGGGCGCAGCGGTAGAAAGCGGCGGCGCGGTGACTGTCACGCCGGTTTCCATGACGATTGAATAAAAGGGAGGAACATTTATGTTTGATAATCCGAACGTGGTACTCCATTGCGAAAAAATAGATAAAATTTATCCGGGTACAAAAGCGCTGGACGGCGTAAGCTTCGATCTTTTAAAGGCGAAGGTAAACGTGCTGATTGGAGAAAACGGTGCCGGCAAATCAACGCTGATGAAAATGATTGCCGGAATCGAACAGCCCTCTGCTGGAAAAATGTATATGGACGGCGAGGAAGTGTATTTTAAAGATACCAATGCGGCCCGGGCAAAGGGAATTGGTATTATCCATCAGGAGCTGAGCCTGTTTCCCAACATGACGGTCTATCAGAATATTTTTATCGGCCATGAGGAAAAAAAGGGCCTGTTTCTGAATGATGCGGCTCACAGAAGCGGGGCTGACAAGATTCTGAAACGTCTGGAGCATGAGATCCCCGCCGATACGATGGTGGGCGATCTGCGTGTGGGACAGCAGCAGATGGTGGAAATTGCCAGAAACCTGATTCAGGACGATCTGCGTGTCCTGATTATGGACGAACCGACTTCTTCTCTGTCGGCGGCAGAGGTAAAAGTACTGTTCAAAATCATGAGAGAATTGCTGGAACAGGGAATTTCCATCGTATACATTTCTCACCGCCTTGAGGAAATCATGGAGATCGGCGATCACGTAACCATCCTCCGGGACGGAAAATATGTGGCGGACGCCGATATCAAAGATATTGAGCTGAGCTGGATCGTGGAAAACATGGTGGGAAAAAATACCCAGTACCATCGCTTCGAGCGCAGCATTGACCTCGACAAGGCGGAAAAAGTTCTCGAGATGAAGCACATAAATCTGCCGAAAAAGGGCGGCGGAATGTTGCTGGATGATGTGAATATGTACCTGAAAAAAGGCGAGGTTCTCGGTATCTACGGCCTGTTGGGAGCAGGCAGAAGCGAACTGTTTGAATGTCTGATGGGACTTCGGCCGGAGCACACCGGCGAAATTCTCTATAAGGGCGAGAAGCTGAGCATCAAAGATACGTCAACCCAGATCGCAAACGGCTTTGCGCTGGTTCCGGAGGACCGTCAGCGCCAGGGATTGATTCAGTCTCTTGATATCTGCAAAAACACTTCCATCGCGTCGCTGCAGAAATACGTAAAAGGCGTTTTCCTGAACAGCAAGGCAGAGGAAGCGGCGGTAGACGAACAGATTAAACAGATACATATCAAGGTTGCGGATAAGAAACTGCCGATTTTGTCGCTGTCCGGCGGAAATCAGCAGAAGGTCGTAATCGGGAAGGGCCTTTTGACAAATCCCACGGTGCTGCTGCTGGATGAACCCTCCCGCGGTATTGATATCGGGGCCAAGACGGAAGTATTTGAGATTATTCACGAGCTGTCGGAGCAGGGGCTTTCCATTATTGTAATTTCTTCCGAGCTGAAAGAGATTATGGCGATTGCAGACAGGATTTATGTGCTGTCTAATGGAAAATGTACCGGAGAGCTCTCCGGCGACGAGATTAATGAAGATACACTTGTGCGCGCATCTTATGCGGGACTTGGAACAGGAAAAAGCGCGTAGATGGGAAGGAGTTATAGACATGAAAAAGACAAATAACAATAACCAATTATTAATGACCATATTAAAGGGCCGTACCTTTATTGTATTGATTTTGCTGGTAATTTTCTTCAGCATTGTAAAAGATAATTTCCTGTCGCCGGCTACGCTGACCATGGTGGCGAAGCATGTGTCCTCCTTTGGCATACTGGCGCTGGGCATGACCTTTGTTATTATCACCGGCGGTATCGACCTTTCCGTAGGTTCTGTGGTAGGACTTGTCGGTATGCTGGCCGGCGGTATGATTCAGGAAGGCGTAACGCTGAAATTTGCAGGCGTGACACTCTATTTCAGCGTACCTGTGATTGTAATCTTTATGCTGATTATCGGCGCACTGATCGGTATGATCAACGGCCTGATTATCACGAAACTGAACGTGGCTCCCTTTATTGCGACTCTTGGTACGATGTATATCTGCCGTGGTCTTGCAAACCTGCGTTCCAACGGAGCTACCTATCCCGACCTGAAAGGTTATGAGGCTCTGGGAAATACCGGATTTAAGACCCTGGGAAGCAATATCGCAGGAATCCCCGCAGGCGTTTATGTGTTCGTAATTTTGGCGGTAATCGCAGTAATTCTGCTGAAAAAGGTGCCCTTCGGCTGGCGCGTGCTGGCAGTGGGCGGCAACGAAAAATCGGCCCGTCTTTCCGGTATCAAGGCAGACAAGATTAAGATTATGGTTTATATGATTTCCGGCTTTTGTGCGGCATGGGTTGGAATGATCAACACGGCGCAGCTTTCCGCTGCACAGCCGGCACAGGGCGATGGATGGGAAATGAACGCCATTGCCGCAACGGTGCTTGGAGGTACTTCCATGGCCGGCGGTTCCGGTACAATTTTAGGTACGGTAGTAGGTGCTTTCGTTATCGGCGTGATCAACGACGGTATGACGATGTGCGGCGTATCGGAATTCTGGCAGAAGGTTATCCGTGGCGCGGTAATTATTCTGGCGGTAGTTATCGACCAGACCCAGAGAAACCTGCAGGCGAAGATGGCGCTTCAGGCCCGCAACGAAAATAAATAAGCAGGAAACGGGCTGAACGCGCAGGAAAGGAAGGTTACGGTTATGAAAAAAAGCGGTATTTTAAATGTTCAGTTAATCAGCCATATTGCTGCCCTGGGACATAAGGATACATTTATGATCGGAGACGCGGGGATGCCGATTCCCGCGGGTGTTCCGGTGGTGGATCTGGTGCTGTGCGGCGGGATTCCGACCTTTGAACAGGTCATGGATGCCGTATTGGCGGAAACAGCCATTGAGGGATACACCATCGCCAATGAGATCAGGGAAAAAAATCCCCGTCTCCTGTCCTACATTGAGGAAAAACTTGCAGACGCGGAGGAAGAATGGGTAGACCACACAGAACTGAAAGCGATGTCCGCAAATTGTAAATTTGCGGTGCGGACCGGGGAATTTACCCCCTATCCCAACATCATTTTAAGAGCCGGTGTAGCGTTTCCGGCATGACAGAAAAGGAGGAAAAAGAGATGGCACACATTAAGATTGGCTTTGCTCCCACCAGAAGAAGTATTTTCAGCGCACCGGATGCAATCAAGTACAGAAAGCTGACGGCAGAGCGTCTGAAAGAGCTGGGCATTGATTTTGTGGATATCACAGATATCAATGAGGAAGGACTTTTGTATGACGACGGCGACCGCAAGAGAATCGCGGAAAAATTTAAGGAAGAAAAAATTGACGGACTGTTTCTGCCCCACTGCAACTTCGGCACAGAGTTTGAATGTGCCAGACTGGCCAGAGAGCTGAATGTGCCGGTACTTCTGTGGGGTCCCCTGGATGAGCGCCCGGAGCCGGACGGAACGAGACTTCGCGATACCCAGTGCGGTCTGATTGCCACAGGCAAAGTGCTCAGAAGATTTCAGGTTCCCTTTACCTATATGACGAACTGCAGGCTGAATGATCCGGTCTTTGAAAGAGGTTTAAGAGATTTCCTGGCAGTCTGCAACGTGGTAAAGACTTTCCGCAACATGCGGATTCTGCAGATTTCCACAAGACCCTATGAATTTTGGTCTACCATGTGCAACGAGGGCGAGCTTCTGGAAAAATTCAATATCCAGCTCACTCCGATTCCCATGCCCGAGCTGACGGACGAGATGAAGAAGGCGAAGGAAGAAAAGACCGAGGTGCTGGAGGTAATGCAGTACTGCCGCGATCATATGGAGATTATGATCAAGGAGAACGAACTGGAAAATGTAGCGGCTCTGAAGGTTGCTATGACGCGCCTGGTAAAGAAATATGGCTGTCAGGCGGCTGCAATCCAGTGCTGGAATCAGCTGCAGTCTGAGATTGGCATTATGCCCTGCGCGGCAAATTCCCTGATGAATGAGGAGGGTATCCCGGTGGTCTGTGAGACGGACATCCATGGCGCAATCACAGCGCTTCTGGTGGAAGCCGCAGGTATGGGCGAGACGAGAAGCTTCTTTGCAGACTGGACGATTCGCCATCCCGATATCGCCAACGGCGAGCTTCTGCAGCACTGCGGTCCCTGGCCGTTGTCTGTGGCAAAGGAAACGCCGAAGCTTACATATCCGCTGGCCTTTGAGCATCCGGGAAGCATTACGGCGGAAGCAAAGCACGGGGAAGTTTCCCTGGTAAGATTTGATGGTGATAACGGCGAGTATTCCATGCTGCTTGGCCGCGCCAAAGGTGTGGACGGACCTAAGGGCATGGGCACTTACCTTTGGGTGGAAGTGGAAAACATCAAACGCCTTGAGGCCAAGATCGTGGAGGGACCCTACATTCATCACTGCGTAGGCATCCATAAAGACGTAGTTCCCGTACTCTACGAAGCATGTAAATATATGGGCATTAAACCGGACCTCTATGATCCGATTGAAGAAGAAGTAAAAGCGTACTTAAGAGGCGAGTGAGATACTCCGGGCTTTGCCGGGGCGTCCGCTCTGCACGGCGGCGGCCAGAGGAAAAATGCTCCGGCTGCCGCCGGCAGTGTGAATTTCAGAAACGGAGGGTGTGACATGGGCAGATATATTTTAGGCATAGATCAGAGCACACAGGGAACGAAGGCATTACTGTTTGATGAGGAAGGAAAGCTTTTGTGCAGAAGCGATCTTCCCCATAAGCAGATCATTGACGAGCGCGGCTGGGTGGAGCATGATCTGAATGAAATTTACGCCAATACCGTACAGGTGGTAAAAAACCTGGTGGAAAAGGCGGGAATCGATAAATCAGAGCTGGCGGTTCTTGGAATCAGCAATCAGAGAGAAACGGCGGCCTGCTGGGACAAAAACAGCGGCGAACCAGTCTACAACGCCATTGTATGGCAGTGCGCCCGGGGCGCAAAGATCTGCGAGAGAATCGAGGCGCAGGGAAACGCCGGGATGATAAAAGAACATACGGGATTGCAGCTTTCCCCGTATTTTTCCGCGGCAAAGCTTGCGTGGATTTTTGAAAATGTGGAAGGCGTGAAGCAGCGGGCGCAAAAGGGAGAGATAGCCGTAGGCACCATCGACAGCTGGCTGGTCTACAAGCTGACGAAGGGGGAACGCTTCCAGACAGACTATTCCAACGCCTCCAGAACGCAGCTGTTCAACATACGGACCCTTGCGTGGGACCAGGAGATTCTGGATATTTTTGGAATTGATTCCTCCTGCATGGCAAAGGTAACGGATTCCGACGGCGATTTCGGCATGACGGATTTTGACGGCTATCTGGAACAGCCGATTCCAATCCGGGGCGTTTTGGGAGATTCCCACGGAGCCTTGTTCGGCCAGGGATGCCTTAGCCGCGGTATGGTGAAAGCTACCTACGGAACAGGTTCTTCTATTATGATGAATATCGGCGAGAAACCTGTTTTCTCAGACCTTGGGGTTGTGACTTCCCTTGCCTGGTCTATGGGCGGAAAAGTCAACTATGTTCTGGAAGGAAATATCAATTATACAGGAGCAGTCCTGACCTGGCTGAAGGATGATGTGAAACTGATTGCCACGCCGGGAGAGACGGAAGCCCTTGCAAGAGAAGCGGCAGAGGGCGATCAGACCTATCTGGTACCGGCGTTTTCGGGGCTTGGCGCTCCTTACTGGGACAGCAAAGCCCGTGGAGTCATCTGCGGGATTACAAGGACGACCGGACGCTCGGAGATTGTACGGGCGGCGCTTGACTGTATTGCGTATCAGATCACAGACATTGTGCGCCTGATGGGCGAAGCCTCCGGCGTTCCCATCGAGGAGCTGCGTGTGGACGGCGGTCCCACGAAAAACGGGTATTTGATGCAGTTCCAGAGTGATCTTTTAAATATTCCCATCAGTATTCCCGAGGCGGAAGAATTGTCGGGAATCGGAGCAGCCTATGCAGCCGGAATTTCTGCGGGCATCTATACCAGAGAGATTTTTGGAAAGATGCAGAGAAAGAAATACGTCCCTGCTATGGAAGAAGCAGAGCGGGAACAGAAGTATGCAGGCTGGAAAGAGGCCATAAAGATGGTGCGGGGCAAGTAAGCGCTGCGGGTGCTTTTGGATTTTAGGCCGTTGCCGGCAGATAAAAGTAGTTGCTTTTTCTGATTCTGGAGAGTAAAATATTTTTATAAAAATTTATGTAAACATTTACCTGGAGGCGGCTATGAAGGTAAACATCAAACAGATCAGTCAAATAACGGGATTTTCGCCGGCAACGGTTTCCAACGCTTTGAATTATAAGCGTGGTGTAAATGCCGATACAGCCGCAAAGGTGCGCAGGGTCGCCCAGGACCTTGGATATTTTGAAGAAAACAGAATTACAAAAATAAAATTTGTCGTGTTTAAACGAACCGGAGATGTGGTGGAAGACACGCCGTTCTTTCCTGCCATGATTACAGGAGTGGAGGAGGAATGTCGTTCCTGCGGGATGGAAACGCTGCTCTGCTATCTGGACCGGCGGGAGCGAAACTATAAGGAGCAGGCAAAATGGCTGCTGAATGATAAGGCGTCGGCAGTGATCTTCCTTGGCACGGAAATGGTGGATGAGGATATGGAGCTGCTTCGGGGAATGACAAGTCCTTTTATCATGGTGGATTACTGGAAAGAGGACATGTCCTTTGACGGTATTTTAATCAATAACGCTGACTCCGCCCGGATGGCCACGGAATATCTGATCGGAAAGGGCCACACAGAGATCGGTTACCTGCGGGGCAGCTTTCGGATTAAGCCCTTCCGCTCTAGGGCGGTGGGTTATCAGACGGCGATGAACAAGGCGGGACTGCCGATTCAAAGGGAGTACACGATCACCCTGTCCCCGACGATGGACGGAGCTTATGCGGATATGAAAGCATATCTGTCGGGGCACCCCAAGCTTCCCACTGCATTTTTTGCCGACAATGACATGATTGCTCTGGGAGCAATGAAAGCTATGACAGAATGTGGGATCAGAATCCCGGAGGACGCCTCCATCGTAGGCTTTGACGATCTGTCCTACTCGTCGATTTCGAATCCGCCGCTGACGACCCTTCGAGTGCCGAAACATGAGATGGGGCGCCTCGCGGTGCGGCGCCTGCGGGATATCATGCAGGATAACAATCAGGTAAAGGTAAAAACGCAGGTGTGTACCCAGTTTATAGAGCGGGAAAGTGTGCGGGATATGCACCGGTAATAGAGGAGATTTTGTGAAGGGGGCTGTAATAAGTCCCTTTTCTTAGTATGACGGGCATGCCGTCAGTCTGTGGTGAAAGTTGTAGTGGTCGAAGAATTCTGTGAGCAGTTTGCTGTTATTGATCAGGAAGTAGTCTGGTATGGAATATTAATCTGCTGGCAAAAATAAGACAGATGATAGTATTATGAGAGTCAGGAGATAGCAAATGAATTGATAGAGCTTACATTTGAAAATCAAAAAAGAGAGGTGACACTTTAATGACAGAAGAAGAATTTAAGAAAATATTGGACGAAGGAGAAACTGATACAGTTGAATTCAAAACCTGGATTAATGCAAAAAATATGAAAGAAATTATTTCTCTTGCTGCAGATGAATTAATAGCATTTGCCAATACAAAAGGTGGAACTGTTTATTTTGGAGTAGAAGATAAATCAATTATGGTGACAGGCTGTGACAGAAACTATGATGGGCAACGTATTATAGAGGGTATCTATGATAAGACGGTTCCACCATTATTTACTGAAATATCAGACTTTGAGTATGAAGGAAAACTCGTTATTGCTATATCAGTCAAAGCAGATGGAAAAACATATTCAACTACGGATGGAAGATGCTTAAAGCGCTTAGGAAGAAATTCCAAACCATTATATCCTGATGAGTTGAGTAATGTATATTCTTCTGCTCAGAATTCGGATTTTTCGGGACGAATTATAAGTGAAAGCTCTCTTGACGATGTAAATAAACTGGAAGTGTATAGCTTGAAGGAAAAGCTAAGAGTTAGAGATTCTAAATCAACTTTGCCAGATATGGATGATATTGACTTTTTGAGAGATTTACAACTTATAAAATATGATGGAGATGTGGAAAGATTGACTATTGCAGGTTTGCTGTTTGTCGGAAAAGAAGCATCTATTCAAAGACTGTTACCACAGGCAGAAGTTATCTACTTGCATTATTCAGTTGGAAATTTAGAAGAATATGATGCAAGACTTGATCTGAAGCTACCACTGATAAGTGTTATTGATAAGTTGACGGAGCGTATACAAACCTATAGCAAGATAGAGAACATTCAGGTTGGGTTATTCAGACTCGAGGTTGAGGAGTTCCCGGAAAGAGTATTTCAGGAAGCGCTACTTAATGCACTGTCTCATAGAGATTATCAGAGTAATGCAGCTATTTACGTAAAGCAATATCCAGATCGGATAGTTATAGAAAATCCAGGCGGATTTCTAGATGGAATTACAGAGGAGAATATCATAACACATCCATCTATTCCAAGAAACAAATTAATAGCGGAGACACTTCAAAATTTAAAATATGTTCAGAGAACTGGTCAGGGAGTAGATATTATTTTTAAGGATATGGTTTCAATGGGAAAACCTTATCCAAGATACAGATCATTTAATGATGCAGTTTCACTAACAATATTTAGTGCAATAGATAATACAGAATTTGTAAAGTTTATCACTGAAGTACAGGATAAAAATAGTAAAATTATGCCGTTGGCAGAGATGATGATATTAAGAGACCTTTTAGATAACAGAAAAGAGCAATTATCAGAGTTGGCAAGAAAAGTTCAAAAATCTTTGGATGAAACAAAGAAGTCATGTAATGAGTTGATTAATAGTGGATTAATTGAGATTGTCGGAAAAGAATATATGTTGACGGCAAAGGTTTATGAAACACTAAAATCAGATGTTGAATATACTAGAGACAAAACGATTCAGTATATTAAGGCTAAAAATATGATTTTGGAATATTTACATACCAATGATAAAATCACATCTGCTAAGATCCAGGAGATGTGTGGATTTACAAAACAACAGGCGAGAAGTGTGATTGATAAAATGAGAAGTGAGGAGTTGATTAGCTTAAAGGGTAAAGGCCCGGCAGCCATATATGTTAATATGACAGATTGAGTGATAATTGAGTTTTTTATAAAATAAAACTCAATAGAAAACTCAATTATTCCCAACGGAAGGTAGGTAAAGAGCATATAGAGATTTATCGTGTGATCAATCGATATCAGGATATTACAAGGATTTTTGATTGATAACACACCTTCTGATGGGGCGACTTGTATATTTTCCTTACAGTGACCACGAACTTGCAAATACCTGATAGTTTTCAGCTTGCGGATATATTGTATACAGACTGAATGGGGCACTGCTTTTGGCTGCTACCCGGTCAACAAAGGTCGTCTCTCCGCCTTGAAGTACTCCTTCTGCATCAAGGAATACCACACTTACAGCTATCTGATCCACCATGTAATCATTTGGATTATATACTTCACCCATGATAGTATTGCCCAAAATGGAATCCTTTTTCTCTGAGATGTTTTTTATCTCGTATGGTTTAAATTCTGGCTGTGTCATCATACTGGATGGCATAATATTTGATTCGGCCGGTGGAATCAGACTGAATTCTACAGTTTCCGGCATCGCTGAAATTTCAAAGCCTAAAAAACCCCATACACAATCCTGCCCCGGATAGATACTGAACAAATAGTGTTCGCCCGCTCCTAAGATTGTTCCATCTGCTGATTTTGCTGTATATCGATATCCCGGGAGCACAACTGCATTTGTATCACTGTTATTATGGATTGCCAATGCATAGTACAAATACCCATTTACCACAGAATAACCCGCCTTGGTGATTTCCAGATCTGCTATGGGTTCACCTATAACTGCCCCTGGGGCGGAAACCGCATCAGCTAATGCATATTCAGACGCTGTTTTGGCGACAAGTACATCATTATTTGCTGGTCCAAGCGGAGATTCCGTATCGGAACCGCTATGATTAAAATATAACATTCCCAGACTCAGAACAGCAAGTAACCCGAACAGAAATAGCGGTGATTTTGATTTGCCGGATTTTTTCGTCTGCGTTTTTTCCTCGGCATCATGTATGGTTACTTTGTCACCCTCCAGAATAAAATGCGTTCCGCAATATTCACAGACGCCAGTTTTATTCACAGCATCAATTTTTATTTGAGCATTACACCGTGGACAAATAGTTGGTATGCTTTTCAAAGCGGCATAAGAGATCTGTTTTTTTCTGCTTGACAATCACATATCTCTGCGGTAGTATAACATTGTTACATAACACCGTTATAAGAAGGGATACATCTATGGAAGAAAAATCCTTCGCTACGTTGGAGAAGATACAGCAGGCAGCTCTGCAGGAGTTCCTGGACAAGGGCTTTCAGGGAGCTTCCCTGCGGCAGATCGTGAAATATGCCGGGGTAACAACAGGAGCTTTTTATGGCTATTTCTCAAGCAAGGAAGCGTTGTTCGCTTCAATTGTGGAACCCCACGCAGCCGCTTTGATGCGCAGGTTTATGGAGGCGCAGCTTTCCTTTGCAGAGTTGCCGGACAGGGAGCAGCCCGACCACATGGGGGTAGAGTCCGGGGACTGTGTCCGATGGATGGTGGACTATATTTGTCAGCACCGGGAGCCGGTAAAGCTGCTTTTGTACCGGGCGGAGGGTACCGGGTATGAAAACTTTGTTCACAATATGGTGGAAGTAGAGGTGGAGTACACCCTTCAATATATGGATGTTCTTCGTCGCCTGGGGCACAATATTCCGGAATTGGATCCGTCTTTGTGCCACATTATCGCCAGTGGTATGTTCTCCGGCCTGTTTGAGATTGTCGCCCATGATGTTCCCTATGAGCAGGCCCTGAGGAATGTAGAGCAGTTGCGGGCATTTTATACTGCGGGCTGGCAGGCCCTGATGGATTCATGAGCATGCGTGCAAAGTGCCGGCTCGCAGTATAGCTGTTTGCTGCCCGCTGTCCGTCAAGTGTCTATGGCGGCCATCTAATGGGTTTATCTCGCAAAAATAGTCCTGTTTTGCCATGAACGGGAAAATAGTTGTTATTTTTTTGGTCAATAGTTAGCTAAAACTAACTATCATATATTCTTATATAAAGGAGGTTATCCAATGAAACAAGAAAAGAAAAATTCTGTGACAGCGCTGTTGGCCTATGCGGGCAATTATAAAGGCCTGACCTTTCTGGGGCTGGCTTTGTCGGCGATTTCCATGCTTTTGAGTATGGCTCCCTACATCTGTATCTGGCTGGCAGCCCGCGATCTGATTGCTGTGGCGCCGGAGTGGATGCAGGCGCAGAATGTAGCAAAATATGGCTGGCTGGCCTTCGCCTTTGCGGTGGGAGGCATTGTACTGTATTTTGCCAGCCTGATGTGTACCCATCTGGCGGCTTTCCGCACAGCGTCCAACATCCGCAAGCGGGGCGTTGCCCGGGTGATGAAGGCTCCCCTGGGCTATTTTGACGCCAACGCTTCCGGCCTCATCCGGGGGCGGCTGGACGCGGCGGCAGCCGATACGGAAACGCTGCTGGCCCATAATCTGGCAGACATTGTGGGCACCGTTGTTCTGTTTGTAGCCATGGTGGTGCTGATGTTTGTCTTTGACTGGCGGATGGGTGCTGCCTGCCTGCTGGCGGCAGTCATCTCCGTGATTGCCATGTTCTCCATGATGGGCGGCAAGAACGCACAGCTGATGGCGGAGTATCAGGCGGCCCAGGACCGCATGACCAAGGCGGGAACGGAATACGTGCGGGGCATCCCCGTGGTAAAGATCTTCCAGCAGACGGTCTACTCCTTCAAGGCATTTCAGGAGGCCATTGAGGATTACAGCAGCAAGGCGGAGCATTACCAGGCAGATGTGTGCCGGGTGCCCCAGTCGGTGAACCTGACCTTTACCGAGGGCGCCTTTATTCTGCTGGTTCCTGTCGCCCTGTTTCTGGCTCCCGGCGCATTGAAAGGCGGAAATTTTGCCGGATTTATTACAGATTTTGCTTTTTATGCTGTGTTTTCGGCCATCATTTCTACAGCGCTGGCGAAAATCATGTTCGCTTCCTCCGGTATGATGCTGGCAGGCACTGCTCTGGGGCGCATCGATCAGGTGATGTGCGCGCCGATGCTGGAAGCGCCCGCTCATCCGAAGAAGCCTGATGGAAATAAGGTAGAATTTAAAGATGTGAGCTTTACTTACGACGGCGCAGAAACCCCGGCGCTTTCCCATGTATCCTTCACAGCCGAGTCGGGGCAGACCATTGCCTTGGTGGGGCCTTCCGGCGGCGGGAAAACCACAGCCGCCAGCCTGATTCCCCGGTTCTGGGAAGTGACCCTGGGCGCGGTGGAGGTGGGCGGCGTCAATGTGAAAGACATCGATCCCCATGTACTCATGGATCAGGTGGCCTTTGTGTTCCAGAACAGCCGCCTGTTCAAGACGTCCATCCTAGAAAATGTCCGGGTCGCCCGCCCGGATGCCACAAGGGAGCAGGTAAAGACGGCGCTGATGGCCGCTCAGTGCAAGGATATTCTGGATAAACTGCCTGAGGGCATGGACACGCAGATCGGAACAGAGGGAACCTACCTCTCCGGCGGTGAACAGCAGCGCATTGCCCTGGCCCGCGCCATTTTGAAGGATGCGCCCATCGTGGTGCTGGACGAGGCCACGGCTTTTGCCGATCCGGAGAACGAGGCATTGATCCAGAAGGCATTTTCCGCATTGACCAAGGGACGCACCGTAATCATGATTGCCCACCGTCTTTCTACCGTTGTGGGCGCAGATAAAATCATTGTCCTGAGTGAAGGGCAGATCAAAGAGCAGGGAACCCACGCCGAGCTGACCGCAGCAGGCGGGCTGTACGCCCGGATGTGGAACGATTATAACAAGGCAGTTCAGTGGAAGATTACCAGTGAAAAGGAGGCAGTGTAAATGTTTGGAAAAGAATTTCAGCGAAAATACGCCCTGACTGAGCAGGGTGTCCGAAATACAAAAAAAGGTGCTTTCTGGACAGTCGTCGTCAATCTGGTGGTTATGGGCGGCGCCGGTATCCTGTATCTTGTGATGTCTGGCTTTATGGGGGCTTTGACGGAGGGCAGTCCTCTGCCCGGCGCGACGCCAGTGATTGGAGGCGTTCTTCTTTTTGCAATACTCTCATTTCTCACGCATCTGCAGCAATACAGGGCTACTTATGGGCTGGTGTATAACGAAGTCAAAGCCACCCGGCTCAGTTTGGCGGAGCGGCTGCGCAAACTCCCTCTGGGCTACTTTGGCAAACGGGATCTGGCAGATCTGACAGAGACTATTATGGGAGATGTGAACCGTATGGAGCACGTTTGGTCCCATGTGCTGGGGTATTTGTACGGCGCGTACATCTCCACCGCCATCATTGCCGTTTGCTTATTTCTGTACGACTGGAGGCTGGCGATTGCCTGCCTGTGGGGTGTGCCGGTGGCCTTTGGACTGTTGTTCGGCAGCCGCAAAATCGCTGCCCGCAGCGCCGAGCGGACGAAAAAGGCGGCAGTCCGGGTATCCGACGGTATTCAGGAGGCGCTGGAAAATGTACGGGAGATCCGGGCTACCAATCAGGAGGAACGGTATCTTCAGGGACTGAATCAGAAGATTGACGCCCATGAAAAGACAACGATCCGGGGAGAACTTGGCATCGGCATCTTCGTCAACGCTGCCAGCGTGATCATGCGGCTGGGCGTGGCCACCACAATTTTGACAGGTGCAAACCTGATTCTCTCAGGCAAGATCGACTTTATGCTGTTGTTTTTGTTCCTGCTGGTCATTACCCGGATCTATGCGCCCTTTGACCAGAGCCTTGCGCTGATTGCCGAGATGTTGGTATCCAAGGTGTCTGCCAATCGGATGATGGAAATTTATGATACCCCTATCGCAGAGGGGACGGAAGTCTTTGAACCGAAAGGGCATGATATCGTGTTTGACCATGTGGGCTTTGCCTATGACGAGAAGGATGTTCTCCACGACGTGAGCTTTACTGCCAGGGAGGGTGAAGTAACGGCGCTGGTGGGACCCTCCGGCTCCGGCAAGAGCACCTGCGCCCGGCTGTCCGCCAGATTGTGGGACATCACGGAGGGAAGCATCCGGGTCGGCGGCGTGGACATTTCTACCGTAGACCCTGAAGTATTGCTGCGGGACTATTCCATGGTGTTCCAGGATGTGGTGCTGTTTGACGACACGGTGATGGAAAATATTCGTCTGGGCAAGCGCGGCGCGACAGACGAGGAGGTGCGGGCTGCGGCCAAAGCCGCGAACTGCGAGGAATTTGTGAAGCGTCTCCCGCAGGGCTACGACACCCCCATCGGCGAGAATGGAGCCAAGCTCTCCGGCGGCGAACGGCAGCGGATCTCCATTGCCCGTGCCCTGCTGAAAGATGCACCCATTGTGCTGCTGGATGAAGCCACGGCCAGTCTGGATGTGGAAAACGAGACCAGGGTGCAGGGAGCTCTTTCCCGCCTGCTGGCAGGCAAGACCGTGCTGGTCATCGCCCACCGGATGCGCACCGTAGAGGCCGCAGACAAGATTGTTGTCCTGGCGGACGGGCAGGTGGCGGAGGAAGGTACACCAACGCAACTGATGGCAAAGAAAGGTCTGTTCCACCACATGGTGGAACTGCAGCGGCAAAGCGCCGCATGGCAGTTGGGATAATGAAAGTAAAAGCTCCGATATGGCTGGATGGCTGCAACGGAGTTTTTGTTTTGAAAACGGTAAAGAAAGAGGCCGTAGGGTAAAGTTTTTGTAGGAAAATTGATATAGAAAAAAGAAAGCACCGGGATCCTGTGTTAGGATTGAAGTTGACTAGACAAAAATCCAAGGAGGGTGCTTTCATGGTTACTAGTATACAACACTTTTTCGATAATGGGGTAAAAAGATTAACAGATATTTTTAAAACTTATACGGATGACCTTACCAAGATTGCTGAAATGGTCTATGGTGTGACCGATGAAGTGACCAGGCTTGGCTGTAGTATGATAGCGGAAGAATGGGAATCTTACGATGAACTGCTGCGTCAAAGAAAGGATCTGCGCCGGGGCTGGTACATTGTCCGCAGGGATGAAACTTCCCTTCTGACAAGTCTCGGAGAAGTGGTATATCACAAAACGCTGTTTAAACATACTGCTACCGGCAAATCCTGCTATCTTCTGGACCAGCTGATGGGATTGGAGCACCATGCCAGAATAACCGAGGATGCAGAAGCAAGAATTCTAAAAGAAGCATCTGAGAGCAGTTATAGAAAAGGTGGCGCTAATGCCAGTATAAACGGTGAATGTATAAGCAAAGAAGCCATAATGAACAAGCTGCACAGGCTGGAGTTCCCCGTCCTGAAAGCAGAGGAAAAGAAAGGATTAAAAACAATTTATATAGATGCAGATGAAGACCATGTATCGCTTCAGTATCTGGAACAAAAAGGGGATATCAGGAAACCGCGCATAAATACAGTGATGCCCCGGATCATCTATGTATACGAAGGCGTGGAAAGTGATAAGGAAGGCCGGCCCAGACTGATAAATCCCCGATATTTCGGCGGAGTCTATGACGGTCAGGAAACGATCAGTGGACTCTGGGGAGAAGTGCTTGACTACCTGAATGAAGCATATGACATAGATGCTGTGGAAAGGGGTTATATCAATGGGGATGGAGCTGCCTGGATACGTACAGGAGAAAAAATCATTCCCAAGTCTAAATTTGCCCTTGATAAGTATCACATGCATAAATACATTATAGCAGCGACCGCCCATTTGGAAGGAGCGGCAGGGGATGTAAGAAGTGAAATATACAGGGCAATCCATAAAAAGAAAAAGTGGATGGCAGAGGGAGTGTTTGACCGGGTGATAAGAAGCACAGACAAAGAGACGAAGCGTAAGGCGGTGGAACAGGCAAAGGCATACATTCTGGGGAACTGGTCAGGGATAATGCTTTCGATGAAAAGCCAGGATAGGAATATAAAGTGTTCTGCGGAAGGGCATGTGAGCCATGTATATGCGGACAGGATGAGTTCAAGACCATTAGGATGGAGCAGAACTGGGGCAGATAAAATGTCCCGGTTAAGAATCTATCGCCAGAATCAGGGAAATATGTTGGAATTGGTAAGATTTCAAAAGAAAGAGATGAAACAGGTAGTGGGAGCAGAGGAAATCATCTATACGGCAACAGAAATGATTCGAATGGAGAAAGCGAACAAACGGAGACTAGGGGCACTGGCGGATTTGCCGGTATATGACATTCCCTATCCACAGATAAAAAAGATAGCGGCACTAAAAAATCACATTTGGGGATTGTAAAAGATGGCAAAAAGGTATAATGATGGAGAAATCTTTGATTCTAAACAAATCTCAGGGATGTTCTGTCTATTAAATTCCTACAGTAAGTTTACACGACCAACTTACGAGTAGATATTGACATGTGGAAATTAATGAGTTATATTTAAAGTGCCTTATATATTAGATATAAGGGAAAGGAATTGTTGTCAATACCTGAAAGAGCTCTTTCAGATATGACTGGTGTTCTGGTTGCAAACTTATGAATAACCACATAAGAATGTTAATTAGAATCATCTCCTTCTTATCTATTCTAACATAGATATGTATTGAACGAATAATGGATAGCTGGAACCACATCAAAGCTGTCGAAAGACAAAATTGAATACCACGTTAAAAGAAGACCTATCAGTCAAGAGATGCTATCCCTCATACTGGTGGGTCTTTCGCTAAATAGGGAGACTGTATGGATTTGTATGAATGGAAAGTTAAAAATGCAGCTGCCAGAAAATATGCACATTTTGACGAAAAAGTTTCGTTGGACAAAGTATGGAATTATATCAGTAATCCAGATAACATAATGAAACATGGATTTTATCCTTTTATTCATTATGAAAAGAAGTTTAACAAATTTACTAAAAAAGCTGGTATGGGCTATATTAAAGAAAAGTCCAGAGATTTGTGTTATTCTGCACATATTGATAGATATATATATTCATACTATGGGTATCTTTTGAATCAAAAATATAATAAATATTTGGAAGAACGCAATATGGATATGGTTGCAGTTGCATATAGAGATAATTTGCACAAAAGTAATATTCACTTTGCAAAAAAAGCTTTTGACTGTATTAGAGAGACAAGAGAAAGCTTTGTGATTATAGGAGATTTTTCACATTTTTTTGACTCCTTAGACCATGCTTATTTAAAGAAACAAATATGTGATGTTTTAGACGTTAAGATATTACCACCTGACTATTATGCGGTTTTTAAGAATATAACAAAATATTCAGTTTGGGAATTAACAGAGTTGCTGAAATTAAACAACTTAACAGATACGGAAGAAGATATACAAATTTTAAATTCAAAACGTAGAGTATTATCTGAGAAAGAGTTTAAAAAGCATAAAAGGGAATTTATTATCAGACATAAAGAGAATTATGGAATACCACAAGGTTCAGCAATTAGTGCGGTTTTGGCCAATATTTATATGACAACAATAGATGAGAAAATGGATAAGTTGGCAGGTAAATTTAATGGCTTATATATGCGCTATAGTGACGACTTTATTATTATTTTGCCGAGAATATCGGAAGATAGTTTTAAAATTGTATTAAATGATATAATGAGTGAAATTAAATTGATTCCAAATTTGATTTTGCAACCAGATAAAACGCAAATATATAAATATAAAGATACAACATTGAAAAGTTGTAATTCGTTGTTTTTAGATGATATGGTAAATGGAAAAAATGAGATCGATTATTTAGGATTTACATTTGATGGTAAAGAAGTAACAATAAGGGATAAAACTATATCAAAATATTATTATAGATTATATCGAAAACTTAAAACTATAGTAAAAAATGAGGGCTATACTTCTTCAGGAAAGAGAATAAGTTGTAAAAATTTATATGAGAAGTATTCTGTTAAGGGGGCACGTTTAAAAGATTCAAATGGACATATTAAGGGAAATTTTATAACATATGTTCAACGTGCTCAAAAGGTTTTTGGGGAAGATGAACCTATAGATAGAAAAACAAAAAGACATATGATGAAAATTCGGCGGATATTGGATGATGTTTTTTCATAGATTTGTTGGGAAATTTCAGGATATTTATAGACAAAAGATTGAAAATATTTTATCATATCTGTGGCAACATTTTGGCAACAGAAAATCAGCAAGCCAGAATAATTGATGTAATTGAAGTAAAAAACGGCGTGTATTCGCATGAAACTTAAATAAATACAGTTAATGACAGCAAAGAACACGCCGAGTTTGAGTAGTACGAGGATGCATTATTTATTTTATATGGTAGGTAGTTCATAGGATTGCCTGCCATATTTAAATATTTATAAAATATAGAAATTTTTGTTGCCATTAAATATATTTACGAGAATAGTAAAGAATATGGTATAATTTAAATGTTAGTATGATGTATTGGGAGGTGAAGATATGGGAAGAATAGCGGGGATTCGCATTAAAAACTATGGCTCTTTGAAAAACGTAAAAATGGGGAAATTACTGTTTGATAATAAGGGAAAAGAACTAACAAATATGAATGCTATAATTGGGCAAAGTGGAACGGGAAAGAGCACTTTGGCGGATGCGTTTGGTTTCCTTGCAGATTGTTTGGAAAAGGGAGTAGAGGTTGCATGCGATTTAAATGGGAGAGGGGGATATGAGAAACTTATTTCTCAAAATTCAAAAGACCCTATAGAGTTCGAAATATATTATCGTGAGACTAGCAATGAGCCGCCCATTACGTATGAACTCTCAATTGGATTAGATAAGGATGATAGACCAATAGTTGAGAAAGAAAGATTACGTCAAAGACGAGCGAATGAAAGATATGGTCGACCCATGTCGTTTCTATTTCTTGAGTACGGAAAAGGGTTTGCCTTTAAAGGGAATAATAGTGGATTTTTAGAAGAAGAAAATCAAGAGATAGGAGATAAGGTTGATGTTGAACTGGCGGATCCTAGACAATTAGGGATTGTAACGCTTGGCGAGTTAAAAGAACATCCAAGAATTGTAAAGTTTAAGAATTTTTTGAAAAATTGGTATTTGTGTTATTTTAGCCCGACATCAGCCCGTGAAATTCCCAATGCTGGACCTCAAAAGTATTTGAATCGCCTGGGAAATAATGTGAATAATGTTGCGCAATTTCTGTATAGGGAAGATCCAAAAGATTTTTTAAAGGTATTGCATAATATTCAGACAAAACTCACTGGTATAAAGGAAATTAAACCTGTTAAATTGCAAAATGGTCAATTGGTGTTGGAATTCTTGGAGAAGGGGTTTGATAAACCGTTTTATTCACAAAAAATGTCGGACGGAACATTAAAACTTTTTGCATACTATCTGTTATTATTTGAAAAAGATGCACGGCCATTGGTCTTTATTGAAGAACCTGAAAATGGATTGTATCATAAATATTTAGCTGATTTGGCATTGCAAATGAAAAATAGCATTAAAGGCACTTATTCAAAGCAACTTTTTATTACAACGCATAGTCCTTTTTTTGTAAATGCACTATCTCCGGATGAAGTATGGGTGTTGGAAAAACAGGAAGATGGTTTTTCAACTATTACGAGGGCATCGGAATATGAGTATGTTAAACAATTATGTGATTCAGATATTGAATTAGGTGATTTGTGGTATAGTGATTATTTTGGTTAAGTTGCGAGGAATGAAAATGGATGAATTCACATATATTGAAATCTTGATTGAAGATAAATCAGGAGGTATTCTTGTAGAGCAAATTATGAATAAGTATGTGATGGATAAAGAAAATATTATGTACAAAATTCATAGTTTTAAGGGAATTGGGAAAATACCTTTAAAGGCGAACAAAATGTCACAAGTAAAATCCAAAAGACTATTAACGGATTTGCCAATGTATTTGAAAGGGATGGATACATCCTTAAACAATATGCCAGGTAAAAAGGCAATTTTTGTTATCTTAGATAGTGATGGAGAAGATTGTGCAGAAATGAAGCGTAGTTTGGTACAAATGTATCAAAAATTAGGCATAGCAATACAAGTGTTTTTTTGCATAGCGATTGAAGAAATGGAAGCATGGCTTTTAGGAGATAGTGAAGCGCTGTTGACAGCATATCCAACGGCTAAACGACAATTATTACAAAGGTATGTCCAAGATAGTATTATTGGAACTTGGGAATATTTGGCAGATGTTGTTTATAAAGGCGGTTTGCCAGCTCTTAAAAGGATTGCTTCATCATATTATGAAATTGGAATGTTTAAATGTGAATGTGCAAGAAATATTGGTGCGTTGTTGGATATTAGAAAAAATGTTTCGCCAAGTTTTAATTATTTTATAAGGAAGTTGGATTCTTTTTATGGAAGCAGTACATAAATTGTGGCAATGCTTTGGCAACAGAAAATCAGTAAGCCAGAATAATTGATGTAATTGAAGTAAAAAACGGCGTATATTTGCACAAAACTTAAATAAATACAGTTAAGAGAAACAAAGAACACGCCGAGTTTGAATAGTACGGATGTGCGGTATTTGCTTTATATAGTAAATAGATTATTTTTATTATTCATATTATTTCATATACAAATAATTGCGAAACTCGCTAAGCTCGTTTTCAATCTTGAATCAAAACAGGTATGAGTTTGAACTCTGTACGAACTCTGGAATGAAATGTGGATAATCAGATATTTTAGGCGCACTTTAATAAGCCATAGACATTGTGAAGTTGGTAAGTCCTATACAATGAGGGGCTTTAGGCTGCGGATGTATTCAGGATGTTTGATCTTATCTGCAAGGACAACCGTAACAAGTTGTGTGATACCGGCAGATTAACATGTAAAGTTTTCACGTTTTGAGTCCGGCGTCCTGCAAGGCAAAGATTATCCTTGATGTGGTTGAGGTCTCTTTCAACAACAGTCCTGATCTTGTAGGTGTTATCCCATTCTTCGCTTCCGCGGATTATTCCGGGATAAGCACGAAGATTCTTTTCCGGATAGAGGAAGACCATACGACCGAACGTGGAAGAAGTACAAGAAGATTGGCAACAGCAAAGTCTGCGGTATTTTCCGGTCGTATCATCCAGCCTCCATTTGATTTTGGGACAGACGAATTTATATCTTGCCACGTCGCTGTGAAGTTTGGAAGTGCTTTCGTATTTCATGGATAAAGAGGGATCATTGGGACAACATAGAATACCGTCTTCATTGATGGTAAATCCTGATTTTTAAGTCCAGATCTTGTATTCAGAGGAATATAGGCTTGAGAGAAGTGCCTGTTTTCACCAAAGGTATCACCGGAAAGAAGATCTTTATAAAGCTGTACCGTATCAAAAGCCGCATCGCTCCAGGAAGGTTTTGGGATTGAACAGGGGATGCTTATAGAAGAAATCTTTCAGGGTTGGGATGAGAAGCTTAGAATCATGGGCACATTTATCATTGCACGGCGAATCTGATTTTGGGTCAACACAGACATCGGGATGTGATGCCATGAAGTCCTTGGTGTAAAAGGAAATGTGGCGAATGATATCTACACCATTAGTGATAATGCCAAACTTGAAAACATAACAGAAATGTCCATTGACATAAAGTTGTTTAATCTCCGGATTGGTGGAGGCGTGTAGGGCATGGAGCTGTATGCAACATAAGGGTTGTAGTTTTTAACGAATCCCATAGACCCGGCATAAGATTTTAATTGTTTTATAATCCGATTGGCGTATTTAGGATTATTTTTGTGGTGGGTTTAATTGTTTCTTTTGCGGTTGACCAACCAGCAATAAAAAGCAAAAAAGAATCTCTAGAACAAGAATATCTTACAGAAAATGATATTGTAATAGCTAATGGCTGTCGAATCAATTTTATGATAAAAATTTCCACATGGATGCCGAGGATGAAATCGTAAATAACAGTATGTTGTATATTCAGGACTATAAAGGAATGTTAGATAAAGGCTTTGAAGATGTATCAGATAAAATAAAAAGCGTAGGTGGGAAACAATGTTTTGAGTTATGTATAAATGAAGCCAATGATCGATGTTGAGACATATCAGGACAAATGATTCTTTTGAGGGGATATTAATATGCCTATGCAAGAAATAGCAAGTAAAATAGAGAGAAAACAGCTTCTTGAGGAAATAGATATTTTGAAAAAACTTAACGGAGAGGGCCAGAAAGTAATAAGCAAAGAGGAGATACTTCGGGTTATAGAGGCAAAAGAAAAAGAGCTTTTAGAAGAAATCAACTATTTAGAAAAGGAAGATGCAGCATTGTTGGGAGGAGTATACGATTTATCTTTATTTGATAAAAATATTCTTTGTGAAAATTCTGACATAATCTTGAGAAAAGCCATTGAGGGTGATAAGGATCCATATTATCAACTGAAAAAAGAATATGCATATATGAAATCTGCTTTTGCAAAGTCGGAATTTAGAAATGAATTATGGCAGGAATATTTATCTGAGGAAAATCTGTACTATACAATAGCAAAGAAGGAAGATAGCATTTTTATTGGATATTGCGGAGTAAAGAATTTAAACAGGAAAGTTTGGGAGATTGCCATAGAAATTAAAAGTGATTATTGTCATCAAGGATATGGATATAGTGCTTTAAAAATGTATTTAGAAACAGTTGCGAAGATTTCCAATCGCCATGAGTTTGTAAGCAGGGTAGATACAGATAATATTGCTTCTCAAAATTTGATGGAAAAACTGGGCTTTCAACCACATGGATTATCAGAATTTTTGTTACATAAGGAAGAAGATAAACTAGCCGCAGAAGAAGAATATAAGGATAAATTGGATGCTAGATACATGGCTCTTGCAAAGAAATTTAAGGTAGAACCAAGAAAACTCTTGAGCCATGTTTTGGAATATCGAATTGTTGTTTGACTTGTGGATGGGGGTGTGACAAGTGTGACAGAACGTAAAATTTTTGCCTTGGATGAAGATTTTATTATATGCAATATATCTGACGCAGATAGAAGTGATTATGTAGAACTGCATAGACAATTGGACGGGGAAGCTTCCCTGTATTTGAATCCAATATCAAAAGATATGATGTGGGAACAGATATTAAATAATGCGGATAGCGTTTTTTCATTATTTACAAGAAAAGGGGATTATTGTGGAAGTATAGAATTACAGCAGCCGAATAGTAAAACACCAGAAATAGGAATTGATCTGTTGGAAAATAAAAGAAATCAGGGAATAGCGCCAAAAGCAGTTCGGTTATTTGCCAGAAGAGTATATGAGATAAGGAAGGTTGATTATTTCCTGATTCGTATTTCATCAAATAATCAGCATAGTAAATATGTGTTTGAAAAGATGGGAGCTGTTAAAATTGGAGAAGAAGAAACAGATTTTTCGAGATTTGTGGAGATATTCAGAAATACAGCGGAAGAAGACGGACAGGATTTAGAGAAATTCAGGCATTTGTTCGGAGAAAGTGATGACGAGGTAGTATATTGTTACAGTCTGAATCCAAATACTTTTTTGCAAAAGGTCTGAGAAAAAGGCGATAAAATACAGTAAAGAGAGCAGAGAACAAAAAATATTTAATCGATTTTCCTGTCTTCAGGAAAATCGTAAAGGCAGGTGTCTTGATATAAAATATTGGAATAGAAACAGAACAAATAATACAAGAAAACAACTGGTGAATTAAAAGAAGCTATCACATCTATAGTTGCTATTTTGAATAAGCATGGTTTCGGTGAGCTATATTTTGGTGTAAGAAATAATGGCGATGTGTTAGGGCAAGTGATAAATGACGAGACTTTACGTAAAGTAAGTTAGGCGATAAAGAACCATATTACGCCGTCTATTTTCCCGGAAATTAAGATTACGATGTTTGAAGGTGGAAAGCAGACAGTATATGCAAAGTTTTTAGGAGATCAGCAACCCTATCTTGCTCATAATATTGCACGTATCAGACAAGCAGATGATGACCTTGTTATGTCGCAGGAAATGTATTCAGAGATGTTTTTAGCTAGGGGGGATACAGTTGGGAAAAACAGATGTCTGAGTATACGATAGTAGATATTGATATGGCGGCATTTAAGTCATATCTGGCGAAAGCGAAAGGCGCCGGTAGAATCGAATTTGATTTTGATGATCCAGAGGTAGTTTTAGGTAAGCTGGATCTCTTTGCTAAAGACGGCATACATCTTTTAAATGCAGGCGCTGCTTTGTTTTGCCCGTGTACGACAAATGATGTTCAGATGGCAAAGTTTGCTACAAATGTGAAGGTAACTTTTACAGACATTCATCGAAAGGTTCTATTATAGGGTTAAGCGAGGTGTGCGAGCAGTATATCATTGATGCAATGGACTGGAAAGCGGACATAATAGGTCTTGAGCGAGTGGAAACGCCGGAAATACCGATAGAAGCTATTCGGGAAGAAGTCATTAACTCTTATGGGCACAGATTGTATCATAATAATCAGTGCAACGAGATTGATGTATTTAAAGATAGGATTGAAATTCACACAACGGGTGGATTCCCTAAAGGTCATACACCAGAGGAATTTTTAGATGGTAATAAAAAGGCAGTTCGCAGAAATAAAGTAATTACAGGTGTCCTATATTATTCAAAGGATATGGAAACATTTGCTACCGGGCTCAAACGTATTAAGGATTTATGTGATGCGGCTGGATGTAAGGTAGAATTCAGAACAGAAAAAGATGATTTTGTGGTTGTGTTTTACAGAAATCTTCGGGAAATATGGACCGAAGAAAGCAAAAAGAAAAGTACAGAAAATCCAAAACATCCAAAACATCC
>JAUNFZ010000040.1 GCA_030524785.1 Eubacteriales bacterium
GACATCTGAACCGGAGACACAGGCGCCGACATCAGAACCGGAGAGCCAGGCACAGCCGACGGAAACCCAGCCGGATGTGATTTTAACAGAATCCGAGCAGATTACGGAATCTTCCGATCTGAACGAGCCGGAGAGTACCGAAGTGACAGAGCCGGAAAGCGAAAGTGAGAGCGAGAGCGAAAGCGAGACGGAAAAGGAGTCGGAGACCGAGCCGGAAAATGTCACGCTTTATTTTGATGTGGTCTGGATGGACGAGCAGGACGTCTACGGCGTTCGCCCCGCTTCATCAGAAATGGAATTTGAGGTTTATGCGGACGGAGCAAAGCTGACAGACAGCAAGTGGGACCCCCGTCTGGTAAACAGCGCAGACAATGTGGACACTTACCAGATCAGCGAACTGCCCGCGGCGAACGGCGGGCAGGCGATCGAATATCTGATAGAAGAAAAAGAGATTGCAGGCTACGAAACCCTTGTACATACCTTTGAGGGGGATGTGCGCGAAAAAACCTCGGAGAGAAAAGTATCTTTTGACGAAAACGGGAAGGCCCGCGCACGCTTTGAAAACGAGCTGGAAGAATATGAAGTAACGGGAACTCTGCGCTATGATGCAGAGGCGCTTTCTCTGCGCCCGGATGCGGAAAAGGCTTCGGAGCTGTTTTCTGTATGTCTGGCGGACGGCTCAGAGTATCCGAATGTCCGCTTTGAATCGGAATATGGAGAAGACACCTTAAACTACCGCTTCCGTCTGCCGAAAAGGGCTTCGAAAACGGCGAAGCAGGAGGCATCTTACCGGATCTCCTTAAAGGCACAGGAAGAATTGTCCGCAGAAGGGGGGGTGGCAGAGGCGATTTCTCTGGAAAACCAGGAAGCCCCTGTGCAGGTGCCGGAGACGCTTCTTAAGCTGGCAGAGGAAAGCGAAACCGAGACGGAGTCGGAGACAGAATCCGAGACTGAATCGGAATCTGAAACAGAGTCCGAGACAGAATCGGAAACGGAATCCGAGTCAGAATCCGAGACAGAAGCCGCGATGGCAATGTTAAAGAGAAGCAGAGCGGTTCGAACAACGCCGCAGATTGAGGTGGTGGAATATAATGGCACGGCAACACTGGAAAAGCTTTGGTATGACAACAATTCTGTCAGCAGGCCGAATCTGGTTGACGCGGGATACCTTCATATATATTTCACGATTGAAGGTCAGCAGGAGAAGCTTCTGACAGACAAAAACGCTTCGCTGATTGGACTGACTTCAGTGCCGACGATCAGCACTTCCTCCTCCGGCACATCGAAAAATACATACAGCGTATCGCATCTTCCTTCAAAGATTCAGGTGATACAGGAGGACGATATACAGAATGACAATACGCAGGAGGGCGGCACAGATGAAAGTGAACCCACGGAACCAACGACGTTTAATGTGACGTATTCCATCAAGGAGGATGGGGATGTCAGTAAGCTCGGATACACGCAGGAGAAAAAAGGCGATACTCTGATCAATATTCTGAATACCACCTATACAGCGAATGTGGTCTGCCGGGACGGCGACGTAATCGATAAGGCGGTTCCAGAGGGCTTTGTGCTGGAAGCGTTGGTAACGAGAGACGGCGTGCTTGAGTCTATTGGTACGGTGCAGCTTGACGCCGGCGACTGGGCGAACAAAAGTTCGGGCGACAGCCATGGCACAGAATTTACGCTGACGAAAAAGGTCCCCACATTTACGGTAGATGGACAGGAAATCGTGTACCGCCTGGTGGCGCCGGAAAACGTGCAGATGCCGGGAATGGATAATGGAGACGGCTGCAAAATAGAATATGATAATGCGGCAAGCCCCAACTTCGGACAAGAAACCTATGGATGCTACAATAACGGAACGGTACAGCTTACCCGTACCGGCAAAACCACCTACACCGCCGAAAAGGAATGGCTGGACGGCGGGGATGCGGAGGGAAGACCTACCGGAACTCTGACGCTGTGGCGGTATACGAAAAAAGAAGGAAATGATTACACAACCGCATCCAGAGTGCAGAGCGCGAGCGGCAGCAATGTACAGACGGCTCTTGATAAAACGCGGGATACTTATACCATCCAGTTCCTGGATAACACTACTGGTGAGCAGATTCAGCTGGAAAAATACGATCCGGAGGGGTATGCCTACGTTTATCTGGTGAAGGAGACGCTTGGCTCCGGAACCCACCCATATGAGCAGGTGATTTATGGCGCTGATGGAAAGCTGCAGATCGGTGATCCCTCGGTCTATAATGGCGGAACAATCTGTAACCGGCGTACCGAGACGGTGACGGCGACGGCGACCAAAAACTGGATTGCCAGAGCGGAGCAGGGCGTACTGACCCATGCGACGGTGGACCTTGTGCTTCAGAGAAGGCTGAAGAAAGACGGACAGAAAGAAGACGAAGGCTGGGAGGATGTTAAGACAGCGAACATGAGCGGATTCTCCAGCGTTATTCTCTCTGATACGGAGGAAATTTCGGTGCCCCGTTATGCAGGTGACGAGGTACACGAAGAAGATCAGGGCAAAGAATATGAATACCGGTGGAAAGAAGCTGAAATTACTTTCCGGGAAACCCAGGAAATCGAGTTGAGTGATCCGGTAATGCTGGATGACAGAACTCTGCGCAGCACCTTTGAGATGAACGGAGAACAGTACGAGTCTGTGCAGACAACAACGACAGATGAATATGGAAATATCACGACGGAGATTACCAACCGTCTGATTGGCACGGTCAATTACCATGTGATCAAACGGTGGATGGATAACGGTAAGCAGGTGGACGGTCCCGAGGACGCGATCGTGAATGTGAATCTTTACACGATAGTCAACGAGGTGGGCGCGGATGGCAAGATTACTATGAAACGGAACCCCTGCCTGAATAATGTTACGCTTCAGTATGATGCAAGTGCCGAGGAAACGGTCACTGCGAACGGTAAAGATGACGTTACGATAAAAAATAACGGACGCCAGGATAATATGAACTGGACCCTGGATATCATGGGCCTGCCCAAATTTGATGACGAAGGCTACCGCTATAACTATGAGGTTTACGAGGTGAAGCTTCAAAACAACGCAGAATTTGTGTTTGACCACATGAATTACTGGCGGGAGAGTAACGGAGATTTTACTGCGGAAGCGGTGAACGTCATCGGCCCCGAGGAGAAGCATGAGATCAAGGTACAGAAGAAATGGAATGACGACGGCGATATAAACTACAGAGGCGCCGTCCACGCAGTAGCGTATTATGAAGATGCGGATGGCATCCACGATATCGGTTCTGCCGATATTACGGAAGATCATAACTGGTGGAATGTGATTGAGATTTCTCAGCCTAACTGGGAGGCTTCAGGGAATGGAGAGAATATAAAAATCCGGGAGGAATCCATCACACTGTCCGGAACTACATATAGCCGCGGCGGCGAGGTTCCCAATGAGGACGGCTCAACAGTCACGCTGCCTGACAATCTGATCGCCACAAATAAATATGTATATAGGATCGAGTACTCATACGAACCGTGGACCCTTGACGAAGAAGAAGACGTCTGGACAATTACCAACAGCAGAATCGGTTATGTGGACGTGACGGTGAATAAAACCTGGCTGGATCTGGGCGGAGAAGAAAACCGTCCGGAAGCAGAGCTTGTCCTTTATACGGATGCCACGAACTATCTGAGCGGTGATGTTACATCGTCCGAGGGCGGCTGGTATACGGCTGATGCGATTACCTATACTTCTTTTGTAACGGGAGATCCTGTGGTGATTCCGATGACGCAGACGGTTCAGAGAACAGGAGATGATGGGACGCTTCTGAAATCCGGAGAGACGCTTACCTATGTCTATGAAAAACTGCCGAAATACGACTCGATAGGAAAGGCAATTCACTACAAAGTAGAGGAAAAGTGGAAAGATGCAGACGCTGCCAAGAAAGCCGAGAATGAGGACTATAAAATTGACTATAGCGAGGAAAGCTATAAGGATGTGGTGCGTGACCTTGACGACCAGCAGTCCCTGTCGGTGACGAACGCCGGACGGGCGACGAAGGACGTGGTATTCCACAAGGTTTGGTTGGATACCGAGAACTTCAGGAACGGCAGCCGTCCGGACATCTACCTGACGCTTTACAAGATGGATTCCACTACGAGGGAGTCGGATACTCCAGTGAACGACGGATACCGCAGCCATGCCTGGGAGACGGATGAGGATTTTGCAGTTAGCTCACCGGAAATTGCGGCGAACCTGCATGCGCCGGATTATTTATGGAAATGTACGTTCTCAAATCTGGACAAATATGATGAGAACGGCCATGAGATTATTTACTATGCAGCCGAAGGGATGAACGTAAATGCCGCGGACTTCGACTACCAGGACACAGAATTTTACGCAACCTATGATAAGATGGTAAAAGCAGCTCAGGGTGGCTCGCTGACGGCCAGCGACGGAAAGAAAGTGCTGGTGGAGGGCGGATATTTCCTGAATCGCCAGCAGAAAGACATTACGATTGAAGCGAAAAAGATATGGAAAAATATTCCGGTAGGCTTTCCTTCAGAGGACTTTCCAGAAATCACCTTTAAACTGTACAGGAGCTATAACTATGCTTCGACAGAAGACGAAAACAAGGGTGATTTGGTGGCGTCGGAATCCGTAGAGGTGGCAGAGCATACCTTTACCACTGATGATCGAATTGAGGGCACGAACGAGTTTTCTTACTCTTTTACAGAAGGGAAAGTTAACAATGAAACCGTAACCCTGAAAAAATACGATGCCCTTGGAAGAAAGTATAATTACACCATACAGGAAGTGACGCCCAAGGAGGAACTCTACAATCTGATATATGAGAGCAACCCCGTGACCAATTCGTTTACGGTGACGAACGTTTATGACACGACGCATGTCGGTGAGATTACCGTAAAGAAAGAATGGACGATTCCGGGAGATGAGTTGGAGAATTTATATCCGAATCCGAAGGCGGACTATGTGCTCCAGCGTTGCTATCAGAAAACAGATCCGGATGCTGATGGCAATCCGGTATACTCTGAATGGGAGGATATCAGCACAAAGACGCTCCACGTTAGAGATTTGGAGGAAGATAAAAATAGTGGAAAAGAGACCGGTCAGGTCACCTTTGATGGTCTTTTGTATTACGCGCCGAATCTGCAGCCCTATAAATACAGGGTGGTGGAGAAAGCTGTGTACGGTTATGCGGGAGATGTGACCGTGACGGCGACGGTGAATGGGACAGTAACAAATACGGATGTCAATGGAACAGATTCAACAGTACTTGCCTCGGCAGAATTTCAATTTACCGTGGAGAAAAAAGATGGTAGTGGCTTTACCAATCCGGAGGACCTGAATGTAAGCTTTGAAAATGTTTATACCAGGAATGAAAAAATAACCCTCGTCGGTACAAAGAAATGGGACGATTACAGCAATGCATTTTCCACACGTCCCGATGCGACATACTTTTTAGAACATAATCTTAAACTGTATCGGCGTGCGGACGAGCAGCCCGGCGAGGACAATGGTATAGATGAGCAGGTGGTTCCTCTCAGTTCTAGTGCCTCATTGACTGACCCTTATTTCCATTGGAGTGGTTCCACAGAGGGCAACCAATGGACTTACATAATTTCAAACCTGGAGCGCTATGCGCCGAACGGAACGCCCTGGATTTATTATGTAAAAGAGAGCCCGATCGAGATAGACGGCGATTATCCTTATGGGGAAAGTGAAAAGACGGCCGAGATGAAAGGGGTTCATGATGAAACAGAGGACCCTGTAGAGGCGACAATGGAGGAAATAACAAACCGCCTCTCCACTAAAGCAAAGGTGACAAAAACCTGGTCTGGAGTGAACGAAACTCTGCTGGGCAGTATGAACATAGAAGTTTTGCTGCAGGTGAGAAAAGAAGGCAGCAGCACGTGGCAGACGATGGCCGAATTTATGGCCGAAAATGGCATTTCGCTGCCGGAAGGGACGAATAAGTCTTTCTTTATAGGACTTAGCGGAACAACGAAAGAATACACCTTTGACAAACTCCCGGCAGGGGGAAAAACAGGTGCTAACGGCGCCTGGGAGCACTATGAATACAGAGTAGTGGAAACGGCGATTAAGGATAACATTGGTGATTCGAGCACTGGCACCGTTGCGGTGACGCCGGGGACGGCTGTATCCGCGGATGGAACAGATTCCTATACTGTGCCGGATGGCAGTAAGTGGACGGTTTCAGGCCAGACGTCAAATGGAGTTTCTGCGATTACCAATGAGCTGAAAGCTGAGGATACCATAAACATTACGGTAACAAAAGATTGGGATGACAGCAAAAGCTTGCCCTATGTAAGCCGGAAGAAGATCTACGTGCAGCTTGAGAGAAAACTTGAGGGTGAAGAAGATACTGCCTACAAGAAAGTACCTGGGCTTGAAAGTGTATGGGATACCACGAAGGATAAAGAAGTTTCGTGCTACAATCTGCCTAAGCACAGTCCCAGCGGCACTGAATATGTGTACAGGGTGCGTGAGACGGCAATCAGCGGACAGAGTAGCACAGTAGAAATAGACGGCAAGACCTATTGGTATGCCCAAACTCAGCCCTATGCATACGAGGTTACCTATTCTTCGGAAAATAAAGAAATTAATACTGATGATGGGAAAGTACAGTACGATTCCTGGCAGATCACAAACACTCTGGAGACGGTGACGCTGCGGGTGACGAAAGACTGGAAGATGGCGGATGGCCTTCTTCCTTATCCCGACAGTAAGCCGTCGGTAAAGCTGCAGGTGAAAGCCTTTACGAAGGATGGTAATACACAGATTCCTTTCGCCCAGAATCAAAATGTAATGGTAACGCTGGACGGAATAGTGGACGGCGTAACAACCGGAAACCGTGAAGCCGAGGCTTGGGTGGCCGTCTTTGAAGGACTTCCCAAATACTATATAGACGGTTCTGAGAAAAAGGAAGTTGTTTACAAAGTAGAGGAGGTAAACACCGACGGCAATTCCCCGTCTTCTGATTCAGCGGTTGGATTCCGAAAGGAAGAATCTGAGGTTACTGAGGCGGCGGATGGCAGCCTGAGCGCAACGATTACCAATACGCAGTTAAAAACGCTGATTAAAAAAACAGATACAGCAGATAATCCCATCATAGGAGCCGAGCTGGAGATCTATAAAGAAGAAGATTTTAATACTGCAACTAATAAGCCGAATCAGGACGCAGCTCCTGTGGCAAAATGGACCTCTGGGACGGATCCATATGAGCTTCTGGGAGCACTGCACGTAAACAGCACCTATTATCTTTATGAGAAAACGGCTCCCCTCGGGTATATCCCGATGGATCATGCGGTATCCTTTGAAGTGGATCCAGAAGGTACGCTTGCGGCAAAAGACAATAGGATTACAATCGTGAATACAGCAGATGGCCATAGCTCGACGATTAAAGTACCAAATCCGCAGGTGACAGTATCTCTCCTGAAAGCCGATGCCGGTGTGCAGGGAACGGACAGCATAGAGACTGACGATAATCTTGCGACGTTTAAGATTACTCCGGTGGGAACCAGCAAGTTTGCTTCCGAAAAGAGAGACGGCAGTGAATCGACGGATACAGTGATTGAAAATCTGACAAGCAGGAATATAGAAGCCACGCTGAAGGGCCGCCTGATTGTGGGCCATACCTACACGCTGTCTGAGACAGAGGCGCCGAAAGGCTACGAGCTTGCAAAGGACTTTACCTTTAAGATTGGAAGAAAGGGAGATATTATCCCGGTTGTAAACGGCCAGGAGCAGACCTCTCAGGGAACAAATACCACAATTACCGTAAGGGATAGCAAGATCGCCCTCGGCCTTGCAAAGATAAGCACGCAGGATACAAATGTTACGCCAACGCTGGTAGCCGGAGCAAAATTCCTGGTGAAGCCGAAAGATGGCTCAAGCTTTGCCGACGCGTCAAAGAACAGAAACGGAATCGAAGTGACAAGCGCCACTGATGCGACGGATGACAACGCCCTGAAGGGCCAGTTGATTGCCGGCAATACCTATGAAATCACGGAGAAAGAAGCGCCTGCCGGATATGAGACGGCGGATCTGGCTACCTTCACGGTAGCGACGGACGGAACCGTGGAACTGGTTGGGGACGAGCGGACGGATGTCAAAGTGATAACAGACAGCGACAGCGGCTATATCGGCATCCAGATCGCGGATGAGCCCATCGAGATCGGGTTTGGAAAAGAAGGCATTACAACCGCTGCGGATGGAACCGAGGAAGCTGCGGCAGTGTCCGGCGCGAAGCTTACCCTGAAACCGGCTGAAGGATCTGCCTTTGCAGGTGCGGATACCAGGGATACCAACGGCTTTGACAGCTTCAACGCAAATTACAACGAAGCGGCAGGAGAGCTCACCTGGACGTCCCAGACAGAGAATCTGGTGCTGAAGGGCTGGCTGGTTGCGGACAATACGTATATCCTGACAGAGACGAAGGCTCCGGATGGCTACATTTTGCCGGAGAGCCTGAACATCACCTTTAAGGTGGATAAGGACGGAAAGATAGAGATAACGGAGTCGACTGTCGACGGCCTGACAGACCTTTCAGATGCCAAGGATGTGCTGACGCTTAAGAATGATCCGATCCGCATCAGCCTGAAGAAGTCTGACTATACGGAAGGCAAGCCCCAGGCAGGAATTTCCTTTACCGTAAAGGAGATCACGCTGGATGCATCGGGCACTGTGACAGAGGAGAAGGACGTAGATGGCATTTCCGGTCCGCTTACGACAGAGGACGACGGAACCATCACCTTCCCGGCCACATCACTGGTGCAGGGCAAGACCTACGGGCTCTACGAGCACCTGCGCGCAGGCTATTATGAGCCAGAGAACGCGGATGATACAAAACTGGTGTATGCCTTTACGGTAAAGACGGACGGCACCTTTACGGAAGCGTTTGAGAGCGGCAGCGGCGCTGAAGTATCATCCGAGGGCGGCGCGGCAGTAGGCGAACCCGATTCGCAAGACGCCACAAAGATCCTGCTTTCGGACAAACGGATTCCAGGCACCATCACCGTAACGAAAACGGCCAAGGATGTGGATCCGCAAACAGGAGAAGCAGTACTCCTGGAAGGGGCAGAGTTCTCGCTGTATAAGAAGCACGAGGAGGAAAACCATACCTATGGCAAAGACGACCTCCTTACCGAAGTATTTGACGGAACAAAGACAACTGAGGACCGCGAGGGCAACCCGGCAGTTACGAAAGAGGATGGAACACTTTCCTTTGAAAATCTTCCCTGGGGAACTTATATCCTGAAGGAGACGAAGGCTCCGAACGGCTACGCGGTACCTGAGAACAACAGTTGGGAGATCGTGATTGGAAAGAACGGCACGGATGTGAAGGTGCTGAGCAGCCAGACGATTGAAAACGAAAAGAACCAGGTGAAGATCCAGAAATACGATACTGAAGGTAACGGCCTGAGCGGCGCGAAGTTTACCTTGAAGCCCGCTGATGGCAGCGCGTTCGCCTCTACGGCAGTGCCGGCAGACAGCGCCCATGGCCTGAGCTATACGGCGGGTCAGGGACTGTCCTGGACGTCTGTGGCGGATACTCCGCTGACGCTTACGGGATACCTGATTGCAGGAAACAGCTACACGCTGTCGGAGACGCAGGCGCCGGATGGCTACGAGCTTGCCGGGGAGATCACCTTTACGCTGGACGCCTATGGAAATATCATGGCGGATTCGATTACGGACGAGGCGGCGAAAAAGGCATTTAAGGAAACCGGTATCCTGCAAATGACCGATACGCAGATCGAGCTGAAGCTTGAAAAGACGGACAGCGAAGGAAACGCTATCGAAGCAAAGCGCGGTGAAGCAGTGTTTAGCATTTCGCCTGCGGATGCGGGAGGAAGCTTTGCAGACGGAATCACAGAGGCGCTGACAGAAATCACGGCTGCCAATGCGAAAGATAGGCTGGCCGGAAAGCTGATTGCAGGCCAGAAATACCTGGTGACAGAGACAGCGTCGCCGAAGGGCTATTGCCTGACAGAACCCTTTACCATCATCATGGAGACAGACGGAACCATCAGGGAAATCTCGGATGGAGCAGCGGCCTCGAAAGCTGAGGACGTCCTTACGGTGCGCGACAAGATCACCCGGGTGAATGTGCTGAAGGAAGATAAAGAGACACAGGAAGCGCTGGCGAACGCCAAGCTTGGAATCTGGGAAGGAAGCGAAATCACGGAGGGCAGCAAGCCGATTCATGAGTGGACGAGTGACGGAGAAGCTCATTCGATAGAGGGAATCCTGGAGATTCAGAAAATCTACACGCTGTCTGAGATAGAGGCGCCCGATGGCTACGAGCTGGCGGAAGACTTCACCTTTAAGCTTGGAGATCAGGGAGATATTATCCCGATTGCAGACGGCCAGGAGCAGACCTCTCAGGGAGAGAATCTTACGATTACCGTAAGTGACAGCAAGATCGCCCTTGGCCTTGCAAAGATAAGCACGCAGGATACTGCCGATACGCCGACGCTGGTAGCCGGAGCAAAATTCCTGGTGGAGCCGGATAATGGCTCAAGCTTTGCCGACCCGTCAAAGAACAGCAACGGAATCGAAGTGATAAGCGGCACTGATGCGACGGATGACAACGCCCTGAAGGGCCAGTTGATTGCCGGCAATACCTATGAAATCACGGAGAAAGAAGCGCCTGCCGGATATGAGACGGCGGATCTGGCTACCTTCACGGTAGCGACGGACGGAACCGTGGAACTGGTTGGGGACGAGCGGACGGATGTCAAAGTGATAACAGACAGCGACAGCGGCTATATCGGCATCCAGATCGCGGATGAGCCCATCGAGATCGGGTTTGGAAAAGAAGGCATTACAACCGCTGCGGATGGAACCGAGGAAGCTGCGGCAGTGTCCGGCGCGAAGCTTACCCTGAAACCGGCTGAAGGATCTGCCTTTGCAGGTGCGGATACCAGGGATACCAACGGCTTTGACAGCTTCAACGCAAATTACAACGAAGCGGCAGGAGAGCTCACCTGGACGTCCCAGACAGAGAATCTGGTGCTGAAGGGCTGGCTGGTTGCGGACAATACGTATATCCTGACAGAGACAACGGCTCCGGACGGCTACATTTTGCCGCAGAGCCTGAACATCACCTTTAAGGTGGATAAGGACGGAAAGATTGTGACGGAAGGCGACGATGGCTATAGTGCGACGCGCCTGAAGGACGGCGAATCCATCTCTGCTGCCGGCCTGGTAAGCATTTCAGAAGACAATGACGCGCTGACGCTTAAGAATGATCCGATCCGCATCAGCCTGCAGAAGTTTGACTATACGGACGACGAGCCCCAGGCAGGAATTTCCTTTACCGTAAAGGAGATCACGCTGGATGCGGGCACTGTGACAGAGGAGAGGGACGTAGCGGGCATTTCAGGTCCGCTTACGACAGAGGACAACGGAACCATCACCTTCCCGGCCACATCACTGGTGCAGGGCAAGACCTACGGGCTCTACGAGCACCTGCAGGCAGGCTATTATGAGCCGGAAAACGCGGGAGACACAAAACTGGTGTACGCCTTTACGGTAAAGACGGACGGCACCTTTACAGAAGCGTTTGAGAGCGGCAGCGAAGATGAAGTATTGCGCGAGGGCGGCGCAGCGGTAGGCAAAGACGCCGGGGACGACGCTGGAGACGACGCCACAAAGATCCTGCTCTCGGACAAACGGATTCCAGGTATCATCACCGTGAAGAAGATAGCGGCCCAGAACCCGGAGACGTCAGAAGCGGCACCCCTGGAAGGGGCAGAGTTCTCGCTGTACAAGAAACACGGGGATGCGAACCATACCTATGGCGAAGACGACCTCCTTACCGAAGTATTTGACGGAACAAAGACAACTGAGGACCGCAAGGGCAACCCGGCAGTTACGAAAGAGGATGGAACACTTTCCTTTGAAAATCTTCCCTGGGGCACCTATATTCTGAAGGAGACGAAGGCTCCGGACGGCTACGCGGTATCTCCGGACAACAGTTGGGAGATCGTGATTGGAGAGAACGGCACGGTTGTGAAGGTGCTGAGTGACCAGAGGATCGAGAACGAAAAGAACCAGGTGACCATCCAGAAATACGATACGCAGGGTAACAGCCTGGACGGCGCGAAGTTTACCTTAAAGCCTGCCGAAGGCAGCGAATTTGCCTTTACGGGAGTGCCGGCGGACAGCGCACATAGCCTGAGTTATACCGAGGGCCAGGGACTGTCCTGGACTTCTATGGCGAACGAGCCGCTCACGCTTACGGGATACCTGATTGCAGGAAACAGCTACACGCTGTCGGAGACGAAGGCGCCGGATGGCTACGAGCTTGCCGGGGAGATCACCTTTACGCTGGACGCCTATGGAAATATCATGGCGGATTCGATTACGGACCAGGCGGCGGCAAAGGCCTTTAAGGAAACCGGTATCCTGCAAATGACCGACACGCAGATCGAGCTGAAGCTTGAGAAGACGGACAGCGAAGGAAAGGCTATCGAAGCAGAGCGCGGAGAAGCAGTGTTCAGCATTTCGCCTGTGGAGGGAACCTTTGCAGACGGAAGCACAGAGGCGCTGACAGAAATCACAGCCGCAAATATCGGGGAAAAGCTGACCGGAAAGCTGATTGCAGGTCAGAAATACCTGGTGACGGAGACAAAGGCGCCGAAGGGCTATTACCTGGCAGAACCCTTTACCATCATTATGGGTGAGGACGGAACCATCCGGGAAATCTCGGAAGGGGCGGCAGCCTCGAAAGCTGATGACGTCCTTACGGTACGCGACAAGATCACCCAGGTGGATGTGCTGAAGGTAGACGCTGACACCAAAGAAGCGCTGACAGGAGCCGAGTTTGAAATCCGGGAAGGCGATGAGACGGTCGCAAGCTGGACCAGCAGCGAGAAGATTCACCGGATAGAGGGAGTCCTTGAGAACAGCAAGGAATACACGCTGTCGGAGGCGAAAGCGCCGGATGGCTACGAGCTTGCCGGGGCAATCACCTTCAAGCTGGACGCCTATGGAAATATCATAGCGGATTCGATTACGGATCCGGAGGCGAAAAGGGCCTTTGAGGAAACGCATATCCTGAAAGTGAGCGACACGCAGATCGAGCTGAAGCTTGAGAAGACGGACAGCGAAGGAAATGCAATTGATGCGGATCTTGGAGAAGCAGCGTTCAGCATTTCGCCTGCGGAGGGAACCTTTGCAGACGGAAGCAGGGAAGCCCTGACAGGAATCACGGCTTCCAATGCGAAAGAAAGACTGGTCGGAAAGCTGATTGCAGGCCAGAAGTATCTGGTGACAGAGACAGAGGCGCCGAAGGGCTATTACCTGGCAGAACCCTTTACCATCATCATGGGTACAGACGGAAACATCCAGGAGATCTCGGATGGGGCGGCGGCCTCGAAAGCTGAGGATATTCTTACGGTGCGCGATGAAATGACCCAGGTGGATGTGCTGAAGGTAGACCAGGAGACAGGAAAAGCGCTGGCGGGAGCCAAGCTTGAAATCCGGGACGGAAACGCGCTGGTTCTTGAATTGACGAGCAGCGGGGAAGCTTACCGGATAGAGGGACTTCTTGAAAACGGCAAAGAATATACGCTGGTGGAGACAGAGGCGCCCGACGGCTACGAGCTGGCAGATCCGGTAACCTTTACGGTGCCGGCAGGAGAAAAGCCTGAAAACGTGCCTGTGGTAACTATGGAAGATCCAAGGACGCCTAAGGAGACAGAAAAGACCACGGAAAGTCCGGCAGGAACGGATGCGAAAAAAGCGACCAAGAGCCAGGTAAAGACCGGAGACGATACGCCGATTGGATGGTATGTAGCGATGCTGTGTGCCGCCGTAATGGCCGGAGCCGGAACAGTGCTGGGACGCCGCCGCAGAAAAAGGAAGTAAAGGGACTACCCAAAAGTTCCAAAGAAGGGTATAATAGACACACCAATGACAATTTGCGCCGCCCCTTTTGGGGCGGCAGAATGGAGAAAACCCTATGGAACAATATCTTCAGGTGGGAGTGATTTCTTCCACCCATGGAATCCGGGGCGAGGTGAAAGTATACCCGACCACGGATGATGCGGGACGTTTTAAGAAGCTTAAGGAGGTTTTTGCCGGGACAGCCGCTGGAAATGTACTTCTTTCGGTGGAACAGGTAAAGTTTTTTAAGCAAATGGTCATCCTGAAATTTAAGGGGATTGACAGTATTAATGAAGTGGAAAAATATAAAGGGTGCCCGCTTTTGGTCACAAGGGATAATGCCATAGAGCTTGCTCCCGGAGAATATTTTCTCTGTGATCTGATTGGACTGAAGGTTTATGATGAGGACGGAAGTTTTCTGGGCGCCTTAACAGAGGTAATCCGCACCGGGGCCAACGACGTCTACGTGGTAACGGCAGAAAATAAAAAAGAGCTCTTGATACCGAACATAAAAGAATGTATTATAGAAGTATCTTTGGAAAAAGGGACGATGACCGTCCATCTGCTGGAGGGACTATAGGTGAAATTTCATGTGTTGACACTGTTCCCCGAGATGATCGAAAACGGGCTGCATACCAGCATCACAGGAAGGGCGATAGAAAAAGGAATCCTTTCGCTGAATACAGTCAATATCCGGGATTTTGCCGGGAACAAACACAATAAGGTAGACGATTACCCCTACGGCGGAGGAGCGGGAATGTTGATGCAGGCGGAGCCGGTGTACTGTGCTTACAAGTCGGTGGAGGAGCAGGCGGGCCGCAGGCTTCGCACGATCTACCTCACGCCCCAGGGGAAGCCTTTTTGCCAGGCGATGGCCCGGGATCTGGCGCAGGAAGACGAACTTGTATTTCTCTGCGGCCACTATGAGGGAATCGACGAGCGGGTGCTGGAGGAAATTGTGACAGACTATGTGTCGATTGGCGATTATGTGCTCACCGGCGGCGAACTGCCGGCCATGGTGATGATCGACACCATCTCAAGGCTTGTGAAGGGCGTGCTGAACAACGGAGATTCGGCGGAGTTTGAATCGTTTCAGGATTCGCTGCTGGAGTATCCCCAGTACAGCAGGCCGGAAGTCTGGCGGGGAAAGGAAGTTCCCCCGGTGCTGCTTTCCGGCCACCATGCGAATGTGGAAAAATGGCGCAGGGAACAGTCGGTGCTCAGAACGGCAAAATGGCGTCCGGATCTGCTTGAAAAGGCCGATTTATCCGAGAAAGAAAAGCAAATGCTGAAAGGAGAACAGAAAGATGTTTGAAGATTTTGCAAAGACGCTGGGCGGTTTGGCTCAGAACGTGGTAAAAAAGACGGGAGAAGTGGCGGGAATCGCAGGCCTCCAGACAAAGATTCTTGGAAAGAAGAAAAAGGTGGAGGAAGAATACACGGCTCTCGGAAAGGCCTTTTATGAAGCGCACAAAGACAATGCAGGGGAATTTTCAGAGCAGATTATTTCGCTCAACAATCTTTGCAATGAGATCGTAGCCCTTCAGGAGGAAATCAAAACGCTGAAGGAAAAACTGCCGGAGGGATTTGCAGACGCCGCGGAGTCGATGGGAGCCGAGGCGGAGGATATGGCGAAAACAGCCGCAGACCATGCGGAGGATATAGCAGAGACCGTTGCAGAAAAAGCGAAGGATATTGCGGAGACGGCGGTAGAACACGCAAAGGATATCGCGGAGGCGGCCACAGAAAAGATGGACGATATTGCCCAGGCAGTCTCGGAGAAAGTAAAAGATACGTCAGACGCTGCCGAAGCGGTGGCAGAACAGGCAGAAGACGCCGCTACGGAAGCCGCAGAACAGACAGAAGATATCGCCAAGGAAGCCGCAGAGCAGGCAGAAGATATCGCCAGGGAAGCTGCAGAGACGGCGGAGGACGCTCTGGAGGCAGCCGCCAGAGCTGCCCAGGAAGCGGATTACACGGCGCAGCAGGACACGGAGGAGTGATCGATCCCTCAAACCCGGCCTGAAAACCCGGAGGCGCGGCCCTGCGAACCCGGCCAGCAAATCCGCAGGCGTGATTCTGCAAATTTTGCTTGCAATTTTTGAACCGGCATGATAGAATTATCTACGTTGTGAGAAAATGAGATGGTCCTCTGTTACGAAAGCGTATTATGAACATCCAAAAGAATAAGGAGGCACACAATGCAGGAGATTATTAAAAATCTTGAGGCTGCCCAGCTGAAAGCGGAAGCGCCGCAGTTTAACGTGGGCGATACCGTAAGGGTATACGGCAGAATCAAAGAGGGAAACCGCGAGCGTGTTCAGGTATTTGAGGGCACTGTATTAAAGAAGCAGGGCGGAAGCAGCCGCGAGACGTTTACGGTAAGAAAGAATTCTAACGGGATCGGTGTTGAGAAGACATGGCCGCTTCATTCCCCCAATGTGGAAAAGGTGGAAGTAGTAAGGCGCGGTAAAGTAAGACGTGCAAGACTGAACTACTTGAGAAACCGCTCCGGTAAGAGCGCGAAAGTAAAAGAATTGGTAAGATAACGATACCGGGAAGGGCTGTCTTTTGACAGCCCTTTTTGCACACGATTACAGTAGGAGATTTGTGATGAAAAAAGCGGTAAGAGGCACCCGCAGAAGACAAAAGGAAAAGAGAACGCTCCGGCAGAAACTCAGCGCGGCCGCACTGTGGGCATTTGAGATTGCGGTGGTTGTTCTGTTTGCGTTCGTTTTGATATATTTTTTCGGACAGGCGCGCACCAACGTGGGTCAGTCCATGGAGCTTACCCTGGCGGACGGCGACAGAGTGCTGCTGAACACCCTGGATTATCGTGTCGGGAACCCGAAAAGGAACGATATCATTGCTTTTAAGCCAAACGGAAGCGAGACGAGCCATACGCATATCAAGCGTGTGATAGGCCTGCCCGGGGAGACGGTTCAGATCAAGGACGGCATGATCTATATCAATGGTACGGTCTACCTGGAAAAAACGGATTATCCGGCGATGAACAACGCGGGACTTGCCAGCGACCCCATCACCCTTGGGGTGAAGGAATACTTTGTGCTGGGGGACAACCGCAATGCCAGCGAGGACAGCCGGTATGCGGACATTGGCCTGGTAAATGCAGACTACATCGAGGGGAAGGTCTGGCTTCGGATTTCTCCCTCAAAGTCATTTGGACTGATTCATTAAAGGAGCGGAAAATGAACTATCAATGGTATCCTGGTCATATGACGAAGGCAAAACGTATGATGCAGGAGGACATAAAACTGATTGATGTGATCATCGAGCTGGTGGACGCCAGAATCCCTTTTTCCAGCCGCAATCCGGATATCGATGAACTGGGAAAGCAGAAATCAAGGGTGATTATCCTGAACAAGGCGGACCTGGCAGACGGGCGGTACAATGAAAAATGGACGGCCTGGTTTCAGGAAAAAGGCTATTTTGTGGTCAACATAGATTCCAGAACGAAAAGCGGCATGGCCTCCCTTCAGAAGATGATTCAGGAGGCGTGCAGAGAAAAGATTGAGCGGGACCGGCGGCGGGGAATCAAAAACCGGCCGGTCAGGGCGATGGTCGCCGGGATTCCAAACGTGGGAAAATCTACTTTTATCAATACATTTGCGGGGAAAGCCTCCGCAAAGACCGGCAATCGGCCCGGGGTCACCAAGGGAAAGCAGTGGATTCGGATGAATAAGGAAGTGGAGCTTCTGGACACGCCGGGAATCCTCTGGCCCAAGTTTGACGACCAGGCCGTGGGAATGAGGCTTGCCATGACGGGTTCCATCCGCGACGAGATTTTAAATACGGAGGAGCTGGCGCTGGAATTGATTCAGTTTTTGATTCACCATTATCCGGGAACGTTAAACGCCCGGTATGGATGTGAAGAAGACGCCGCCCCGCTTCAGATTTTGGAGAAGATTGCAGAGGCCCGGGGATGCCTGCAGAAAGGCCGGGAGCTTGATCTGGCAAAGGCCTCCGCGTTCCTTCTGGACGATTTCAGAAGCGGGAAGCTTGGCAGGATTACGCTGGAATTTCCGGAGGCGGCGATATAGCCGCCGGCAGAGACAGGCTTTTGGCGTCGCTGGCCGGGACAGGTTTTGGCGCCGACGACCGGGACAGGACGTTGCCGTGCCGGCGGACGGTTTGGGGGATTGAGATGAAAGAAAAAAGTATTCAGCAGATAAAGGACGAAATCAGGAAGGCCGACCGGGAGGAAAAACTTCGCCTGGCGGCGCTGTGCGATAAGGACAGCCGGAAGGGCGTCTGCGCGCTGGCGGAGAAAATCCGCCGGGATCTGGAAAAGGAGGAACAGGAGGACCGCCGCCTTGATGTGATGACGGCCTACGAGAGGCAGTATGCAGGCCGGGGAGCTGTGTGCGGAATTGACGAGGCCGGAAGGGGGCCGCTGGCGGGGCCGGTGGTGGCCGGTGCGGTCATTCTTCCCGAAAACTGCCGGATCCGTTATCTGAATGATTCGAAGCAGTTGACAGAAAAGAAAAGGGAGCAGCTTTACGGGGAGATTATGGAAAAAGCTCTTGCGGTGGGCGTCGGCATGGCGTCTCCCCAGAGAATTGACGAGATTAATATTCTTCAGGCCACGTACGAGGCAATGCGCCAGGCCATTGAAAATCTCGGGGTAAAGCCGGATGTGCTTTTAAATGACGCAGTGCGCATACCCGGGGTGGAAATCTTTCAGGTTCCCATCATCAAAGGGGATGCGAAAAGCCTTTCCATCGCTGCGGCCAGCGTAATCGCAAAAGTGACGAGGGACCGTCTGATGAGGGAATACGACAAGCTGATGCCCCAGTACGGCTTTGCCGCCAATAAGGGCTACGGGTCCTCCGCCCACATACACGCGCTCTGGAAATACGGCCCCTCGCCAATCCACAGAGCGTCCTTTATCGAAAGATTTGTTGTCTAAAGGATACGGAGGAAAGCTTGAACAAACGGACGGTTGGAAAGAATTACGAGGAACAGGCGAAATTATTTCTGGAGAGTCTGGGGATGACGGTTTTGGAGCGCAATTTTCGCATCAGGACCGGCGAGATCGACCTGATTGCAAGGGACGGGGAATACCTTGTCTTTGTGGAAGTAAAATACCGCGCAAGCAGGAGGCTGGGCGATGCGCTGGAGGCGGTGGACGCCAGAAAGCAGCAGAGAATTTTTCGGACAGCGCAGTATTATCTGAAGGAGCACGGCCTTGGATTCGATACGCCCTGCAGATTTGACGTGGTGGGGATCAACGGCAGTGAAATGACGCATATAAAAAATGCATTTTGGGGATAAGTGACGGGGAAAACAGATGGAAATGATAAGAAAATGCCAGGACGGCGCAGAAGTATTGAAGATAAACGAAAAAAACGGCGTGGTATGGCTTGCGTACCCCAGGCTTGAAGCGCAGGATTGGGCGGTTCACGGGTTTTCCACAAGGCTTGGCGGCGTTAGCAAAGAAGAACTTTTCAGCATGAATCTGAGCTTCTCCCGGGGCGACCGGGAAGAAAACGTGCGGGAAAATTTTGAAAGGATCGCCAAAGCAATCGGATTTTCAACAAAAGACCTGGTATTTTCGGACCAGACGCATACGGTAAATGTGCGGAAAATTACGGAACAGGACAGGGGAAAGGGCTTTCTGCGCCCGCGGGATTATACGGATGTGGACGGAATGATTACCGACGTTTCGGGGATTGTTTTAGCCACCTTCTATGCCGACTGCGTGCCCCTGTATTTTTTGGATCCGGTGCATCGGGCCGTGGGGCTTTCTCATTCGGGCTGGAGAGGAACCGTGGGAAAAATCGGAAAGGTTACGGTGGAAGCGATGGCGCGGGAGTATGGAAGCCGGCCGGAAGATATCATCACGGCGATCGGCCCCTCCATCTGCCAGGACTGCTACGAGGTGAGCGGAGACGTTATCGAACTTTTTTCGGAATACTTTTCGCCGGAAGATCACAGCCGGCTTTTTTATAAAAAAGAGAATGGAAAGTATCAGTTAAATCTCTGGGAAGCGAATGTGGCGGTGTTAAAAGAAGCAGGTATCCTGCCGGAGCACATCAGTGTCACCGACATATGTACCTGCTGCAATTCGGATGTTCTGTTTTCTCACCGCGCCTCCCATGGAAAGCGCGGAAATCTGGCCGCGTTTCTTGGAATCAGGCGTTGAATCTGGAATCCAGCGTTGCTTTTGGAATCCGGCGTTGATTTCCGGACTCGGACGCCTGGAATCAGGCGTTAATTTTTGCCAGAAGCTGGTGGATCTTATCCGTGGGCGATATGACGTGCTCCAGGGAGACATCATGATTCAGGGAATCGATGATGCTTGCCAGAAAACCGGTCATATCCGCCTCCTGATAATATGGCTTTTCAAAAATTTCCGGGGCGCGGTAGTTTAAGTTTGTGGTAATGATTTTATTGATATAGCCCTTGTTGTAAAATTCATCGAATTTATCAAAACCGTCTGTGAAAAGGCCAAACGTCGTACACACGAAAACGCGTTTGGCGTTTCTGTCTTTTAACTGCTTGGCGACATCCAGCATACTTTCGCCGGAGGAAATCATATCATCTACGATAACCACGTCCTTGCCCTCCACAGAGTCTCCCAGAAATTCGTGTTCCACAATCGGATTTTTTCCGTTGACAACGGTGGAGTAGTCCCGCCGCTTGTAGAACATCCCCATATCTACGCCGAGGATCGTGGAGAAATAAACAGCGCGGCTCATGGCGCCCTCGTCCGGGCTGATGATCATCAGATGGTCGCTGTCAATTCTGAAATCCGGCGTTGACAAAAGGATGGCTTTCAAAAACTGATAGGTGGGCATGAACGTATCAAACCCGATCAGGGGAACGGCGTTCTGCACGCGGGGATCGTGGGCGTCGAAGGTCAGAATATTGGTGACGCCCATTTCCGCCAGCTCCTGAAGCGCCAGCGCGCAGTCAAGGGATTCACGGGTGGAGCGCTTGTGCTGGCGTCCCTCATAGAGAAAGGGCATCACCACATTGATGCGCTTCGCTTTTCCGTCGCTGGCAGAGATAATACGTTTGATATCCTGAAAATGATTGTCCGGGGACATGTGATTGGTATATCCGCAGACCTTGTAGGTAAGACTGTAGTTTGTAACGTCCGCAAGAATAAAGAGATCGCTTCCGCGTACAGAGGAGGTAATGATGCCCTTTCCCTCTCCCGTTCCGAATCTGGGGCAGGCACAGTTGATAAGGTATGTATCTGCTGCATAGCCTTTGTAGGCAAGGCTGTCGGCAGAAAGCGTCGGGTTGCTGCGCCGGTATTCCACAAGATGTTGGTCTACTTGTTCAGCAAAACTGCGGCAGCCCTCCAAAGCGGCGATTTTCAGCGGCGCAATCGGGACAGCGTGACGCAGCGAGTCAAATTTATCTTGCATGGGAACCTCCGAAAAAATTTACTTTTATTTTACATAACCAGTATAGAGGCAAAAAAACGGTACGTCAAGAAAATTGTCGGATTTCTATGGAAAAAGAACTTGTCAGTGCGGGGCGGATTTAGTATGATAAGCGAAGAAGGAGCATAAATCCAATGAAAGAAAAAAAGCATATCATCAGCAAAGTTGCTCCGGGGAGCATCGCCTGGGAGATGGAGATCGAGCCGGGGGACGAGCTGCTTTCGGTCAACGGTGAAGAAATAAAGGATATCCTGGATTACCGCTATCTCTGCAACGAGGAGGAACTGACCGTCCTCATACGAAAAGCGAATGGTGAGGAGTGGGAGATCGAGATAGAAAAGGAATTTGAGGAGGACCTGGGCCTGGAATTTGAGAACGAGTTTATGGACGATTACCGTTCCTGCCGCAATAAATGCATTTTCTGCTTTATTGACCAGATGCCGCCCGGAATGAGGGAAACGCTCTATTTCAAGGACGACGACAGCAGGCTTTCTTTTCTGCAGGGCAATTACGTAACGCTGACAAATTTAAGCGACGGGGATATGGAAAGGATTATACGCTACCATCTGTCGCCCATCAATATTTCTTTTCAGACCATGAACCCCAAGCTCAGGTGCAGGATGCTCAATAACCGTTTTGCGGGCAGCGCGCTGAAGAAGGCCGACCGCCTGGCGGAGGCCGGGATTGAGATGAACGGGCAGATTGTGCTGTGCAAGGGGATTAACGATGGGGAGGAGCTGGAAAACTCCATTCGGGAGCTGACAAAGTATATCCCGCAGCTTGCAAGCGTGTCGGTGGTTCCGGTGGGGCTTACAAAGTACCGGGACGGGCTTTACCCGCTGACGCCCTTTGACCGGGAGGACGCCTGCAGAGTGCTTGATACGATACACTGCTGGCAGAAAAAGCTTTATCAGGAGTACGGCACTCATTTTATCCATGCGGGGGACGAATGGTATCTGCTGGCGGGCAGAGAACTTCCGCCGAAGGAGACTTACGACGGCTATCTGCAGCTTGAAAACGGCGTGGGAATGTTGCGGCTGTTTTTGGACGAGACAAAGGAAGCCGTCAGGGAAAGGACGGGGGACGGACGCCGTCTGGAGGTATCCGTGGCCACGGGCATTTTGGCGGCTCCCTATATTTCCCATGCCGCAGGGCTCATACAGGAGAAATTCCCCGGCGTGCAGGTGCATGTATATCCGGTGGAAAACCGTTTTTTTGGCGAGCGCATCACCGTGGCCGGCCTTCTGACCGGACAGGATCTTATGGAAGCCCTGAAGGGGCAGCCCCTGGGGGAAAGACTTCTTTTGACCTGCAGCATGTTTCGAAGCGGAGAGAAGGTATTCCTGGACGACGTCTCGCTGGAAGAACTGGAGACGGCTTTACAAACGCCGGCTTGTATTGTACAATCAAGCGGAAAGGATTTCGTGCGCGCCGTGCTTTCGGAGGAACAGGAAGCTTTTGGACGGGGCGTACAGAAATATGAGGTGAAAAAGATTGAGTAAACCGATTGTTGCAATTGTAGGAAGACCGAATGTGGGCAAGTCCACGCTGTTTAACGTGCTTGCCGGAGAAAATATTTCGATTGTAAAAGATACGCCGGGAGTGACCAGGGACCGCATCTATGCGGATGTGGAGTGGCTGAATTACCGGTTTACGCTGATTGACACCGGCGGCATCGAGCCGGACAGCAGCGATATTATTCTTTCGCAGATGCGGGAACAGGCGCAGATTGCCATCGACACGGCGGACGTGATTATTTTTATTGTGGATGTGCGGCAGGGGCTTATTGATGCGGACTCCAAGGTGGCGGACCTTTTGCGCCGCTCCCATAAGCCTGTGGTTCTGGCGGTGAATAAGGCGGATAATTATGAAAAATTTCTGCCGGACGTCTATGAGTTTTACAATCTGGGCATCGGAGATCCGATCCCCGTTTCGGCGGCGTCCAGGCAGGGCATCGGTGACATGCTGGACGTTGTGGTGAGCCATTTCCCGGACCATGACCTAGAGGAGAACGAGGATGAGCGCCCGCGCATTGCGGTGGTGGGAAAACCGAATGTGGGAAAATCCTCCATCATCAACAAGCTGCTGGGGGAAAACCGCGTGATCGTATCGGACATTGCGGGCACCACCAGGGACGCCATTGATACGGCAGTCACCTGGGAGGGGCGCGAGTACGTGTTTATCGACACGGCGGGGCTCAGAAGAAAAAGCAGGATCAAAGAGGAGCTGGAGCGCTACAGCATTATCCGCACGGTGACGGCGGTGGACCGGGCGGACGTGGTTGTGGTGGTGATCGACGCCCTGGAGGGCGTGACAGAGCAGGACGCCAAAATTGCCGGAATTGCCCACGACCGGGGCAAGGGGATTCTGGTGGCCGTAAATAAATGGGACGCCATAGAGAAGGACGATAAGACGATTTACAAGTACACCCAGCGGATACGGGAAACCCTGTCCTTTATGCCTTACGCGGAGATTATGTTTGTGTCGGCGGAGACGGGCCAGCGCCTGCCGAAGCTTTTTGGCATGATCGATATGATTATTGAAAATCAGTCCATGCGCGTGGCCACGGGCGTGCTGAATGAGATTATGTCGGAGGCGGTGGCTCTGCAGCAGCCGCCCTCGGATAAGGGAAAGCGGCTGAAGCTCTATTATATTACGCAGGTGTCGGTGAAACCGCCCACCTTCGTCATTTTTGTAAACGACAAGGAACTGATGCACTTTTCTTATACACGTTATCTGGAGAACAAGATACGCGACACCTTTGGCTTCCGCGGGACGTCGCTGAAATTCATTATCAGGGAGCGGAAAGAAAGGGAGAAATAATGGGAGTACGTGTGATCTGTCTTGCCATTGGATATATATTCGGACTTTTTCAGACGAGTTATATTATTGGAAAAATGCATGGAATCGACATACGCGATCACGGGAGCGGAAATGCGGGAACCACGAATATGCTCCGCACCATGGGAACGAAGGCGGGAATTATGACCTTTGCGGGGGACTGCTTAAAGTGCGTGCTGGCTGTGTGGGCCGTGAAGCTTATCTTTGGCGGCGACCATAAGGATATTCTGCCGCTTCTTGAGCTTTACGCCGCCGCCGGGGTGATCCTCGGGCACAATTTCCCCTTTTACCTGGGCTTTCGCGGCGGCAAAGGGATTGCAGCCACCGCCGGACTGGTGCTGTCTTTGCATCCTGTGATGGCGGTCTGCGGAATTATCACGTTTTTTTCGGTCTTTTTTCTCACTCACTATGTATCCCTGGGGTCCTTGCTTGTTTACGTGGGGATCTTGATTGAACTGCCTATTCTGGGCCAGCTTGGATACTTTGGGATGGCCCAGCGGTATCTGAACGAGATGTATCTTGTGGCGTTTCTGCTGGCGGCGATGGCGTTCTGGAAGCACCGGGGAAATATTGAACGTCTGATCTCCAAAACGGAGCGAAAGACGTATCTGTTTAAGAAGAACAGGGAATAAAGGAGGTAAATTATGGCGAAGATTGGCATTATCGGGGCCGGAAGCTGGGGCATTGCCCTCAGCGTGCTGCTTCACAACAATGGACATGACGTATCGGTGTGGTCGGTCATCAAAGAGGAGATCGCCATGCTGAAGGAAAAAAGGGAGCACGAATCGAAGCTTCCCGGCGTGCATCTGGCAGAGGAGATTCGCTTTACGGACTGCCTTGAGGAAGTCACGAAAGATAAGGATGTGCTGATTATGGCGGTGCCTTCGCCCTATACCAGAAGCACTGCGAAAATGATGAAAGGGCTTGTAGAGAAAGGTCAGATTGTTGTCAATGTGGCAAAGGGAGTGGAGGAAAGCACTCTCGATACGCTGACGGATATCATTGAGGAAGAACTGCCGGGAGTGAATACGGCGGTGCTCTCAGGGCCGAGCCATGCCGAGGAAGTCGGCCGGGGACTCCCCACGACCTGCGTGGTGGGCGCCCACGACAAAGAGACGGCCCAGTATCTGCAGAATATTTTTATCAGTCCTGTGTTCCGGGTATATACCAGCCCGGATATGCTGGGAATTGAGCTTGGCGGAGCGCTTAAAAATGTCATCGCCCTGGCGGCGGGCATGGCGGACGGGCTTGGCTACGGAGATAATATCAAGGCGGCGCTGATTACCAGGGGCATTGCGGAGATCTCGCGCCTGGGAGTCGCCATGGGCGGAAAGGCGGAAACTTTTTACGGCCTTACGGGCATCGGGGATTTGATTGTCACCTGCGCCAGCGTTCACAGCCGCAACCGCAAGGCCGGTTATCTGATTGGAAAGGGCTATACGATGGAGCAGGCGATGGACGAGGTAAAGATGATTGTGGAGGGCGTTTATTCAGCGAAGGCGGCCCTTGCCATGGCGAAAAAATGCGGCGTGGAGATGCCGATTGCGGAACAGGTAAATAAAATACTGTTTGAGGGAAAGAAAGCAAAGGACGCCATGCGCGAGCTGATGCTTCGAAGCCGCAGAAACGAACAGGACAGCCTGCAGTGGTAAAAGGCCGCAGAAGGGCCTTTCGTGCTTCCTGCGGCAAAAGTTTTTCTTGACGCTTGGGCGGTTTGGGTGTATAGTTTTACTAACGTGCTTTAAATCGCTAAAGCATCGGATAAATTATCTTGGAGAAAAGAGGAGATCAACAATGAAAAAAGCAATGTTAAAAGTGCTTGCAGCAGGCATGGCCTTGTCCATGACGGCAGCTCTTGGCGCAGCGGTAAGCGCTGAGGACGCTACATATGAAGTAGGTATCTGCCAGCTGGTACAGCATCCGGCGCTGGATGCAGCTACAGAAGGATTTAAGGACGCTCTGACAGATAAGCTGGGCGAAAGCGTTTCCTTTGACGAGCAGAACGCTTCCGGCGATTCAGCAACCTGCGCAACCATCGTAAACCAGTTTGTATCGAAAGACGTTGACCTGATTATGGCAAACGCAACGGCTTCCCTGCAGGCGGCAGCGGCGGCTACGGCGGATATTCCGATTCTCGGAACGTCTATTTCTGTATATAACGTAGCGCTTGACATTCCTGATGAAGAATGGACAGGCTCCACAGGCATGAATATTTCCGGTACATCCGATCTGGCTCCGCTGGACCAGCAGGCAGCCATGTTCGCAGAACTGCTTCCGGATGCAAAGACGGTAGGCCTTCTGTACTGCTCGGCTGAGCCGAACTCTGTATATCAGGCAGATACGGTAAAAGCGGCCCTTGAGGAAGCCGGCGTTACCTGCAACGTATACACATTCGCAGATTCCAACGATCTGGCGTCCATCACAACGACGGCAGCGGAGGAGTGTGACGCTCTCTACGTTCCCACAGACAATACGGCTGCTTCCAATACCGAGATTATCAACAACATCTGCGAGCCGGCAGGCGTGCCGATTATTGCAGGTGAGGAAGGTATCTGCGAGGGATGCGGTATTGCAACGCTTTCCATCAGCTACTATGATATCGGCTACAAGACAGGCGAGATGGCTTACGACGTTCTTGTAAACGGCGCTGATGTCAGCACGATGCCGGTGGAATTTGCTCCGCAGTTTGTTAAGAAATACGTTCCGGAAAGATGCGAAGCCCTTGGCGTAACCATTCCTGACGGATACGAGGCAATTGTTTCGGAGGAAGCGGAAAGCGAGACCGAGACTGAGGCATAAGAAAAAGAAATATTGTGACGGACTGTCGCGGGTGCAAAGAGGAAATGTCGTCTTTGCGGGCCTGCGGCAGCCCTTTGCGTTTACAGAATTGAGGGATTTACCCGTTTTTTCAGGAGGAAAGAGCTGTGAATATTGGAACACTTTTTAACGCGCTTCCGGGCGCATGCGCCCAGGGGCTGATCTGGGGAATCATGGCGATCGGAGTGTACATCACCTACAGGATTCTTGAACTGTCAGATCTTACGGTGGATGGTACCATGTGTACCGGCGGCGCAGTCTGCGTCATCATGATGCTGAATGGGTTTTCCGCGCCGGTGTCGCTTTTGTGCGCGTTTCTGGCGGGTATGGCGGCCGGGCTTGTCACCGGGATATTTCATACGGCTATGGGGATTCCGGCGATCCTTTCCGGTATTCTTACACAGCTTGGACTGTATTCCATCAATCTGAGAATTATGGGAGGCAAGGCAAATCAGGCGATCAGTGTGGATAAATATCCGCTGATCGTTTCCCTGCGCAATATCAAGGGAGTGCCTGTCTACAGAAATACGATTTTTGTGGTGGCAATCTTTATCATTGTAATTGTGGCCCTTCTTTACTGGTTTTTCGGAACGGAGCTGGGCTGCGCAATCCGCGCCACGGGCTCCAATCAGAATATGTCCAGGGCCCAGGGCATCAATACGGACAGCGCAAAGATCATCGGGCTGATGCTGTCGAACGGCATCGTAGCTCTTGCCAGCGGCCTTTACGCCCAGTATCAGGGCTTTGCGGATGTGAATATGGGGCGCGGCGCCATTGTTATCGGCCTTGCCGCGGTGATTATCGGACAGGTGCTGTTTGGCCGTTTTGCCCGCAATTTTGCCGGAAAACTGGCGGCGGTGGCGCTGGGAGCCATCGTGTACTATCTGGTGCTGCAGTTCGTGCTCTGGCTGGGCTTAAATTCCAACGACCTCAAGCTTTTGTCGGCTTTGGTGGTGGCGGTATTCCTGGCGGTGCCGTACCTGAAAGGAAAATATTTTACAAAGATTTCGAAAAAGGGAGGTGCCGGTCGTGCTTAAACTGGTGGGAATCAAAAAGACGTTCAATCCCGGAACGGTGAATGAGAAAAGGGCGCTGGCCGGAATAGACCTTGTCCTGAACGAAGGGGATTTTGTGACGGTAATCGGCGGAAACGGCGCCGGAAAATCGACCATGCTGAACGCGATTGCCGGAGTGTGGCCGGTGGATGAGGG
>JAUNFZ010000103.1 GCA_030524785.1 Eubacteriales bacterium
TGTGACACTGGCACAGTTGACGGTGCGCTTTGGTCTGGTGGCTGTTCTGCTGGTGGGTGGTATGTTGGTGGCACAAAATGCGTTGTCCGTCAATCTATTTATCCTCTACCTGCTGGTGGCCGGACGGGTTTACGAACCCTTTAGCTCTTGCTTTATGCTGATGGCAGAACTGTTTTCCGCATTTGTCAGTATTGAACGCACCAAGGAGATGGAAGCGACTGTAGAACAAACAGGGCGGACCGTATGCGAGAATAATGGGTACGACATAGAATTTAAGGATGTTTCTTTTTCGTACAATGAGGAACCCGTGCTGGATGGGGTGTCCTTTGTGGCAAAGCAGGGGCAGATCACCGCACTGGTAGGTCCTTCCGGCAGTGGAAAATCTACCGTTTCTCGTCTTGCAGCCCGATTCTGGGACGCAGATGCCGGTCAGGTATTACTAGGTGGCGTGGATGTGACGACTGTGGAGCCGGAGACACTGTTTAAGAATTATGCCATCGTCTTTCAGGATGTGATGCTCTTTGACAATTCCGTCATGGAGAACATCCGTCTTGGCCGAGCAGGTGCGACAGATGAGGAAGTGCTGGCGGCAGCCAAAGCGGCTCAATGCGAGGAGTTTGTATCTCGTCTGCCTGACGGCTATCACAGCAATATCGGTGAGAATGGCTGCGCCCTCTCCGGAGGCGAGCGGCAGCGCATCTCCATTGCCCGGGCGATCCTCAAGGACGCGCCGGTGGTCATCTTGGACGAGGCGACGGCTTCCATGGATGCAGAGAATGAAAATCTGGTCCAGCAGGCCTTATCTGTGCTGCTTCAGGGAAAAACGGTATTGGTCATTGCGCACCGTATGCGGACGATTGCAAACGTCGATCAAGTGGTGGTCTTGGATCAGGGACGTGTCGCAGAGATGGGAACGCCTGAAGAGCTTCTGAAACAAAACGGCTTATTTCACCGTTTGGCTGCAGCGCAGGTAAATATTCCTTTGAAATAAAACAATACAGAATAATCGCGGTGAGTCTCCCGATAGGAACTTCACCGCTATTATTCTATGATATCTCAAGAGATTGCCCATTCCTCACTTTCTGATTGCAGAGCGCTCATCCGGGCAAAAATTCCGTTCTTCTTCATTAGCTCCTTGGGCGCCCCTTCTTCCCGAACGGTTCCGTCTGCCAGGACGATGACTTTATTCGCTCCTGCTACTGTGCGCATCCGATGGGCAATGACAAGCACCGTTTTATTCTGGATCAGGCGGGAGAGCGCAGTTTGAATCAAGGTCTCATTTTCCACATCCAGGGATGCGGTTGCCTCGTCCAGCAAAACGATTGGTGCGTTTTTCAGAAAAGCTCTGGCAATCGAAATTCTCTGACGTTCTCCGCCGGACAGCTCGCATCCGTTTTCGCCGATCATACTGTCCCATTTTTCCGGTAGCTTCTTGGCAAATTGATCCACATTTGCCAGCTTTGCCGCCTGAATCACCTCTTCATCAGTCGCCTTTGGATTACCAATTCGAATGTTTTCCAGAATTGTATTATTGAACAGTGTCACATCTTGAAATACGATGGAGTAGAGCGACATCAATGCCTCCGGGTCTGCTTCGGAAATGTCCATGCCTCCGACGGTGATCTTTCCCCCATCTACGTCCCAAAATCTTGCAGCAAGCCGGGAAATCGTTGTTTTTCCACCGCCTGAAGGACCAACGAGTGCGGTCACCTCTCCTTGCTTTGCAGTGAAGGACACGTCTTTTAGTACACGTTCTTCCCCTTGATAGGCAAAACTCACATGGTCAAATCGAATATCGTAGCCCTGATTTGTAAGCTGCGGCTTTCCAACCTGAATGGGATGATCCAGAATTTCATTCATGCGCTGAATGTTGGTATTTGTGGAAATAATGGCTGAAAGATTCTGTAAAGCGCCATCCAGCGGATCATAAAGCCTGGAAGCCACCAGCAAAAAGAAGAAAAAGGTTGGAAGATCCGTTTGCCCCTGAAGCAGCAACAGGATCCCCACCAGTGCGGTGGTTGCAATGCCAAGCCGCAAAACCAGACTTGCGGCGGCTATGAAAGAGGACATTCCAAATTCTGTAAGAATGGACCGTTTCTCCACCTGCCGGATTTTTTGTTCCAGCCCGGCAAAGGCCTTTTCTTCCCCATGATTTGCGCGCAAATCACGCATGGTTTCTATGTTTTCCTGAACCGCATCTTCGAATTCGATCTGCGCCTGGGATGCTTTTCGGGAAAGCATCTTCTGGACACGGGAAGAAAAGCCGATGATGCCGAAAGAAATCGGAAGCACCCATAAAGCAGCCACAGCCATCCTCCAGTCGAAAAAAAGGAGCGCGATGGCAATCAGCGTGGTAGAAATCACCGACCCGGCAAGAGAGCAGACATAGTGGGACTGACTTTTCTCCAGTACCGTGCAGTCATTCATAATGGAGGAAGTCAAATCTGCCAAATCCTTTTTCCAAAAGTAGGATAACGGAATTTTCCGTAGTTTTTCTGCAACGGCAATCCGGCGCTTGCCAGTCTCCAGATAGGTGCCATTGTATTGAAACCATGTGGAGACTGCCATCAGTAGCAGGCAAATGACACATCCGATGATATATGTCGCGGCATGATTTCGTCCCTCACCTGCGCTTAGATCCATAAACAGCATATACAACAAACCTGCCGGAAATAAAAAGATCAGGTTTTGGAAGGCGCTTTCCAGACTTCCAACGATAGTATCTTTTGCGCCCTGTTCAGACAGGGCAAATCTTCTCTGTAATTTTCTGATCATGCGGTTGTCACCCTCCATTCCACAGATTTTTGATACTCCTCCCACATTTCATGGAAAACACCATTTTGGCTGTTCAAGGCTTCAAAATTGCCGCTTTCGCAAACTTTTCCATCCTTTAGAACGTAGATGCAATCAGCATTTTTCAAGGTAGACAGCCTGTGGGCAATCAAGATTACCGTATGATTTTTCGCCAGTTCCTTCATAGCGGTCTGTATTTTGCTCTCGTTGTCAGGGTCAGAAAACGCCGTTGCCTCATCCATAATCAGGATCGGCGCATTTTTCAGAATGGCTCGCGCAATGGAAATTCGCTGCTGTTCACCGCCAGAGAGATAAATTCCTTTTGTTCCGATCATGGTATGGATGCCGTTTGGAAATTTATCAATAATATCCTGACATTGCGCCAGTTTAAGGGCTTTTAACACTTCCTGCTCCGAAGCCGCAGGCTTTCCCATTCGCACATTATCAAGAATCGTCCCTTTGACAAGTTTGGAGTTTTGGAACACAAAAGATAGGTGCTCCATCAGTTCTTCCTTGGGAATTTCTTTTACATTTGCTCCGCCGATCAGCACTTCTCCCTGCTGCGGGTCAAAGAAGCGGACCATCATATTGGCCAGCGTAGATTTCCCTCCGCCGGATGGCCCTACAAAGGCAACGGTTTTTCCTTCGGGTATGGAAAGGCTGATATGGTTTAACGCTTTTTTGTTCCCGTCATAACTGAATGTGACGTTCCTTAGTTCCACGGAAGCGTCCGCAGGATGCTGTGTCCCGGAAGAGTTCAGAGGAGAAATCTGCAACACCGAATCAATTCTTTTCAAAGCATCCGTGACAGTCATTTGGGTTTCACTCTGGTGCATGATCTTCCCCAGCACAACGGTGATAGCAGGCGTGATGAGGATATAGAAGACCACGTTCAGCAAGAAATCAGTGCTGACCGGATTTTTGGACAGCAAAAGTCCGCCAATAATCAGAAAGACAAAGATGCTGTTAATGCTCATGTGTGGTAAAGTAACAATAAACAGAATAGACAGTTATCCCTACTATTCCGCAAAGCAAAAAGGTATAGAGTAAAGTTTTTGTCAGTTGACTAAGAGAAAATTAATAGAGAGTACCAG
>JAUNFZ010000104.1 GCA_030524785.1 Eubacteriales bacterium
GGTTGTAACTGGTGCCGGAAGCAGGTGTATTGATCTGATAAGCAGAGCCTACCGTTAAGTCGAAGGTGATGGCAGAGCCGTCCGGCAGCTCAATGCCCTTAAAACCCTTGGAGGCATTGTCGTTATACAACTCCACGGCCACACCGACCTTCGTGACACGGCCTACCACTTGAGAGTTTTCCGTAAAATAGGCATCGCCGTAATTTTGCGCTGTGGCGTTGCCGGTGGAAAAGTCAAAAGTACCTTTATAAGAAGATGCACCACTGATTTTAATGTTGTATTTCGGCGCGGCGCTCACTGTGATCGGGTCTGCGGCGATAGTCTGTTTCTCAACACCATGGCCATCTTTCGGACAGCTCTCATCAGACCACGTGCCGTACTCCATGGCAGCGCTGAAGGTAGGAGCGAAAGTGTCGCCGTTCTTCATGGACTTGACATTCACTGTGACATTTTCGCCGAAGGAGCCGGGAACCACCGATGGGTGGTCGGAGGAAGGCAACAGCCGCTTATAACAGGTCAGGACCTGACACTGGACGCCGTTGCGCTCCTCGGTGGTCAGCACCGGCTTATACTTCTCCGTCTGGTCCATCCACGCCATAGCTCCCTGGTCAAAGGCGGCCTGCTCCTCGGTCACCGGCAGGACAAATTCCAGCTTGACCCGCGCCTCGCTGTAACTGGTACTACCATAGGAATCCATCTCGACCTCAAAATTGTAGGTCACGGTATCGAAGGTTCGGACAACCTTGTTGTCCGCACTGCTGTCATTGCCGGCATCATCGTTATTGTCCCAAGGTGCGGTACCATCAACGATGCTTTCGATGGTAATGCTCTTCACGCAAGCGCTGTCATCGGTCAGCGGCTGGAAATCCTCCAGCGTTTGCGCCGACCACAGCGGCTCCAGCGCCATCAGCTTAGCAGCGTTGGTGACTTTCGCCTGCTGGGCCTCCGTCAGGGCAGAGTACGCTTCATAGGCTGTCTTTGCCTGGGTGACGATTTTGGTCAGATAAGCGTCGTAACCGTCCTCATCTTCAGCATCCTCAAAAGCCGCCAGCGTTTCCTCAATCTCCTCCAGAGTAGGCAAAGCATCGATCATGGCAATCACCTCGTCCACCTGGGCCTGTTCTTCCTCGGTCAGCGCTTCTGGGTCTACCGGTTCCTCCACGGTTTGGAAGCAATCCTGGTCATGCACATGCTCCAATACCTGCTGCTTACCGCAGATAAGATGCTTGTTTTCATCAAAGCAGTCGGAGGTATGCTCATGCAGAATGATTTCCTCTTTTCCGCACACAAGCTCCGGCTCTCCAGCCGTTTCTGTTTCTGTCAATCCGCAGCTCAATATCTGCTCCCAGCTATAGCAATCATCCGTATGCTGGTGGCCTGGTTCTTCTTCGGCCTGGCAGATCAGCGTTCCGTCTTCATCAAAGCAGCCCGCCTCCACGCTGTGAGTATGGCCTTCTCTTTCTTCCTCTGTGCAGATCAGATCACCACGCTCTTTTGTGTAACAATCCTCTGTATGCGTATGTACAGGCTCTGCCGCAGCATAGCAGTCCGCGTCATGGGTATGGGCCTTAATCTCCGGCAGCGGACACCACAGCTTGCCGTCTTCGTCATAACAGGAGGAATCGTGCTCATGAACCACAAAATCGGAATAGCCGCAGATCGGCTCCCCATTTTCATCAAAGCAATCATTTGTATGGGTATGCTCTGGAATGTCGCACCCGCTTTTTTCCATCGTAATAGCGGGCAGAATCAGTGCATAGATGGTACAAAACACCACCACACAGGCAAGACCTCCCACGATTCTTTTCCAAATACGGCGTCGTCGATGCCGACTTGTGTAGTTGTCCGCTTCCCGTATTATATTTTTATTCAACTCTTATCCCCCTTCCTATTTCATACGGCCCAGCCGGTTCAGCGGCCAGACACGAAAAATGATTCTGCCAACGATTTGTTCACCCGCCACACAGCCCACCGCCGTGTTCCGGGAATCCACGGAAGTAGACCGATGATCACCCATGACGAAATAACGCCCGTCCGGGACTTGAAATGGCAGTTCTATATTGCAGTCGCCTAATGCTTTTTCCACAAGATATGATTCATCCAGACGGACCTCATTAACATATACCGTTCCGTCCTCATCAATATTGATCCAGTCACCGGGGCCGCAGATTACACGCTTTACGAGAATTTTATTGTTATAGTAAAATGCGATAATGTCGCCAGACTCAAACTCTGATGTCTTTACAGAAAAGATGATTTCCCCATCCTGAAGGGTCGGGTTCATGGAATTCCCATATATCTGCAAAACAGGGAGCCATAGTGTTGCCACAAGAATCGCAATAGCCGCCACAACAATCAATGTATAAATCGTACTGCGCAAAACGCAATGGTAGCGGCTCTGGTATTTCACTCTTTTTAATTCTGCCTCCAGCTGCTTTGTGGAGGGCATTTCATAAACTATTTTCTGTTTCCTCCTTTCCTTTTTTCGCCAGCCAGCGCATATTTTCTGAATATCGATTCGTCGCAGGCTCCTGTTTTTTTTATTTACTTCCAAAAGCGGTTCCTGCTGTTGCGCACGACTCATTTGCCTGAATTCTTTATCTGTCATAGTTACTCTCCTTAGGGCAAAGGTTTGTCTTTGTTTTCTTCATTAATACCGCATAATAGACATTATGCGGTGCCGTCTCATATATTTGTGAAGCTGCTTCTGCCATAAGGCGCAAAAAAAGCACACCAACTAAAACCGAGGCAAATATTATCACTGCCTCGGTTTGGCTGTTGTGCGCAAAATAAAAATGAAACAAAATATGACCGATTTTCTGCAAAAATTAAATCTCTCTAGAATTGCTTTTTCTGCTTGTTTGCGATATAATAGTTGAAATTAAGGGCTTTAGGAGTATGTATTAAAATATTGGCACCGCATAATGTCTATTATGCGGTTTTTCTTTTGTCCCTACCACTAATCCCAGTTCTTCAATCTGGCGTTCCTGCTCATCACCGCTGACACAGGTATAGATGCGGGTTGTATTGACATTGGAGTGCCCCAGCAAGTCTGCCAGACGGCTTAAATCCTTTTCCTTCTGATAAAACAGGCAGGCAAACAAGTGACGCAGGTTGTGAGGGAATACCTTTTTCCGGTCCACTCCCGCTTCGCCGCACAGTGCTTTCATCTCGTGGAGAATGTTGCTCCGATCCATAGGTCTGCCGCTTTTTGTCACAAAGATGCTGCCACTTTTTTGCCCCTTATTTCGGACATAACTACTAAGTTTCCGACGCAAAGCGGAGGGAATCAAAACAGTCCTGGTTTTACCTTTCAAGCTGACCACTGCTCTCCCAGACCAAATTGCCTCCACCGTGATAAAAGGCAACTCGCTAACTCGAATACCTGTAGCGCACAGGGTTTGCATCAACAGATACAGCCGGATATTTTTCCTCTTTTTTGCTGTTTCCAGCAGGCGAAAATATTCATTTTTATTCAGTTCACGTTCCTGATTGCGAAACGTCTCCCGTTGGATTTTCAACGTCTTTACGATGCATTTAAACCAACCCATCTCCCGGAAAAACCGATTGATCGATGCCAACATGGAATTGACACTGGAAGGTTTGTAATTCCTTTTCAGATGCTCTTTATACTGCACCACTATCTCCTTGGTTACAGCCTCATCCCCAACAAAGTTGAAAAAGGATTCTACATCCCGCAGATATTTCTCAATAGTGGATTTGCTCTTTTCATCCTCTATAAGCCTTGCGTGAAATTGTTCAATTTTTGCCCTTGTCATTTTATTTTCCATGAAGAACCTCCTGTTTTTATTATTGTTCAACAAAAAAGAGTTGC